>CAVBHX010000001.1:0-142789 GCA_963595255.1 bacterium
AACAGAAAAATGGTGCTTGGTCTAAGAACCAAACACCACTTTGTCTACACTCTGAACAAAAGAACCTGCCATTGGCAGGTTCTTTTGTTTAATTTGTAAAATCACTGTAAGCCGTTCCGTCTTTCAGATCTTGTTTTTTTGCCGCAGCCATTTCCGAAACCGTTACAAGCTGATAACCTTCTTCTTCAAGTTTCGGGATAAGTTCCAGTGCTGCGTCAATCGTCTGACTATGAATATCATGCATCAGTATAATATCCCCATCTTTCAGATTCTTCATTACACTGTCAATCGTGCTCTGCGTGTTCCTTGTCTTCCAGTCCAGTGTATCTACATTCCAGAGAATCATTGGCATGCCCACATTCGACTTTACCGTATCATTGATTGCCCCATACGGAGGTCTGAGCAGCGTTGCCGGACTTCCACAAATGTTTTTTATATTCCGGTTCGTATCATCAACTTCTTTTTTTACTGCCGCACCATCAACCTTTGTCAGCTGCTGGTGATCATATGAATGATTTCCCAGTTCATTTCCGTCTTTCAGCATCTGCTTTACAGCATCAGGATATAATTTCACATTTTTTCCAAGCATAAAAAATGTCGCATGCGCATTATACTTTTTCAACTGATTCAGAAGTTCTGACGTTCTTGGACCCGGACCGTCATCAAAAGTAAGTGCGATCATTGGCTTTTTCGGATCTATTGCTACTTTTTCTTTCGAAATCAGCTCACCCTTTTCGTTGAATTTGCATTTCTCAAGTCCGATCTTTACCTCTCCCGTTGCTACAATCCCTTTGGAATCAAAATAATATTCTTTTTCATTGATTGTCTGCCAGCCGGTCAGTGCTTTTCCTTCATCTGTCAGATAAGCCTTTCCATCATCTTTGGCCACCCAGCCGGATCTCTGCATAATTCCTTTATTATCAAAGCAATAAAGTGCACCTTCTATCGTCTGCCAGCCGGTTACTTTCTTTCCATCCGAATCAAAATAATATGTATTTCCTTTTGATACCACAAAATCCGATGTTATATATGTTCCATCGTATTTTTTAAATTTATTTCCTTCCCATACACCAGTCGGATTCTTTACCTTACATGTTCCGTTCTTTATTGTAACCTGTACCTTCTTTTTCCAGTCTCCTTCCAGATTTTTTTTAATATTGGAATTTAATTTCGCAATGATCACATACGTTCCTTCTGTATTCGCATCCGCTTTGCTTGAAAATGTAATATTCTTTCCTTTTTTCAGATCTTTAGCGAAATCTTCTGCTGTATAGTCTTTTGTTAATTTGTTTCTATCTTTATCCCGGATCTTTATGTCTGCCGAATAAGCCGGAAGCTGTTCTCCCTGCTTAATCTCTACATCCGCCACCTGTATGGTTATCTGCGCCGGTTTTCGCAGGATTCCTCTTACTACCGGTATTGCAATCGTAATTATACAAATAGTAAAAAGAGTAAGACCCACCCGAATGTTTCTTACTTTTCTCCGATTCCTTCGTCTTCTTCGAATTCCTGTATTATCCATCCCTAGTATCCCCCCAGATTTCATATCATTGCACAATCCTAGGATACTCTAATTCGACATATTTCGCAATTAAGGGATTCTTACAAATTTATTAAGTTTTGTTTAACATATGACACGTACACGTAACACTTCACCAATCTGTTTTAATTCCTCTACAACACCATCCGGCACCTCAGAATCTACATCGATCATCGTATATGCATATTTTCCCTTACTCTTATTTGTAAGGTCTGCGATGTTCATATTGTCTTTGGCAAGGATCGCTGATATCTGACCGATCATATTCGGCACATTGTGATGCAGTACCAGAATACGCGTCTTATCGCCTCTCAGTCCCATATCACAGTCTGGATAGTTCACGGAATGTTTGATATTACCATTTTCCAGATAATCCATCACTTCTTTGACTGCCATCTTCGCACAATTATCTTCGGACTCTTCTGTAGAAGCTCCGAGATGAGGAATTACAATTGCGCCTTTGACACCTGCGATTTCCGGTGTCGGGAAGTCTGTGACATAATGTTTTACTTTTCCAGCTACAAGTGCATCTACCATTGCCTCGGAATCTACCAGCACATCTCTTGCAAAATTCAACACGATCACGCCTTCTTTCATAAGACCCAGTGCATCTTTTCCGATCATACCTTTCGTACTGTCAAGTGCCGGTACATGCACCGTGATATAATCACAGTTTTCATAAATTTCATCTACATTTGTTGTATGATGGATACTTCTTGACAGTCTCCATGCAGAATCTACGGATACATACGGATCATATCCATATACATCCATACCAAGATGTGTTGCCGCATTTGCAACCAGAACTCCAATTGCACCAAGACCGATCACACCAAGCTTTTTGCCTTCCAGCTCCTGTCCGGCAAATGCTTTCTTGGCTTTTTCTGCATCTTTGGCAATGTTCCCGTCTTCTTCGTTCTCCTGTACCCAGTTGATACCGCCGATGATATCTCTGGAAGCAAGAAGCATACCGGCAATTACCAGTTCCTTTACACCATTCGCATTGGCTCCCGGTGTGTTAAATACAACGATTCCCTGTTCTGCACATTTCTCAAGCGGAATATTGTTCACACCCGCACCGGCTCTTGCAATAGCTTTCAGATCCGGTGCAAATTCCATCTCGTGCATTGCCGCACTTCTTACCAGGATCGCATCTGCTGTTTCTGGTGTGCTTACAGGTGCATAGTCTTTTGTGAATTCATCCAGTCCTACCTGTGAGATTGGGTTCAGATTATGATACTTATACATGATTACAGATTCTCCTTTTCAAATGCTTTCATAAATTCTACCAGTTTTTCTACTCCTTCGATCGGCATCGCATTGTAGATACTTGCACGCATGCCTCCGACACTTCTGTGTCCCTTCAGGTTCTCGAATCCGGCTTCTTTTGCCTCTTTTACGAATTTTGCATCCAGGTCCTTATCACCTGTTACAAACGGAACATTCATAAGCGAACGGTCTTTTGGAACAACCGTGCCCTTGAACAGTTTGCTTTCATCCAGATAATCATAGAGAATCTTTGCTTTCTTTTCATTGCGCTCTTTGATTGCTTCCAGTCCGCCCTGCTTTTTCAGCCATTTAAACACTTTACCACAGATATAGATTCCATATGCCGGTGGTGTATTGTATAAAGACTTGGCATCTGCATGCGTCTTATACTTCAGCATAGTCGGTGTACCTTCTAATACATCATCTGTGATCAGATCCTCACGGATAATTGCGATCACAACACCTGCAGGTCCGACATTTTTCTGAACACCGCCGTAGATCACGCCGTATTTTGACACATCTACCGGTTCAGACAGGAAGCAGGATGATACATCTGCCACCAGTGTCTTTCCTTTGGTATTCGGAAGCTCTTTGAACTTTGTACCATAAATCGTATTATTCTCGCAGATATATACATAATCTGCATCTTCAGAAATATCGAGGTCTAAGCAGTCCGGAATATAAGAAAATGTCTTATCTTCGGAAGATGCGATCACATGAACCTCTCCGTATTTTTCTGCTTCTTTGGCTGCCTTTTTCGCCCACTGTCCGGTTACGATATAGTCAGCCACTTTATTCTTCATCAGATTCATAGGAATCATGGCAAATTGCTGAGACGCACCGCCCTGTAAGAATAATACCTTATAGTTATCCGGGATATGCATCAGTTCACGGATATCGGCTTCTGCTGTCTCAATAATCTCCTGGAACACCGATGAACGGTGACTCATTTCCATAACCGACATTCCACAGCCCTGATAGTCTAACATCTCTGCTGCTGCTTCTTTTAATACTTCTTCCGGCAATACGGCCGGGCCTGCTGAAAAATTGTACACTCTGCTCATTGTTGTTCCTCCACTTTCCTTTACTTTTTGCTTTTTCTATTCTGCATTTTTTTCTTCCAGGTCTTTTTCATCAAAAGCTTCATTGATCGGGGCGCCAGGGGCAACCATCGGCCATACCTTGTCATCACTGTCAATCTGGCAGTCGATCACCACCGGATGTCCGCTCTTTAACGCGTTCGCAAATGCTTCTTTGAATTCTTCCTGGGTTGCCACACGTACTCCTTCTGCTCCCATAGCTTCTGCAAGTTTTACAAAATCTACGGCATCATTGAGTACAGTAGCCGAGTAACGCTGTCCGTAGAACAGGTTCTGCCACTGGCGGACCATACCAAGTACATGGTTGTTGATCACTACCTGGATCACCGGAATATTATGGCGTGCCGCGGTAGCGATCTCATTCATATTCATACGGAAACATCCGTCACCTGCAATATTGACAACGGTCTTTTCCGGTCTTCCGACCTTGGCTCCAAGTGAAGCTCCAAGACCATATCCCATGGTTCCAAGTCCTCCTGAGGTAAGGAGTGTTCTTGGCTCTGTATATTTATAATACTGTGCTGCCCACATCTGGTGCTGTCCGACTTCTGTCGAAATGATTGCTTCACCATTTGTCTGACGGTAGATCTCTTCTACAACAAACGGTCCGCTGAGCACATCCGGATGATAGGTCATCGGATATTTCTCTTTGTAAGACATGATCTGTTCTACCCATGCCTTGTGATCCTGCTGTTCCAGACGCTCATTCATCTTCTGAAGAACGACTTTCAGATCACCGACCACACCTTCTGTGATCAGAATATTTTTATTCATCTCTGCAGCATCTACATCAAACTGTAAGATTTTTGCATTCTGAGCAAATTTCTTTGCATTTCCTGTTACACGGTCACTGAATCTTGCTCCTGCGACGATCAGAAGATCACATTCACTGACTCCGTAGTTGGATGCCTTTGTTCCATGCATTCCGAGCATTCCGGTATATAACGGATCTGTTCCCGGGAATGCCCCTTTTCCCATCAGGGAATCGGTAACCGGAGCATCTACCTTCTTTACGAATTCATATAATTCTTTGCTGGCTCCTGATAATACCGCTCCGCCACCAACAAATATGTATGGTTTCTCTGACTCCCGGATCATACGTACTGCACTTTCCAGATCTTTTTCACAGATATCTTCGGATGGTTTTACAACCTTTGGTTCCTGTGCTGTAAATTCTGCTTTGTTCGCAGTTACATCTTTCGGGATATCGATCAGGACCGGTCCCGGTCTTCCTTCTTTGGCTATCACGAATGCCTTACGTATCGTATCCGCCAGATTATTGACATCTTTTACAATATAGTTATGCTTGGTGATTGGCATTGTAACACCTGCAATATCGATCTCCTGGAAACTGTCTTTTCCCAGAAGTGATACTCCTACATTACAGGTAATTGCAACGACCGGAATCGAATCCATGTATGCGGTTGCAATTCCGGTTACAAGGTTTGTTGCACCCGGTCCGCTGGTTGCAAGACATACACCGACTTTTCCTGTCGCTCTTGCATATCCGTCTGCCGCATGAGCAGCACCCTGCTCATGTGACGTAAGGATATGCGTAATCTCATCTTTATGTTTATATAATTCATCGTATACGTTCAAAATCGCTCCGCCCGGATAACCGAATACGGTATCGACGCCCTGCTCTTTCAAACACTCAATTACGATCTGTGATCCTGTTAACTGCATACCATTCATTCCCCTGTCATGATTTATTTTGCTTTTGGAACTTCGAGAATTGCTCCTCTGTTTCCAGAAGTAACCATTGCCGCATATCTTGCAAGATATCCGGTTGTAACCTTTGGTTCTCTCGGAGTCCAGTTTGCTTTTCTCTTCGCAAGTTCTTCATCGGATACATCCAGATGAATAGAAAGGTTCGGAATATCGATCTGGATCAGGTCTCCTTCTTCTACCAGTGCGATCGGTCCGCCAACAGCTGCTTCCGGAGATACGTGTCCGATAGATGCACCTCTGGATGCACCACTGAAACGTCCGTCTGTGATCAGCGCTACACTTGAGCCAAGTCCCATACCTGCGATTGCAGATGTAGGATTTAACATCTCACGCATTCCAGGGCCTCCCTTTGGTCCTTCGTAACGGATAACGACAACGTCACCGGCAACGATCTTACCACCTTTGATCGCTGCAATTGCATCTTCTTCACAGTCAAATACTCTTGCAGGTCCTTCGTGTACCAGCATCTCGTCTACAACAGCGGAACGTTTTACAACGCTTCCGTCCGGCGCAAGATTTCCTTTTAATACTGCAAGCCCACCTGTTGGTGTGTATGGATTATCAATTGGACGGATTACTTCCGGATCTTTGTTGACCACGCCTTCGATATTCTCTCCAACTGTCTTTCCTGTAACTGTCATACATTCTGTATGCAGAAGGCCTTTCTTATTCAGCTCTGCCATAACTGCATATACACCGCCGGCTTCGTTCAGATCTTCCATGTATGTTGGGCCTGCCGGTGCAAGGTGGCAGAGGTTCGGTGTCTTTTCGCTAATTCCATTTGCAAAATCAATCTCGAAATCCATTCCTACTTCGTGTGCGATTGCAGGGAGGTGAAGCATACTGTTGGTAGAGCATCCAAGTGCCATGTCAACCGTAAGTGCATTCAGGATTGCTTCTTTTGTCATGATATCTCTTGGACGGATATTCTTCTCAAGAAGTTCCATAACCTTCATACCTGCATGCTTTGCAAGACGGATTCTTTCTGAATAAACTGCCGGAATTGTTCCATTTCCACGAAGTCCCATACCAAGCACTTCTGTCAGACAGTTCATACTGTTCGCTGTGTACATTCCGGAACATGATCCGCATGTCGGACATACTTTGTTCTCGAATTCGCACAGATCTGCATCTGACATCGTTCCTGCAGCGTTTGCTCCTACTGCCTCGAACATGCTGGAAAGACTTCTCTTCTGTCCTTTTACATGTCCTGCAAGCATCGGTCCTCCGCTGACGAATACAGTTGGAACATTGATTCTTGCTGCAGCCATCAGAAGTCCCGGTACGTTCTTATCACAGTTCGGGATCATAACAAGCGCATCAAACTGATGTGCCATTGCCATTGCCTCTGTAGAATCTGCGATCAGGTCTCTGGTTACCAGAGAATACTTCATTCCGATATGTCCCATTGCGATTCCGTCACAGACTGCTATTGCAGGGAACATGATCGGTGTACCACCTGCCATGGCAACTCCCTGTTTTACTGCATTTGCGATCTTATCCAGATTCATATGTCCAGGTACGATCTCATTGTATGAACATACGATACCGACCAGTGGTCTGTTCATCTCTTCCTCGGTAAGTCCGAGTGCATTGAACAGCGAGCGGTGAGGCGCCTGCTGTTTTCCTTTTGTTACTGTATCACTTCTCATTCTTTTTTATCCTCCTGTTGTCTTTCTATTCAATTTCTTCTATATATAACTCTGTAAACCCGTAATTCTATGCAGCAGACCATTACTGAATGTTTGCTGCGATCAGATTTCCCATCTCTTCTGTACCAATCTGAGTCTTTCCGTCCGACATAATATCAATCGTACGATATCCATCTTTTAATACTTTTGAAACAGCTGCTTCGATCGCATCTGCTTCTTTGTCCAGATCAAAGCTGAAGCGGAGCATCATTGCTGCTGAAAGGATGGTTGCGATCGGATTCGCGATTCCTTTTCCTGCAATATCCGGTGCAGATCCGCCGCTTGGTTCATACAAGCCGAATTTCGTCTCATTTAAGCTGGCACTTGCAAGCATTCCGATCGATCCTGTCACCATACTTGCTTCATCTGAAAGAATGTCTCCGAACATGTTCTCTGTAAGGATAACGTCAAACTGTTTCGGATCTTTTACAAGCTGCATTGCACAGTTGTCTACCAACATATTTTCAACTGTTACTTCCGGATAATCCTTTGAAACTTCTTCTACTACTTTTCTCCATAATCTGGAAGAATCCAGTACATTCGCTTTATCTACACTTGTGACTTTCTTACGGCGTTTCATTGCAATATCAAATCCGCGTTTTGCAATTCGTCTAATCTCTTCTTCATTATATGTAAGAGAATCCTGTGCTGTCATTACACCATTTACTTCTTCTGTCTTTCTCTCTCCAAAGTACAGACCGCCGGTCAGCTCTCTCATGATCATCATGTCGAATCCGCCTTCTGTAATCTCTTCTTTCAGCGGGCATGCACCTTTCAGTTCATCATAAAGCACGGCAGGTCTTAAGTTTGCGAAAAGATTCAGCGCTTTTCTGATCTTTAAAAGTCCTGCTTCCGGTCTCTTGGATGGCTCTAACTTGTACCATGGAGATGTCTTTGCATCTCCTCCGATGGAACCCATCAGAACTGCATCACATGCTTTTGCCTCGGTGATCGTCTCATCTGTAAGCGGTACTCGGTGAACATCAATGGATGCTCCCCCCATGAGTAACTGTGTATAATCACAAGTATGTCCATATACTTCTGCAACTTTATTCAGAACTTTCATTGCCTCCGTTACAATCTCCGGGCCAATTCCGTCTCCCTTAATCACACCAATTTTAAGATTCATAGTTCTTCTTCCTTCCTTCGGTAAAAATCTATAAAAATAATATTATCGTATTTTTATGCATGTTTCAAGACTTTAATTGACTAAATTGACAAATTGCTGCATTTTACATACTAAAGAAACAGTTTTTTTCATATTTCTTGTACACTTTGATGATTTCCTTCACACTGACCTTTATTTATAAATAGTTTTGCATTTTACAACTTCTCTTGCATGCTTTAGGCAAAAAAATTGCGGAACACATAATTTGTATGTGCTCCGCAATTTTTATACATGATATTTTGCCGTTTCAAGAATCTGGTTGGCATTCTCCACACGTTCTTTCGATGGTGGATCAATACCTTTCAGCTGGTATGGAATTCCCAGTTCTTTCCATTTATATACACCAAGTGTATGATATGGAAGAACCTCAACTTTCTCTACGTTATCAAGTGTTTCTATAAAGTCATGAAGTCTGTGCAGATACTCGTCTTTATCGCTTCTTTCCGGAACCAGGACGTGACGGATCCAGACTGGTTTTCCGGTATCAGAAAGATACCTTGCCATATCAAGAATATTCTTATTCGTCTGTCCGGTAAGGATCTTATGCTGCTCGTCATCAATATGCTTGATATCTAGCATCACAAGATCTGTCACCTTCATAAGTTCCTGGAATTTACTGAAGAATGGCTCTTCTCTTGTAAATGGATTCCCGCAGGTATCCAGTGTCGTGTTGATTCCTCTTTCTTTGGCTTTCTGGAACAACTCCAGCAGAAAATCGATCTGCAGAAGCGGTTCGCCTCCACTGACGGTAATACCGCCCTTACTTCCCCAGTAAGTGCGGTATTTCCAGGCTTTATCAATCAGTTCATCTGCTGTGTAGAGAGTCCCTGAATTCATGTTCCATGTGTCCGGGTTATGACAGAACTGGCAGCGCATTGCACAGCCGGTCGTAAATATCAGATACCGGACACCTGGACCGTCAACGGAGCCGAAACTTTCCAGAGAATGAATATATCCTTTGGTCATAGTTTTGCTCCTTTATTATTTCTTACATGTGATCATGACATGTTCTAGCAATAACGTCTAACTGCTGTTCGCGAGTCAGGTCGATGAACTTAACTGCGTATCCAGATACACGGATTGTGAAGTTAGCGTATTCTGGTTTCTCTGGGTGTTCCATAGCGTCAACCAGTTTGTCTGTACCAAATACGTTAACGTTCAGGTGATGTGCTCCCTGATCGAAGTATCCGTCCATTACACGTGCAAGATTTTCTTTACGCTCGTCATCTGTGTGTCCAAGTGCACTTGGGCTGATTGTCTGAGTATTAGAAATACCATCCAGAGCCAGCTCGTATGGCAGCTTAGCAACAGAGTTAAGAGATGCAAGAAGTCCGCTCTTTTCTGCACCGTAAGATGGGTTAGCACCTGGTGAAAGTGGTTCTCCTGCTTTTCTTCCATCTGGAAGAGATCCTGTAGCCTTACCATATACTACGTTAGAAGTAATTGTAAGGATTGATGTTGTAGGTACAGAATTTCTGTATGTGTGGCACTTGTTCAGTTTGTGCATGAATGTTTTCAGAAGCCAGATAGCCATGTCATCTGCACGGTCATCATCGTTACCGTATCTTGGGAAGTCTCCTTCGATCTCGAAATCTGTTGTGATTCCGTCTTCGTCACGAATAGCTTTAACCTTAGCGTATTTGATAGCGCAAAGTGAATCTACTACGTGAGAGAATCCAGCGATACCTGTTGCGAATGAACGCTTAACATCTGTGTCGATCAGTGACATCTGAGCTGCTTCATAGTAGTATTTGTCATGCATATAGTGGATCATGTTCAGTGTATCAACATACAGTTTGCTTAACCATTCCATCATAGCATCGTATTTTTCCATTACTTCATCGAAGTCAAGGTACTCAGATGTGATTGGTCTGTAAGCAGGTCCAACCTGAACTTTGTTCTTTTCATCAATACCACCGTTGATAGCGTATAACAGACACTTAGCAAGGTTTGCACGAGCTCCGAAGAACTGCATCTCTTTACCTGTCTCTGTAGCAGATACACAGCAGCAGATTGAATAGTCATCGCCCCATACCGGACGCATAACATCATCGTTCTCATACTGGATTGAGCTTGTCTCTACTGAAATCAGGGCTGCAAACTTCTTGAAGTTCTCTGGCAGTCTTGAAGAGTAAAGTACTGTAAGGTTTGGTTCTGGTGAAGGTCCCATGTTCTTCAGTGTGTGGAGGAAACGATAGTCGTTCTTTGTTACCATAGAACGTCCGTCCTGTCCAAGTCCTCCAACTTCCAGTGTTGCCCATGTAGGGTCTCCTGAGAACAGTTCGTTGTATGATGGGATTCTTGCGAACTTAACCATACGGAATTTCATTACCATGTGGTCGATTAATTCCTGAGCTTCTTTTTCTGTAATCTTTCCAGCTTTTAAGTCTCTTTCAATATAGATATCAAGGAATGTAGAGATACGTCCAACACTCATTGCAGCTCCGTTCTGAGTCTTGATTGCTGCAAGATATCCGAAGTACAGCCACTGTACTGCTTCGTGAGCATCTTTAGCCGGCTGTGAAATGTCATAGCCATATACAGCTGCCATTTCTTTCATTTCTTTCAGAGCTTTGATCTGATCTGCAAGCTCTTCACGAAGACGGAAGTCTGTTCCCTTCATTCCGTGTCTTGCATAACGCTCAAAGTCATACTGTTTTTTCTCGATCAGGAAGTCGATACCATAAAGAGCTACACGACGGTAGTCACCAACGATACGTCCTCTTCCGTATGTATCCGGAAGACCTGTGATAATCTTGTTGTGTCTTGCTTTCTTCATTTCAGGTGTGTAAATATCAAATACTCCCTGGTTGTGTGTTTTATGATATTTTGTAAAGATCTTATGAAGCTCTTCGCTTGGCTGATAACCGTAAGTTGTACAAGCCTGCTCAGCCATCTTAATTCCACCGTATGGCATAAAAGCTCTCTTCAGAGGTTTGTCTGTCTGAAGACCAACAACCTTCTCAAGATCCTTTGTCTCTTCACTGATGTATCCTGGGCCATATGCTGTAAGACCAGATACTACTTCAGTTTCCATATCAAGAACGCCGCCCTTTGCACGCTCTTCTTTCTGAAGTTCCTGAAGCTTACCCCATAATGTATTGGTTGCTTCTGTTGGTCCTTCCAGGAAGGATTCGTCTCCTTCATATGGTGTATAGTTCTCCTGGATAAAGCTGCGAACGTCTACTGAGTTCACCCATTCTTTTCCTTTAAAACCAGCCCACTGCTCAAAATGTGCCATCTTTTTGTTCCCCTTTCCTATCTTTCATTTTCTTTTGCGCCGTCAGTATAACATTTCGTGAAGAAAATATCAAGGCTTATTCTGATAATCGTTTTCAAAATCGCCCTTGTATGCAATTTTGTGCAATTTGTGTATATTTATACGAACAATATCGCTTTATTTTGCATTTTTTCAGGCACAATTTTACCTTTTGGGCACTAAAAGATGTGGAGGAACTGATGTCGGCATTCTGATCCCTCTTACATATTTTTGTATAAAAAAGAAGAACCTGCACATTATACAGATTCTCCATTCTTTTGCATTTTATTCTGCAGATGCTTTTTCAACCTGTGCGATTGCTGCTTTCTGCATTGGAATACGGCAGTTCTTGTTGCTTCCGAATTCTACGATTACATCTTCATCACTGATGTCGATCAGTACACCGTAAAATCCGCTTGTTGTCAGTACTGTATCTCCGACTTCCATCTCGTTGATCATTGCCTGAACTCTCTTCTGTTCTTTCTTCTGAGGTCTCATGAAGATCATGTAGAATCCTCCAAAAATAACTGCATATACAACAATTAAAATAACCCAGCTTGTACCGCTGGAGCTCTGTGCTGCTAATGAAAACATCTCTTTTCCTCCTACTCATCTTTAAACACTATTGCTATCATACACAAAAACCTCGCATTCAGCAAGGTTTTTTATGCTTTTTTCATTATTTTATTCATTCTTGCCCGTTACAGCGGCAATTTTTCTCTCTTTATACTCTTTATAACAGTCATGATCAATCGCATCACGGATCTCTTCCATCATTGTATTATAGAAATACAGATTATGAAGCACACACAGACGCATTCCCAGCATTTCTTTTGCTTTTAACAGATGTCTGATATATGCTCTTGAATAATTGCGGCATGCCGGACACTGGCATCCTTCTTCAATCGGTCTGTCATCCAGCTCAAATTTGGCATTGAACAGATTAAGTTTTCCATGATTCGTGTACACATGTCCATGTCTTCCATTTCTGCTTGGGTACACGCAGTCAAAGAAATCTACACCTCTGTCAACTGCTTCCAGAATATTCACCGGAGTTCCGACTCCCATCAGATAAGTCGGTTTATGATCTGGAAGATGGGGAACAACTGCATCCAGGATCCGGTACATCTCTTCATGAGATTCACCGACTGCCAGTCCGCCAACCGCATATCCATCCAGATCCAGTTTTGAAATCTCATCCGCATGTTTGATACGGATATCTTCATATACTCCGCCCTGATTGATTCCAAAAAGCATCTGATGCTTATTAATTGTATCCGGAAGCGAATTCAGGCGTTCCATTTCTTTTTTACATCGTACAAGCCATCTGGTCGTACGCGCCACAGATTTTTCTATATATTCCCTGTCAGCTACACTCGACGGGCACTCATCAAATGCCATCGCTATCGTAGATGCCAGATTCGACTGAATCTGCATACTCTCTTCCGGCCCCATAAATATTTTATGTCCGTCAATATGGGAATTGAAATACACTCCCTCTTCTTTGATTCTGCGCAGTCCCGCAAGTGAAAACACCTGAAATCCGCCCGAATCGGTAAGAATCGGCTTGTCCCAATTCATAAATTTGTGAAGTCCGCCCAGTTTTTTTACCACTTCGTCTCCCGGACGCACATGTAAATGATAAGTATTTGATAATTCTACCTGTGTCTTTATCTCCTGCAAATCCGTAGTTGCCACAGCCCCTTTAATTGCAGCTGCCGTACCGACATTCATAAACACGGGGGTCTCGATGACCCCATGTACCGTATGCAGCCGTCCTCTTTTTGCAAGGCCGTCTTTTTTGATTAATTCATACATGATTATATTTCCTTTTTCTCTAATTATGTACTACCACCGGTGTTCCTGCCGAAATAAGTTCGAATAATTTTCCGGCCATCTCAGGCGGCATGTTTACACATCCATGTGATCCATTTGTCTGATACCTGCTGCCTCCAAATGTAGGCTGCCATGATGCATCATGGAAACCGACACCTCCGTTAAACGGCATCCAGTATTTTACAGGCGTCTCATACTCATAAGTACCATCTGCCTTTTTCGTTCCCCTAAGCGTCTGATCTTTTGCTTTATATGCAAGCGAATAGACACCGGTCGGAGTTGCATTTCCTTTATTTGGATTTCCCGTTACAACGTCTGTCTCCAGAGCAATATGCCCATCTTTTACATAATACATATGCTGTGTTGTCAGATTAACCTCTGCGTAAGTATTTCCCACATCATTTCCATCATGACTTGCTGCACGGCTTGAATAATTGGGCTCTCTTGTTACTGTTTCCGCTTTTTGAATATTCGCGATAAGCGCATTGTACTCTGCTTCCTGATCAATCTTCCATCCGTAACTTCCACCCGAAACCGTAACGGTATTACCGCTTGCTGATGTAAATGTTCTTTCTTTTCCCTTTGTATCATACTTTGCTGCAAGTGACTGAACGTATTCTTTCACAGCATTTTCATCGAATGTCACATTCATATCATCGTCAACTTTAACCCACTTAGATATCATAGAAGAATCGACAACCTCTGTATTCGGTTTGAAATCATAGGTAACCGTTGCTCCAAGATATTTGTTCATTGCATCACAGGCTTCTGTTACCTTTTTGGAATCTGATGTGTAAGCCGGCTTTTCATAGCAGCCTGTTTTTAAAAGATCAAGCTTTTCATTTGCCCCGTTCACTGCGGTTATTACTGCCTTACGGAACTCTTCAGTCTTGATCGTTGTACCATCCGTCTCTGGTACAACCACAAATTTGTCCGTCTTGAATTCCGGATGTGCATTAACCGGTGCAATCTGATTCTCTTCTTTCATGCATTCCAGATTTGCAATCTGCGTTTTTAATGCGCTTTCATCATACTCTACCCCGATCTTTGCCTTCATATTGCGGCCTTTCCATAACGACTCGATCCACAGGAACGGATTCTGTCCTTTTATTAGTTTTTCTACCTGTTTTCCGGGTACATACTTTAATGATATGTCTTTTCCTTCAATTACTTCTGTTTTATTATCGGCTTCAAGTAATGTCAGTTTATAATCTGCAACTTCTTTCTCCAGATATTCCTCTACCTGTTTTACATTCTTATTCGAACAGTCTATTCCATTAATGACAGTCTTTGAAAAGAAATGTGTACTGTAAAATACTGCCGTACCTACATAACCAATTGCAATGACCGAAACGATCAGCGAAAGTACAATTGCTATCTTATTACGTAATTTCCTGTTTTTTCTTTGTTGTCTTCTTTCTTGTTTCATTACTTTCTGTGTTTCAGGTCTCTGATCCTCTTCATCGATTTCTGAAAATCCCTCATCCGCATATATTTCTTTCTCTAATATTTCTTCCATTTTATCTGTATGTTTTTCTCTAATGCTCATCAATTCTAACTCCTCTACAATGAAATTTACCTGCTTATAATAAAGTTCATGCTTTCTAATTATAATATGCATATATAGAAAAGTACAGATAAAATCCAAATTTTTCACAAGATATTTTATAAATAATTTATGATTGCGGCTTCGATGCTTTTTTTATATAATATATTTTATATAATAACACAGTCTTTTATGACCGAATACATACGAACTAAGGAGACACAGATATGGCAGGATCAACTTTTGGAACTTTATTCAGGATCACAACCTGGGGTGAATCCCATGGACCGGCTCTCGGAGTCGTCGTAGACGGATGTCCCGCCGGGATTCCTCTCACCACTGATTATATACAGGCATTTCTTGACCGCAGAAAACCTGGTCAAAGTAAATTCACTACTGCCCGCAGAGAATCGGATACAGTCGAGATTCTTTCCGGCGTTTTTGAAGGGTATACGACCGGAACACCTATTTCTCTCGTAGTCCGTAATAACGATCAGCGTTCTCATGATTACAGCAATATCAAAGACTGCTATCGTCCGGGGCATGCCGATTATACATTTGATAAAAAATACGGATTACGTGACTATCGCGGCGGCGGACGTACTTCCGGAAGAGAAACTATTGGACGCGTTGCCGGCGGAGCTGTCGCTTCCCGCATTCTTGAATGTCTTGGAATAAAACTTACTACCTATACCAAAGCGATCGGTCCTGTATCCATTCCTTCCGATGCCTATGATTATTCTGTAATTAATGAAAACCGCCTTTATATGCCAAATTCGGAATACGCACAGCAGGCAGCTGCCTATTTGGAACAATGTATTTCTGATCAGGATTCGTCCGGCGGTCTGATTGAATGTATTATTGAAGGTATGCCCGCAGGTGTCGGGGAGCCCGTTTTTGACAAACTGGATGCTTCCCTCGCCAAAGCCGTTATGTCAGTCGGGGCTGTCAAAGGTGTAGAAATCGGTGATGGATTCTCTGTTACATCTTCCAAAGGAAGTATCAACAATGATTCTTTCATCTCCGAAAACGGACAGGTTTTGAAGCAGACCAACCATAGTGGGGGGATTCTCGGCGGTATCAGCGATGGAAGTTCCATTATATTACGCGCAGCCGTCAAACCGACACCATCTATTTCCCAACCACAGAAAACAGTAAACACTGCCGGAGAAAACATCGAAATTGCTATTTCTGGACGACATGATCCGGTTATCGTTCCACGCGCGGTCGTTGTAGTGGAATCCATGACTGCAATTACACTTGCAGATCTCCTGATGCAGAATATGACTTCGCATATTGAATATCTCAAAAATATTTATCTTTCATAGGTGACAGCTTCTTCCGAACGCATGTTGATACAGAGAGCTTGCCACCGGCAGATTCTCCTGCATACTTTGGTATACCAAAAAATGCAAAAGAATCTGCCGATGACAGGTTCTTTTGCATTTATATTTCATACATTATACATGGAAACATCCGCCACCGATAAATTCCCTTAAAAGTGAATTTGCCGGCACATTCTCGCTTCCGATCCCTACAAAATAATCCAGGAACTTTAACAAACGTTTTGCTTCCAGATATTCCGGACAGTCTCTTTCAATTCCAAAAAGCAGTGCTTCTACATATGGTTTCAATACTGCCAGTTCATAAATCAATGCAGAATTGAACATCACATCCGCTTCCTCCTGATACGGGAATATATTACACTCCTCACCTTTTCGTACAGACGGCCACATACGGATAGTTTCTTTTGCAGAAGTTCCTCTCGTCCTCGCATCTCGGACAATTCTGCGGATCAGACGCCCATCTGTTGTCGGAATCCGGTTATGTTCATCAATATTCAGCTGCGTGAGCGCACTGATATATATTTTAAACTTGTTCTCATCCGGAAGATTTCTGGTTAATTCCGGATTCAGGCAATGAATTCCTTCTATTACAAGCACTTCATTTTCCTTTAACTTTTTCGGTCTGCCCTTATATTCTTTGTGTCCCGTGACGAAATTAAATTCTGGTATTACCACTTCTTTTCCATCAAGGAGTTCCTGAAGCTGACGATTAAACAGCTCTACATCTACCGCTCCCAGCCCCTCAAAGTCATAATTGCCATTCTCATCTTTCGGAGTCTCTTCACGTTCTTTAAAATAATTGTCCACTGCAATTGGATACGGGCACAGTCCATTCGCCCTGAGCTGTACAGACAAACGATGAGAAAACGTTGTCTTACTGGAGGAAGACGGCCCCGCGATCAGTACAAACCGAACATCCGAACGTGCTCTGACCTGTTCCGCAATCTGTGCTATTTTTTCTTCCTGAAGCGCTTCCTGTACCAGTACCAGTTCATTCACATCACTTCTGGTAATTTTATCGTTCAAATCACCTACCGTTTCTATTCCCTGAGCATCTCCCCATTTCGTTGATTCCTGTAACACATGAAACAGCTGGTTCTGTGGTTCAAACGGAGGTACTTTTTCCGGCTCACCCTGGGTCGGCATCTGAATTACAAACCCTTCATCATACAAATATAATTTGAAATATTTTAAATATCTGGCACTCGGAACCATATATCCATAATAATAATCTTCAAATTCATTCATACTGTAAATATTCACACGTGATACCCTGCGATAATGAAACAATCGTTCTTTGTCATGCATCCCATGCTCTCCAAACATTGCAATCGCATCGTCTGTATGCACACTTTTTTTCTGAATCGGCAGATTCTTTTCTACCATTGTCCTCATCCGTCTCTCTACCTTATCCAGAAACTCTTGTGTGAGTTCTATATTGCCTTCTATCGTACAATAATACCCTTTACTTACAGAATAATGAATACGGACTTTATCGATATTCTTATGTTCTGCCACATCATATACCGCTTTTACGAGCATCAGGCTCATACTTCTGCGATACGCTTTATATCCAAGCGAATCTGCAGTCGTCACAAACTCAAGTTTACAGTCTTTTTTTAATGTTTTAAATAATTCCTGTAACCTTCCATCAACAAATACTAATACTATATCGTGCTCATATTCATGCTGATATTCTTTTGCAATATCCAGATATGTTGTTCCTTCCCGAAACTTTCTGTCACAGTCTCCTACCTGAACTGTATAAAAAACTTCATTCATACCTGCACCTCATTTCTTCTCTCCGGGTTATGTATGGAATCAGACGATCAGGAACGGATGACTGATCGGTGCCGCAACAATCTCAACCTCACTGAGATGTTTTTCAAGATACTGTCTCATATCTTCAATAAAGATATGTTCAATCCCATAATGTCCGCCATCGATGATTGCCAGTCCCTGGGCTACCGCATCAATTCCTTCATGATGTCCGATATCTCCTGTGACCAGAACATCCGCATTCTTATCCAGTGCCGCCTGAATCACACTTTTACCGGAGCCCGGACAGATTGCTATTCTTTTTACTTTTTCTTCCAGATTACCGAATACCTTTACTGCCCCCAGATGAAATGCAGACTTCACATCTTCACAGCATTCTCTGAGAGTCATCGGTGTCTCAAGATTAGATACTCTTCCGATCCCTTCGAGTTCATCTTCTTTCCCAATATCCCCTTCTGCAGTTACTTCCAGAATTTCTGCATTCTTCATATTCATCTTATCCCCGGAAAGGTCTGCCATTCCCAGTACATCATAATTCGTATGCATTGCATAATAAGAAATATCGTTCTGTATCAGTTTTAAGATACGTTCTCCGACAAAATCCAGATTATGGATTCTCTTAATCGGTGAAAATATCATCGGATGATGTGTAATCAACATATCTGCTCCTGTCCTGACAGCTTCATCTATTACTTCATCTGTGGCATCTAATGCAATATAAATCCTTTTTACTTCCTTATCATCTCTTCCCACCAGAAGTCCTACATTGTCCCACGACAGCGCATAATTAAGCGGATATTCTTTCTCAATCTCATACATTACATCTTTACACAACATCTTACATACTCCCTTTCTTCTACTCGTAATACTTTAAAGCCTCTTGTGTCAGTATGATTTCCTGTTTCAGTTCTTCCATTCTCTCGGCAGCACTTGCACTGTTCTGATGTTTAAAAAGTTGTTGAAATACACTCTCTTTAATCTGCATCTCTCTGTCCAGATATTTTTTCAGGACAGGATGCTGTTCCAAAAGCAGACGTTTGCCATATGTATATTCACATATTGTATATTCTTCTTTTTTTCCGTGTATGACTTTCATCATTGGATAAAATTTTCCATCTTCCTCAACCATATTTTCCTCGGTAATCTGAAGATTATGTTCATTTAAAAATCTTCTCACCTTACCAATCTCAGATTGCGGCTGCAGGATCATTGTATCCAAAGTTTCCACTACCGGATATCCTTCTGTCAGAATTTTGATCACCAGTCCTCCACCCATGCCTGCAGCGATCATTGTATCCACTTCTCCCGGAAGCACTTTTTCAAGTCCGTCCGAAAGTCTTGTCTCTATTTTCCCTTTCAGTCCATGTCCGACCACATGCATTCTGGCTCTCTCCAACGGGCCTCTGTTAATATCGAGTGCGATCACCTTTCCGGCTATATTGTGTTCTATAAGATAAATAGGAATATAACCATGATCTGTACCGATATCTGCAACAGAAGCGCCCTCTGTCACCAGATCTGCAACTGCCTGCAGTCTCTTTGATAGTTCCATAGGCGCCTCTTTTCTTAATCTAAATAATCTCTTAATTTTCTGCTGCGGCTCGGATGACGGAGCTTTCTGAGCGCTTTCGCCTCAATCTGACGGATACGTTCACGGGTAACGTCAAATTCTTTTCCAACTTCTTCCAGTGTGCGTGCACGTCCATCGTTCATACCGAATCTTAATCGCAATACCTTCTGTTCTCTTTCTGTCAGAGTATCCAGAACCTCGTCAAGCTGTTCTTTCAGAAGTGTCTGGGCTGCCGCTTCTGCCGGTACCGGTACATTATCATCCTGAATAAAATCTCCAAGATGACTGTCCTCTTCTTCACCGATCGGTGTTTCCAGAGAAACAGGTTCCTGAGAAATCTTAAGGATTTCTCTTACTCTTTCTACCGGCATATCAAGTTCAGCTGCAATCTCTTCCGGCGTAGGTTCACGCCCAAGTTCCTGCAGTAACTGTCTGGATACGCGGATCAGTTTATTAATTGTCTCAACCATATGAACCGGAATACGGATTGTCCTTGCCTGATCTGCAATTGCTCTTGTAATAGCCTGTCTGATCCACCACGTAGCATAAGTACTGAATTTGAATCCTTTATGATAATCAAACTTTTCTACTGCCTTAATCAGTCCCAGATTTCCCTCCTGGATCAGGTCAAGGAACAGCATGCCACGACCAACATATCGTTTTGCAATACTTACTACCAGACGCAAGTTTGCTTCTGCCAGTCTCTTCTTTGCCTCCTCGTCCCCATCTGCCATTCTTTTGGCCAGTTCAACTTCTTCTTCTGCCGACAAAAGCGGCACCTTTCCAATTTCCTTCAGATACATACGTACCGGATCTTCAATACTGATTCCATCTGGTACCGAAAGATCAATCTTCTCTACATCAATATCATCTTCGTCTGACATTACGATATCATCCGGAATATCATCATCGTCATTACTGATTCTGAGCACATCAACGTTGTTTGCTTCCAGGTAATCAAATACCTTCTCCATCTGATCTGAATCCAGTTCCATATCAGAGAAGAAATCATTAATTTCCTGAATCTCCAGGATTCCCTTTTTCTTTTTTCCAAGTGATACAAGTTCTCTTAATTTTTCCTGGAATTTTACAATATTTTCGTCCATGTAATGTCCATCCTCTCATTGCTTGTTTATATTTTATCCTTAATTAATGGAAATATGCAGTGTCCGAAGATCCTGCATCTTTCTTTTTTCATTCATCAGGCACTGCAATCCCTGAATATCTGTAGGATCCAGATTCTTTGTTGCTTCTTCAATGCTGTGTTCCTTGACTCTCAGAATTGTCTCCTGCAGTGCCTTTTCCTGCTCCTTCACCGTTGTCAGTTCTTTGATCTTCGTGTGGAACAGTCCTGCCACTTCCCGATGTTCCTCTTCATCTGTAAAATGATTCATAATCTGCGCCGGATTGGCTTCATGTTTTTCATACTGTTCATATAAAAGTTCTGCCACTTTTCTGAAAAGTCCTTCCGAAAAATCTTCCGGTGTAATATACTTTTCAATCTGGTGAAAAATCTCTTCACTTTCGATCAGCCATGTAAGCAGCACCTTCTGGGATACTAAAATTCCGTCTTCTTTTTTATTCTTCCTGTTATTTTGTATCTCCCTCGGTCTTTCTGCAGGCTTTGCAAGTCCTGTCTGTACCGCCATCTTACCGACCAGTTTTCGAAGCTCTTCAAATCCGACATGATAGGCCTTTGCCACTGCTTCTATGTAATTATTACGTTCAATTTCTTCTTCAAACTGTGTAAGCCTTCTTGCCGTCTCCTTCATGAACTCCGTCTTTCCTTCCGGTGAATTCATATCATAGTCTTTCTCCAGGACTTCCAGACTGTACATAAATACATTTCTCGCACTTGCGATTCGCTCTTCAAATGCTTCTGCGCCCAGATTCTTAATAAATTCATCCGGGTCCTTATACGGTTCCATTCTTATGATCTTTGCTGTGATTCCGGCATCTCTCAGGATTGGCATCGCTCTTAATGCCGCCCTTGTACCGGCCCCGTCACTGTCATAAGTCAGATACACTTCCTGTACATACCTGTGAATCAGTGCAGCATGTCCCGGTGTCAGTGCTGTACCCAGTGATGCAACCGCATTGGTAAATCCTGCCTGATGCAATGATATCACGTCCATATAGCCCTCACACAAAAGGAAATATGGCTTTTTGGTACGCCTTGCCCGGTTCAGGCCATACAGATTCCGGCTTTTATCAAAGATCATTGTCTCCGGGGAGTTCAGGTATTTTGGCTTTGCATCGCCCATAACACGGCCGCCGAATCCGATCACCCGGCTGTTGACATCCATGATCGGAAACATCACACGATTCCAGAACTTGTCATACACCCCGTTCTTTTCATCAATGCTGATCAATCCCGCCTTGGCAATCATATCATCTTTATACCCTTTGGACTTCAGATACCGATACAGGTCATCGCTGTACTTATTCGAATAACCCAGACCGAACGCCTTAATGGTCTCATCACTAAGCTTACGCTTTTTAAAATATTCCAGTCCGACCGCACCCCGGCTGCTCTTAAGCTGTACATAATAATACTGTGCTGCAGCTTTGTTGATCTCCAGAAGTATCGCTCTGGTATCCGCACGTTCTTTTGCTTCTCTGGAATACTCTTCCTCCGGAAGTTCCACTCCTGCCCGGTCTGCCAGATATTTCAACGCTTCAACAAATGTATAATTCTCATACTCCATCAGAAATGTAAATACATTTCCTCCTGCCCCGCATCCAAAGCAATAATACATCTGCTTCTGTCTGCTGACAGAAAAAGAAGGAGACTTTTCATTATGAAACGGGCACAGGCCAAAATATGAGCTTCCTTTTTTCTGCAGTTTTACATAAGTAGATATCACATCTACGATATCATTTCTTGATCTTACTTCTTCAATAATCTCATCAGAATAATACATTTTGAATCTCCTCATTATTATTATTCGACAAAACTTTTTGCTTTCCTTTAATTTTTTTCTTTTTTTATTGACTTTTTCGTGTATAATGATAAATTGGGGTATTATGCATATAGAAACAAAAAAGAACTTCCATATAAATGAAAGTTCTTTTCTAATGATGAATGCGGAAGATGGGACTTGAACCCACACAAGCGCAATGCTTACAAGATCCTTAGTCTTGCTCGTCTGCCAGTTCCGACACTTCCGCATTCATCTTTGCTCTCTCGCGAAGACAAGATATATAATACATGAGAATTGTTATTCTGTCAACAGTTTTTTTGAAATTTTTTAATTTTTTTGAACTATTGCATAAACTGTTAATATTTCTTCTGTTTCAGCAGTACATGCTTAATGTATGAAAAAGTTTTTTCTTCTCCTTCTTCGGCCAGCATCTGTAACAATTCATGCAAAAGTTTTGCCGTATCCGGATGAATCATTTTTCCAAGTCTTGCCGCACCCTTTTCGTAATATTCCAGCGGATGCCAGTTTCTGTATGCTTCTCCCTGGTAAGTCTTTGAAGCTGCAATACGATCCATGAACATCTCTACCACGTACCGAAGCGGCATTTTCAAACCAACCATGCCTTCTCCCGGTGTCACACTATAATCAATCCAGTATTCATAATGATGCTTATTCCGTCCTTTATGATGAAGCCATGCCCGGGAATATCCGGTTGCTTCTCTTTCCGCATTATTCGGACTTCGATTTCCCTGATAGTACTTACATCCCACAAGGAACTCCGTCGGAGAATATTTTGACATATCATGAAGAAGGCCCTGCTTATAAAGTCCTACTTCAAAACATTCTTTCATAACAAGATATTTATGATGATTGATCGTCTGTAAGTGTTGTAATGCTTTCATTTTCCTTCGTCTCAACCTCCACAATCCGGTCCGCCGTAAACACCGCGATCGACCTCTCTTTTAACTCTGCTTTTCTCTGGTCTTTTAAAAGTTCCGGGTAATCCAGAATTCCACGATCTGTCGTTGCTCTTACATACCACCCATATCCCTTAGGCAACGCCGGCAGCGCAAATACGTGCTCCAGCCAGTGCATATTATATGCCACATAGCAATCCGCATTCTTCGTCCGGGCTCCACTGTAATATACTCCAAGCTGTCTGCTTGATACTTCTTTCGGCACCTGCCAAGCTTCCTCGCCATGATACGATACATCAGGAACGCCACAGCAACTTAGATCAATCCCCTGAAGTTCCCTCTCGGGTGTCAGAAGATCGTGCTCCTTTCTAAATAAAATCAGTTTTTTAACAAAATCATGTAACGTCTTTTTCTTTTCCAGCCCCCGCCAGTCCGTCCATCCGACAGAATTGTCCTGGCAGTAAACATTATTATTGCCCTTTTGGGTGTTACCGAATTCATCTCCTGCCAGTATACATGGTGTTCCTTGTGAAAGAAGTAACAGGAAAAACGCATTATAAATCTGATGTTTTCGAAGTTCTGTAACAGCTTTTTTCCTGCTTGGCCCTTCCGCCCCGCAGTTCCAGCTGTAATTATAATCCGGTCCGTCCTGATTCTTTTCTCCATTTTCCTCATTGTGTTTTGAGTCATAGGATACAAGATCATTTAAAGTAAAACCGTTCTGATCTGTAATACAATTAAATATTCCCTGTCTCTCTGAATGATGCTTAAGCCAGTAAATCACATCCGGAATCATGCCTTCATCGCCTTTAAGGAAACGACGCATCACTGTCTGGAATCCCAGTTCGTGTTCCATTATCTTTGTTTTTTTCAAAACCGGATCTGCATGAACACTTTCTATCGGAATGACCAATGGGTTCAGTATAAAACCATCTATATGATATTCCATCACATAATACCGCAGGCATTCCAGCATCATCATCTTATCTGCACCTGTACAGAACGGCATTTCAAGCACAACCTCTATTCCGGCTTTATGGCATGCTTTGACCATATTCTTAAGTCCTCTGGCCCCATCACCATCCGAAGAATATGCACTCTTAGGAGCAAAATAGAACCCTTCTCCATATCCCCAGTAATTTCTATATGTCTGGCATTCCTCAAATTCATACACCGGCATACAATGGATCTGATTAATTCCAAGATCTGTAAGATAATCTATCTTTTCTATAATCCCCTGAAACGTTCCTTTCGACTTTACCTTCGACGAAGCATGTCTTGTAAATCCCCTTACATGCAGACTGTAGGCAATTACCTGATGATAAGGGATCTGTAAAGTGTGGTCTCCCTCCCAGTCATACTCCTGTAACAGAAAACGGCCTCTGATTTCATGTCTGGCGGTCTCTTTTTTTACACCCCAATGCTCTCTTCCGGCCAGCGCCTGCACATAAGGATCCACAACAACCTCACCATCAATCAAATAATTATACTCATACTCTGCCGGTTCGATATCCGTAAGTGCAATACAGCGTACTTCTCCCACTGCCGTCTCCATCTCAAATTGTCTGTACAGTCGTTTTCTTCCTGCACGATATATTAACAGCTGACATTTTTTCTCTGTCGGAACTGCAATCGAAAAATTTATTTTGTTCTCACTGATCTGAACCCCCAGCGGTAACGGATATCCCTGAACCTCTCTCATATTATTTCCTTCCCATTGTCTGCTGACGCCTATTGCCATCCATCTGCGCCATACATTTCAACATTCTCTTTATTGATCATAAATACATCTACGGATGTCTCTTTTTCAAAATCTTTCCCATCCAGAATATCCAATGCAATATCAACCGCTTTCTTTCCGATGTTGATCGGCGACTGTGCAACGGTTCCTGCAATCTGACCATCTGCCTTTTTTAATTCTTTTTTAATATCCGGAGACCCGTCTATACTGTATACAACCGTCTGATCATTTCCAGCAAGATTCAATGCAGTCTTAGCTGCCACAGCCATCTGATCATTTCCACACATAATCGCAGTAATATCCGGCTGTTCATTCAGGATCTTTTTTGCAGCTTCCAGTGCACTGTCGAACGTTCCGTTGGTATCTTCTCTTGCTACGACTTCAAACCCTTTTTCCGCTTTGGCAATTGTCTGCTCAAATCCCGTAATACGGTCATTGACCGAATTCTGCTTTGTTGCCTCCAGAATCGCCACTGTCCCGCCATCCGGATACTTTTCAATCAGGTCATTACCACAGAGCTTACCCGCTTCGCTGTTATTAGAACCGACATAGGCATCTATATAGTCTGTATCTTTCACCTGTGAATCTATATTGATGATCTTCACACCAGCCTCCTGCAAAGCCTGTAATGACGGAGTAATCTTTTCCCAGTCTACCGGGCAAAGAAAGATTGCATTAATCCCCTCATCAATCATCTCCTGTATCTGCTCCGCCTGCGTATCCGCATCCGATGACGGGTCTTTTACTACCATTGTGCACTCTTCTTTATCCACGACCTGCTGTACGGCCTCTTCAAGTGTTATAAAATACGGATTCTGCATATCAATTACAGAAAAGCCAAATTTGTACTTTCCTGCATCATCTGTCTGATCTGTATCCTCCGAATCATCTGTTGTATCCTCACTGACTGCATTATCCACTGGTTTTCCTGCTTCCTTTTTGCATGCGGATAATGCGAAAATGCATACGAGTAATACTGCGATCACTCCTAACATTCTCTTCTTCATCATGTTGTTATTCCTCCTTATTATTGCGTTACATACAGCTACATTCTACAACATTTTTGTCTGTTTGACTACTATCATCTTGCTTTTTATCGCTTTCTTTGTTAAAGTTAAAATAAGTTTTAAAGTTAGTAAAGGAGACTATGATATGAGCGACACAAAGGAAACAGAAGGCTACACCACAGTAGAGCTTACACTTGACAATGACGAAGTCATCGAATGTGCAATCCTCACAGTATATGAAGCTGCAGGCAAGGAATACATTGCCCTGCTGCCTCTGGACGAAAATCTTGAGCCGAATGAGGCTGGTGATGTTTATCTTTATCAGTATAATGAAACCGAGGACGGCGAACCTGACCTCGGCAACATTGAAGACGATGAAGAATATGAAATTGCAGCGGATGCATTTGATGAATGGATGGATTCTCAGGAATTCGACGAATCAGACATCGAGGAGTAATTCGGATACAAAACGGGAAGGGAGAAGATCTTTCCCGTTTTTTTCTTTTACATAACTGATAACCAGCTTTCTCTTCGCTCTTGTCATCGCCACATAAAAAAGCCGGCGTTCTTCTTCTATTTCTTCGTCGGCAGTTGCTTTCTTGTATGGGCAGCTTCCCTCATTTGCTTCAATCACAAATACGGTATCAAACTCAAGTCCCTTTGCAGCATGCATTGTCATCAGGTTTACCCCTTCTTTTTCTCCGTTTTTCTTATTCTGTTCTTTCAGCATTTTTCCATAACTTTCAATATGTTCAAACCATTCTTTTATGGTGCCATACCCCTTGGAGTTCTGCCAGATTTCTTCGAGCACTGCAAAAAGATCTTCCGAAGAAATCTTTCTGTATGCTGCATATTCCTTCAGGAACTCATCATATCCCATACGTTTCCGTATATATTGAATGGCTGCATACGGTGTCTTGTCACAGATCATCTTCATGTCCCATTCCAGCTGATCGATCCTGTCAACCATCCAGTCTTTATCCCGGTAATATCTCCGGAGTGATTCATAAGAAACATTTCCTGTCTTCATACTCTCTCTTGTAAGATAGCGGTTTGGCCGGTTCGCAATCTGGAGAAAATATTTTCTGTCATATTCTCCCTGTGACAAACGGAGATAACTGATCATATCAAGCGCTATAAAATGCTCATAAATGTTATTCAGATGTTCTTTCATCACAAACGGGATCTGATACTCCGTCATCAGTTCTGACATTGCCCTTACATCCACATTTGTCCTGTACAATACAGCCATTTCCGTATACGATACACCTTTTTCCCGGTATTCGCGAATCCTTTCCAACACATATTCCGCTTCCTGCACCGGATCTTTTACTTCCTGAACATGAACTGTCTCATCTGGTTTCCTGAATGCCTCTATCTTTTTTTCAAACCGGATTTTATTATTTCCGATCACACGCAGAGCCCCTTTTACAATATATCCGCTGCTGCGATAATTGACATCCAGAAGGATCTGTCTGGCCTTTGGATAATCCTTCATAAATTCCATCATGATTCCCGGCTTTGCCCCTCTGAATCCATACACTGACTGATCATCATCCCCTACCACAAACAGATTGTCCTGAGGCGCCGCCAGCATCCGTACCACATCATATTGTGCCTGATTCACATCCTGAAATTCATCTACAAGAATATACTGAAATTTTTCCTGCCATTTTTTCAGGATGTCCGGCCGTTTCATAAAAAGATCTCTGCACTGTATCAGCATATCCTCAAAATCAATTTTGCGATATTTCTTTTTTGTCTCCTCATAGATTCTGTACAGTTTGCGGAATTTCTCTGTCGTATATTTCACCGGCTCATATTCTTCAATATCCATACAGTTATTTTTTACATTTCCTATCTCGATCGCCAGTTCCTGCAGATAATCTTTTTCTTCATCTGCCTCCGGTTCCTGATCCCAGTCAATTCCGGGTAAAATTTCTCTTAATATCCTGTACTTTTCTTCATCCGATAAAAGATTCGACTGATTCAGGCGATACGCCCATTTCAAAATTCCATAATATATTCCATGAAATGTGCCGAATGTTACTGCATAAGAAGAAGGACCACATATACTTCGGGTCCTGTTTTTCATCTCCCAAGCCGCATACTTAGTAAAAGTAATGACCAGAATTTCTTCTGGCCTTACCTTATGCTTCATGATCAGATATTCTATTCTCTTTGCAATGGTTAGAGTTTTCCCTGAACCGGGACCGGCAAGGACCATACATGGTCCTTTATTATGGGCGACTGCCTCTGTCTGAGCATGATTTAAACTCATAGAATCCCCTTACTTGCTTAATAATTCAATTCCGTCTTTGATACGTTTTACAGATTCTTCTTTTCCAAGAATTTCCATAATCTCTGTTGCACCACCCGGCGTGCTCTGTTTTCCGGAAACTGCAGTACGGATTGGCCACATTACATATCCTACTTTCACGCCCTTCTCATCAACATACTTTTTAAGAAGTGCAAATAATGCATCATTGCTGTAATCTTCCTGAGCTTCCAGCAGCGGCAGAATTTCTTTTAATACTTCCAGTGAATTTTCTTCATTCGTTTTCATCTTTTTATGGCAGTACATAGCTGTATCATATTCTGGTACTGCTTCAAAGAAATCAATCTGTTCCTCGATATCCGGGAAAATCTCAATTCTTGATTTTACCAGTGCTGCAATCTTCTTCAGATCATAATCTTTTGTAATAACATTGCGGATATACTTCTCGGCTCTTTCATAAAACTTATCGAAGTCCATAGCCTTGATATATTCCCCATTCATCCACTTCAGTTTTCCAAGATCGAATACAGCCGGTGACTTGTTCATTCGATGGAAATCAAATGCTTTTACCAGTTCTTCCAGTGAGAAGATCTCCTGATTTCCTTCCGGTGACCATCCAAGAAGTGCTACGTAGTTAACAACTGCCTCTGTCACAAATCCCTGCTCGATCAGATCTTCGTAAGAAGAGTGTCCGCAACGTTTACTCAGTTTCTTATGGTTCTCATCTGTAATAAGCGGACAATGAACATATACCGGTACATCCCATCCAAAAGCTTCATAGATCTTATTATACTTCGGTGCAGATGACAGATATTCATTACCGCGCACTACATGTGTGATTCCCATCAGGTGATCATCGACAACATTGGCAAAATTATATGTCGGATATCCGTCTGACTTGATCAGGATCAAATCGTCCAGTTCCTCATTCGGCACTGTAATATCTCCGTAAATCTCATCATGGAATGTTGTTGTGCCTTCTGTAGGCATGTTAAAACGGATAACATGTGGTTTTCCCGCTGCGAGATTCGCCTCAACCTCTTCTTTACTTAAACGCAGGCAGTGCTTGTCATATACAACAATCTCTGTTCCGCCATCTTCATCTGAAACTTTACTCTTCAGCGATTCCAGACGCTCTTTATCGCAGAAACAATAATAAGCATCCCCCTGTTCAATCAGCTGTTTTGCATATTTCAGATAAATTCCCTGTGCATTACGTTCACTCTGTACATATGGACCTACTCCTCCATCTTTATCCGGACCTTCGTCGTGAACCAGTCCTGTTTCTTTCAGAGTATGATAAATAATATCCAGTGCTCCTTCCACAAAACGTTCCTGGTCTGTATCCTCAATTCGGAGAATAAAATCTCCGCCTTCATGCTTTGCGATCAAATAAGTATACAACGCTGTTCTTAAGTTTCCTACATGCATTCTTCCTGTAGGACTTGGTGCAAATCTTGTTCTTACCTTACTCATAACTATCATTATCTCCTGTTTCTTATTGTTTTTAAATGTATGAAATCTATGTATTACTACATACATTAGAACACTATTCGTCCCTTCATTGTAGCACAAGTCTGTAACTGACAGCAACCTTTTCTATCATATCTTTCCTTTTTGCTGTTTTTTGAGTTTTCTCTCGATCCAGTATTCTTTCTGGAAAACTTCTCTCGGAATAGACACGATACACACAATTCCAAGCACGATTGCAAAAGCCACTTTTACCGCTCCCAATCCTTTTACCGCTGCCATAGCAAGCTGATTGGTCACCAGATAATATGCCGTAAAATATATTCCGGCACCCGGTACTAACGTGATAATTCCCGAAATCAGGAAAATTGTAATAGGACACTTAAGCCGTACCGTCAACATTCTTGCCACCAGCACAGTACACACTGTTCCAATAAATGATGCTACCGCAACGGAACAATATACAGAAGCGAGCTTATATATCATCCAGCCCACCGATCCCGTAATTCCACATCCTATATAAAATCTTCTGGGCACCTGGAACATGACCGCATATGCTATCGTCCCGATAAACGAGCACGCCAGATTTGCTATAATTTTTATGATCATTACAAAACGCCTCCCAACACATGATGATAAACCGCTAGAGCTGCCCCGACTCCGATTGCAATATATACAAATACCATGACCGCATCAATCATCTTCACTGTACCCGCCAGATAATCACTGTCCGCCAGATCACGGATTGCATTTACAAAAGCAAGTCCCGGTACCAATGGCATGATTCCGCCTGTTACAATTCCTTCCATCCGCAGATTTCCAAGTGCCGGTATCTGCATTGCTGCCAACGCCATCGAAGCAATAATAATTCCTCCTACAATGTGAACCAGGATTTTGGAAATTCCGTGTTTTCCTGCAAACAATGACCACGCAAACACGGCACAGCCGACAAAAATCGCCACAAACGCCTCCATCGGTGTTCCTCCCAACAGATATCCCAGTCCCCCAGCACTCAAACCTGCGGCTGCAATCTGATAGGATATCCTTTTTGTCGGCATTTTATTTATCTGTTTTAATTTTTTCCAGGCCTCTTCTATCCCTACATGCCCTGCAGCAATTTCTCTGGAAAGATCATTTACTTCCGCTACGATCCCCAGATGTGTAGAAGAAAGCGGTACTTGTTTAACTTTTGTATATAATTTTTCTTTATCGGTTCCTGCACAAATAAAGAGTCCGTGACTCAGTGTGAATAAATCTACATATTTCACCCCAAATCTATGACAGATCCGCATCATCGTCTCTTCCACACGAAAAATTTCTCCTCCGTTTTTCAGAAGCATCCGTCCTGCTTCCATCGCGAGATTGATCACACGTTTTGTATCAATCTCAGACATCAGTTCTTTTTTCAGATATTTCTCATCTTCATCGGAAAATCCGCATTTTTCGCAAAATTCCATGATGTCCAGGCAACGTTCCTTCTTCATATATACCCAGTCATACTGCGCACAGTAATGTTCACATATATAATGTATCATATATCTGCCGTAACCTTTTCCCTGATCCTTTTTTATGGTTACGATATTCTTAATCTCACATTTCTTTTCTTCTGAAAATATCACTATACAAAGTGTGCGGAGCTTTCCATGTTCTTCCAGTAAGAACAGTTCTCCTTTTTCTAGCAATTTTCGAATTCTGGATTCATCCGGGTCACCAGCTCGAAGTAATTCTATATAATCTTCTTTCCCGTCTGTCACCTGTCGAATATTCATTTTTCGTTCTGCTCCTTTTTTTGATTCTTGGCCCTGCCTATTATAACACCTGTCATTCTAAAATCCTAGAGCATTTTTCCGCAAAAAGGTGTGCTTTTCGCACACCCTTTTTACCCAAATTATATCATCTTCCATTCGGCCGGCTTATAAGTTCTCCTCCCTTGTTGTAAAGCATCCCATCCCGGCTTTCATACACCGGATTATCCGGTGCAACTTCAATATACATAAGTCCGCCTATCTTCTCCAATACTCCTGGTGCAACAAAAGTAATATTCGCCGGAATATAGACTTCTACCGCATCCGGGATTCCATCCAGTGCATGTTCTCCTATTCCGCTGCATCTTTCATCTGCCGGAAAGATGATCATCCCATCACACAGGATCAGATCCAGATTCTCATATCCTTCTATCACGCCTTCTGAATTCACCTTAAAGCCTTCCAGGTTCAACAAGTCTTCTGTCATCGGTTCTCCTGCAGGTTCTTCTGTTACTTTTCCTGTTATAGATTCCGGTACACTCTTATCCGTAACTGTTTCCTGCGTTATGGTCTCTGTTTTCACGGAGTCCATATTTACCCTTGCAGCTTTCCCGTCTTTTGCTTCCGGAACACCTTTTACTTCCGGAATTATTTCTTCTGTTTCCGTCGGTCTTATTACATCCTGCATCGTTTTCTTTATCGTCACAGACTTCCATACACTTTTCGCAGTTTTCTTTACACCAAAAACCTTCTGAGTTCCTAATTCAAAACAATCTTTTACCATATCCACGCCATGACTTTCCGATACTGCTTTGCAGAATCCTTCACCGGATCCTGTATAAGCATCCATCTTCTCCACATTCATTATTCCTGCGACAAGGCGGGTACAAATTGTCAATATAATCAACATAGCCACATCCATTCGGATCCGTCTGTCCATGTTATTACGTTTTAATATAAATGTATCTGCTTTTACACCGGCACTCTTTTGTATATTCATTCCCATCTATCCACCTTCTTCCCTGACATTTCACTTATAGTTTATATATATGATTATAAAGCACGTACTTAAGAAAAGAAAGTGGCATCTCGCCACACTCGAGATACCACTTTCTTTTTAGCAGTTTCTTTATATCTTTTATACGTTGATTTCCGCTGTTACGCCAAGGATTTCCTTATTTGCTTCCAGCATCGGATTTACCACATTATTCAGATATGCCTCCACCTGTACCGGTGCACGTCCTACATATTTGGCAGGATCCATTGTCTTCTGCAATTCTTCCAGTGAAAGGTTGAATGCCGGATCTGCTGCGATCAGTTCAAGCAGGTTATTATCCAGTCCTTTTTCTTTTACATTACGTCCTGCTTCCATAGATAATTCACGGATTCTCTCATGAAGTTCCTGTCTGTCTCCACCGGCTTTTACAGCGTCCATCATGATGTTCTCTGTAGCCATGAACGGAAGTTCTGACATAAGTCTCTTTTCAATAACTTTCGGATATACAACCAGTCCGTCTACTACATTCAGACACAAGTCCAGAATACCGTCAATTGCAAGGAATCCTTCTGGTACGCTGAGACGTTTGTTGGCCGAATCATCCAGTGTTCTTTCAAACCACTGTGTCGCAGAAGTGATTGCCGGGTTCATGGCATCCACCATCACATATCTGGAAAGTGAAGCAATTCTTTCACTTCTCATCGGGTTTCTCTTATATGCCATTGCAGAAGATCCAATCTGTGTCTTCTCAAACGGTTCTTCAATCTCTTTCAGATGCTGAAGGAGACGGATATCATTGGACATCTTATGAGCACTTGCTGCGATACCTGCAAGTACATTCACAACCCTGGTATCTACCTTACGTGAATAAGTCTGTCCTGATACCGGATAGCAGGTCTCAAATCCCATCTTCTTGGCGATCATCGGATCAATCTTATCGATCGTCTCCTGATCCCCGTCAAAGAGTTCCAGGAAACTTGCCTGTGTTCCTGTCGTTCCCTTAGATCCAAGAAGTTTTAAGCTTCCTTTCACATATTCCAGATCTTCAAGATCCATCATAAATTCCTGCATCCAAAGCGTTGCTCTCTTACCTACTGTAGTAGGCTGTGCAGGCTGGAAATGTGTGAATGCAAGTGTCGGAAGATTCTTGTGTTCATCTGCGAACTTTGCAAGTTCGGCGATCACATTGATCAGTTTCTTTCTGACGATCTCCAGTGCTTCTGACATCAGGATGATATCTGTATTATCACCTACATAGCAGGAAGTTGCTCCAAGATGGATGATTCCTTTTGCCTTCGGACACTGTTTTCCATATGCGTATACATGAGACATTACATCATGGCGGACTACTTTTTCTCTTTCTTTTGCCACATCATAATTGATGTCATCTGCATGTGCTTTTAATTCCTCAATCTGTTCATCTGTAATATCAAGTCCCAGTTCTTTTTCTGTCTCCGCAAGAGCGATCCAGAGTTTTCTCCATGTGCGGAACTTCTTATCCGGCGAGAAAATATACTGCATCTCTTTGCTTGCATATCTTTCTGAAAGTGGACTTGTATATCTGTCGTTACTCATACTCATAATCTCCTTCATCAATTCTTCTACCTGACTATTTTAACCTGTTTTTTATTCAAACGCCAGTGAAATATCTCTTCCCGGTACTTCCATCGGGTAATTTCCCGTGAAGCATGCATCACAGAATGCCAGATCTCCGACCATATCTTTCAGCTTTTCAACTTCCATATATCCAAGCGAATCTGCCCCGATCATCTCACGGATCTGTTCCGTTGTATGAGAATGTGCGATCAACTGTTCATTTGAAGGCACATCTGTTCCGAAATAACATGGATGTAAGAACGGCGGGGAACTGATTCTTACATGCACTTCCTTTGCTCCGGCCTTCTTGAGCATCTTAATGATATTCGCACAGGTTGTTCCACGTACAATAGAATCATCCACCATAACAATACGTTTTCCTTTTACAACCTCTTCAATTACATTCAGCTTAATCTTTACACTGCTTTCTCTCTGGCTTTGTTTTGGCTTAATAAATGTTCTTCCGACGTAACTGTTCTTATGGAATGCCATTCCATACGGGATACCAGACTGTTCCGAATATCCTTTTGCCGCAACCAGTCCGGAATCCGGCACGCCAACAACCAGATCAGCGTCTACCGGATACGACTCTGCCAGTGCCTTTCCCGCAACAATTCTTGCATGATAGACATTAACATTATCAATCACACTGTCCATTCTTGCGAAATATATATATTCAAAAATACATCTTGCCTGCTTCTTCGGATCGATCGCCATGGATTTATCCGATTTCATTCCATGTTTTGTGAAGCTTACAATTTCTCCAGGCTCTACATCTCTTACGAATTCTCCGCCAACGGCAGCAATCGCACAGCTTTCGGAAGCAAGGAAATATGTATTATCTCTCTTTCCGATACAGAGCGGTTTCAGTCCGAACGGATCTCTTGCTCCGATCAATTTTCTCGGCGAGGTAACAACCAGCGCATATGCACCTTTGATCTTCTTCATCGCATTTTTCACCGCGTCTTCTGCCTTCTTTACATTCAGACGTTCTCTGGCAATATGATATGCAATCACTTCAGAATCAATCGTTGTCTGGAAAATTGCGCCTGTGTACTCCAGTTCATGGCGAAGCTCGATTGCATTGGTCAGGTTACCATTATGTGCGATCGCAAGAATTCCTTTCACATAATTAATAACCAGCGGCATCGCATTTTCTGCTCTGGAACCGCCCGCTGTCGAATATCTGACATGTCCGACACCAAGATTTCCCTTCAGTTCCTGAAGCGACTCTTCATCGAATACTTCATTTACCAGTCCAAGACCTTTCTTGGAATGTACTTTTCTCTCTCCATATGTATCCGTCACCGCAATACCACAGCTTTCCTGTCCTCTGTGCTGCAATGCAAAAAGTCCATAATAAACGGATGGTGCAACATCTCCGCCATCCATATCATAGGCTCCAAACACACCGCATTCTTCACCCAGTCCTGTTGTTACTTTTTCAAATTCACTCATAAATGCAGACTCCATTCTTTTCAAATTTTTCATTTGTCAAAACTGTCTTTAAAAAGCATTTTGCTATATTAGTATAATACAAGGCAGAAGGAAAAGCAATATTTCCACCTGCCTTGTACTCGTACCGATACATTATTTATAGTGCGCCTTTTAATAAGTTCTACTTATAATTATGTTTTATTCATTAGAATTTTAACATATAATCTCTTTTGAACGCATGACGATTAATCATTGAATTTCCCCAGAAATTCTTTCATTCTTTCATTCGATGAATCAAATACTTCCTCCGGAGTTCCTTCCACTGCGATCACTCCCCCGTCCATAAAAATCACATGATCAGATACATTTCTCGCAAAATTCATCTCATGGGTGACAATTACCATCGTCATATGTTCCATTGCAAGTTCACGAATGACCTTCAGAATCTCTGCGGTAAGTTCCGGATCTAATGCCGACGTCGGCTCATCAAAGAACAGAATGTCCGGATTCAGCGCAAGTGCTCTCGCAATCGATACACGCTGCTGTTGTCCGCCCGATAACTGACATGGATATGCATTTTCCTTATCGGAAAGTCCCATCTTCTTTAAAAGCTCTCTTGCTTCTTTATAAACCTCTTCTCTCTTACGCTTCTGCACTTTGATCGGCGCATCTGTAATATTCTTCATCACCGAATAATGCGGGAACAGATTAAAGTTCTGAAATACGAGTCCGAATGTTCCTTCGTAATGAATCTCTCCCGCATCCGCAGTCTCAAGTCCTGTCGCACACCGAAGAAGTGTCGATTTACCGGAACCCGACGGGCCGATAATACCCAGAACTTCTCCCTTTTCTACCTTTAGAGAAATGTCTTTCAGAACTTCTACTCCATTAAAGCTTTTTTTAATATTTTTCATTTCAAGCAGACTCATGGTCTATTCCTCCTAATGGTAATAATTCAATTTTTCTTCAATCTTCTCCATGATCATCGCAACCAGCAGGTTGAACACATAATAGAAGATACCGGCCGCGATATATGGAACCATAGAGGTCTGTGCCGCTGCGATTTGCTTTGCCATAGTAAACATCTCAGTTACCGCCAATACAAATGCAAGTGAAGTATCTTTTACCAATGTAATGATCTCATTCGTCACGGCAGGCAGAATATGTTTACACACCTGTGGAAATACAATACGGAAAAATGTCTGACCTTTCGAATACCCAAGCACCTTTGCCGCTTCATACTGTCCCACCGGAATTGCTTCAATTCCGCCTCTGTAAATCTCTGCAAAATATGCCGCATAATTAATTGCAAAACCAATCAGTACTGCTGTCATACGATATCCTGTGGAAATTCGCATTCCAAACAGATAATAAGGTCCGAAATACACCACCATAAGCTGCAGCATCAGCGGTGTTCCTCTCATAATTGATATGTATAATTTTGAAATCCATCTGACCGGTGCGATCTTCGACATTCTGCCGAATGCAACTACCAGTCCAAGAGGCAGCGAAAAGAGTAATGTCAGGATAAATATCTCTGCCGAGATCCACATTCCTCCACCAAGTTCTCTTATCAGTGTTCCTATCTCCATCTGTTACATCCTCCAGTTCTTTCAAGCGAGTAAAAAAGAGCCAATCCCCTCCGGGGTTGGCCCCTTCATTTTACTTACCGTTCTTTCCTATACAAAGAGCTCCCGGAACTCCGTAATCTGCATATTTTTCTGCAATCTTATCCACTGTTCCGTCTTCTGCCATTTCATCCAGTGTCTTCTGGACTTTATCTTTCAGCTCTGTATTTCCTTTTTTGAATCCAACCGCATACTGTTCAGATGAAATTTCTTTATCCAGGATCTTATAATCATCCGGATTTTTTCTTGAATTCACCTGATAGTTCGCAACTCCGATATCCATTGCAATTGCATCGCATGCACCAGATTCCAGATCCATGAATGCTGTATTATATTCAGCAACCTGATTCAGATCTGCAAATGTTGCCGCCAGATCTTTCTGATCTCCTTCCAGTGCCGCAAGTGCGGAAGAATCTGTCTGTACTTCCACATGCTTTCCCTTCAGCCCGGCAAAATCATCTATACCGGAATCACTTCTGACTACCACAACCTGCTTGTTATCAATATATGGATCTGACCACGTGTAATCATCTTCACGACCGTTCATAGTAAATCCATTCCAGATACAGTCTATCGTCCCGGAATTCAGTTCCGCGTCCTTGGAATCCCAGTCAATTGGCTGTTTTACCAGTTTCCAGTTGTTTCTGTCACATACCTCCTGTGCAAGATCGAGGTCGAATCCAACATATTCTCCGCTGTCGTCTTTATATCCATATGGCGGGAAAGAAGCATCAAATCCAACGATCAATGTATCATCATCATTCTCTACCTTTGCTTCTTTTGACGATTTCTTCCCATTATCAGATGAACCGGAATCTTTACTTCCACATCCTGCCAATACCGTTGTAGCTGCCATTGCCGTAACAAGGAGCAGTACTAATCTCTTTTTCATTACATATATCCTCCTGTATTCCTTTTACGTGTGCCAAACAGCCACTACACTCTTTTACCAGTTTAGCAGTTGATTACTTTACCACACTAAAATCTTTGGATATATTATCATATTCTGCGGTGTTTGTCAATCCTGCGGTATTCCTTTTTCCATTCTTCCAGCTTTTCTTCCGGAATATCCAGACCAATTTCTTTTTTAGTCTGGTCTATTTCATTCTGTATCACAGTATCAAGACTTAGAAGCACCGGATTTCCCGACAACAACTTAATATATTCTTCATGAGGAAGCGCTCTGTAGCAGCTATAGAGATATGCTTTTAACATATCCGGTTGTTCACATATCGTATACGCTTCCTGATAAGCTTTTGCAGCCTCTTTATACAAAAACTGATGCCCGTATGCTGCCCCCATACTCGCATATACACGCCCATAAAACTTCTTATCTACCGATTCATCCCAATCTCTGTTAATAATAGACTGATATACAAGAATCGCCGATTCATATTCTTTACTGTTCTGTAAGCTGTCCGCCTTATATTTTTCTTTTTCTACATCTCTCTGTGACTGCAGCTGCTCCAGAACACTTTGCATTTTGTGGATCTCAGCTGCCGCATATATATTAGATTCTTTCAGAATCGTAAGTACAAATTCTTCCATGGAACCATTTTCCCGGAGAAGTCTTCGAAGTTCGGATGACAATTCCGGAAGTTCCAGTTCATCACCGATCCATCTGCATAATCGTTCGTTCACAATTGTATAATCAATCAGATACAGATTATTGCAGATGTAATAGCACAATTCTTCGATTGTATAAATCCGCATGTGCACCCTGGATATTTCGAAAGGTCTTTTGGCCCGTTTTTTATGACAAAGAATTAAACTGCCCATTGATACCTCCTAAATGTAATTCCTTTTCTACAAAGAAGTCTGATGCCGGATAGAACTCTCCAAATCCCACATCTTTGAAACGAAGTCTGCACGTACGCTCATCCAGAAACATCACTTCTATCTGAAGCCTCAACGAATAATCTGTACGTTCCGGAAGTCCTTCCAAAGAAACAGTTTCCACTTTAAGATCTTCTCCATCCAGTGACTCTATATGAATCTCAATATCAGATGTATCTTCCAGTATTACTTCCCACTGTCCGTCAGCTTCATACCAATGTGTTCCCCATGCAACGATCGGATACCAGCCTTCCTGCCCCGCAATACGCATGCGCAGACAAATCTGTTCTGTCATCTTCGTCCCATCAAGATAAATCGGTCCATCGTCATAAGGGTCTGCATAACGCATGGACGAATAGCAGGCACCTTTACTGTAAAGATTATTTCCGAGAAAGGCCCTTCTTCCGTTACATAACACCTTCAGAGAATTCGGATACCAGTTATTTTCAAACCCCTCCCCTGTCAGATAAACCGACGATACTACTTTTTTATCAAACACATTCTGAATAAATGATTTAAAGCTTTCATCGGCATCCTTCGCCTTGTCCACATTCAGCACAGGATAAATAGCCTCAAGTTCCCTCATATGTGCATTGGCAACTTCTTCTACTGTTACGAACATGTCTCTGCTTTTTGTGCTCACTGTATTCAGACGTCTGAGCATATATGCACGTATCTCCTGTGCATCGCAGTAGAATAACGCCGATTCATACTGCCACAGTTCTTTTGGCTGATAGAACATATACTGGCAAAAGCTTTCCTTATAATCCTGTACGAACACACATTCTCCGGGCACACCTATATGCTTACCGATTCCCTTTAACATCTTTGACATATCCACATTCGTATATGGAACAGAAAATGTAATATAATCAATCTTTTCAAACTTTTTCAGCATCAGACTGACAAATTTGGCAAGAAGCCATACTCCGTCATGTATCTTTTCTCCTACACGTACTTTTTTTCTTTTCACGGCCTTCCGGAACAGATGTGTGACAATGTCTCCTTCTCCTGCTTCTTTTAACCGTTTTGCTTCCTGTCCGTAAACCCATCGGTCTTTATAATATCCCAGTATCAGAGGAATCTGATAATTGTCTACTGCTGCCTCCATCGTTTCCGGCTCTTCTTTATTCTCATCATAGTAGCTGATCTGACAGCTTTTTTCATTCAGATCAACTCCCAGAATACTTCCTTTTTTCATTATCATCTCCTCCTTTCTTCATTAATATATCTTAAATATCTGATCCGCCATCTGTTCTTCTTCCTCGAATTCCAGCATAGCTTTTTTGCGTTCTGCCTCAGAGTCCATACCTGTCATTTCATTCAACTGCTGATATTTTCCCGCGTAAATGCGTTCTTTATCAGTTTCCAGTGTCTTCTTATCTGTAGTGATCAGTTCTCCATTTCCGGACTCCTGGAAATAATAGCTTACAGTCTCATCATTATAAAGTACAAACTGCTTTACATAAAGATTCTCATATACAGGCATCATGGCTTCTGCTCTGTATCCAAGTTCTTCTCTTTCTTTTTGCTTCATCTTATAGTACAGCCTTACCTTTCCTCCCGGCTTACAACGATATGCTGCCATAACCTTATTATAAAGCTGTACTTCTCTTAACCATTCTTCCGGATATTTCAGGTAATATGGGAATACCAGCTGTTTTTCACACATTTCTCTTATTACCTGATGAAGGACCGCCGCCATTTCCTCAGAATATTCTTTATCTGAATAATACTTCAAGAGTGCAATCTTACATACATCCGGCAGATCTTCTTTCTCTTCACATTCGTTTGCAATTATTTCAAATACACATTTTTCCAGATTACGTCCGTATACGATATATTCTCTGGATACATATGCAAGATATGCCTGCTTCAGGCGGAAATATACATTATCCGACAGATAATAATCTTCAAATATATGCTCTTCTTTATATAACGTCTCTGCAAATACCATCTGTGTGATAATTCTTTCGCTGACCTTATATGATGGCACACCATACTGCTTCAGCACTTTCCACAGCCGTTTCATATCACCGATTGCGCCGCAATAATACTCCGCCAGATATGTCAGTGTCACTTTATCATACTGGCCGCGTCTGAACATCTCAAACGCAAGATAACTCAGAAAATCATCTTCTGTATAATTTTCTTCTCTGATCCTCCGGCTGCATACCAGAAATACATCTTTATCATCAAATGCATCGATTCCTTTTGCCAGAATCTTATCATAATCCGGTTTTTCTTTTTCCGGCTCCTGATTCCAGAATCCCGTCGATGCCGCATACTTCCGGCACATATCTACAAAACGTGGTTCATAGAACAGACGCTTGGTCTCATACGGAATCGAATCTGTATAGTGTCTTCCCTCCACAGACTCCCAGACAATTCTTGATTCCTTGTCATACAGATATATAATTGCCCCGTTCTTCTCGTCGTAAGGAATACGCTGACGGACAGAGCCGTCCTTTTCAATAACCAGAACGCACTTCATGCCACGTACTTTTGTTCTCACTTCATAGGAATAACAAATGTCACGCATCGCCTCCATACGCTCCGCAGACATCTCATCTTCTTTGCAGAAGCGTTTATATAAAGTGCGCAATGATTCTGTAATATGGCGCTTCATCAATTGTTCCCATGTAAATGCTACCATCTGTTCCCGGTAATTCAGATACAGATCTCCGGCCTGTTCCTCATGAATCACAAGACTTGCATAGAGATATGCCGCTTTTTTATAATCCAGTGCATTTCCATGCATAAAATACAATACCAGTGATTTTGGAAGCGGTCCGTGTGCACTGTCCTCATCAATTGTCATCATATAGTATTCATAAAGCTGTGCGATCTTAAGATCCGAATCTACTGCCTTCTGATACAAGAAGAAATACTTTTTCTCTGTTTTATTTCCTTTGATCAGAAGTGTACAGATTGTATTAAGGATCATCGGTTCATCGTACATCTTATAGATTCTTTCCAGGATTCTGAAAAGATTATCACTGTATTTCTTCTGCTGGCTGGCAAAATTTGAAATATAAAGCGCCAGTTCTTTTGTCATCATCCGGTATTTTGTAGCAAAATTCAACACCTGTATCTCGAATGTTCCGAGCTTTTTAAGAAGCGTTGGCTTTTCCTGATAACACAGATATGCTTCCAGATAGAACATAACCGAATGAATTCCATATTCAAACTGTTGTTCCAGAACTTCCAGACGTTTGTACGGATTTTTATAGCGTGTATCTAGATTCAGGATCATATAAAGCAGCCACCAGGAATCCTGATGACGCATATATGTCTTTCCAACCTCATCCAGTACCCGTTCTTCATAATTCACGTCTCCACGAATTTTTGCAGTCAGGTAAAGATAATAACAGTTTGTCAGTGGATCTTTCCCGATTGCAAACCGGTTATAATTATAATTCTCCAGAATCCATTTGGCTTCTTCTATCTTCTCTCCAAGCAGATAAATATTAGCCAGCATGAGCTGGTATACCTCATTGAGTGGTTCTAATTTGCGAAGTGTAACCATCTTCTCGATCGCACTGTCCACCCAATGATCTCTGCTTACTCTTCCTGCCATATAGCCTACATATTCTTTTACGATCTGTGCCATCAGAAGTTCTGGCATCCTGTGATCTTCGTCATATTCCCGATTCTGCAGTACTTCTACTTCATATGTCAGTGTCTCATACGGTGTCACAAATTTCAGTGCTCCGTAATTACGTCCTCCATGAAGCTTCTCTGCTCTTACCACATATTCTATCTCATGTGCATTTCCTACAAAATCTTCTGTACTGATCTCCGGTCTTGATACCCGGATAAAATCTCCTACTGTCTCAATCTTGATCGGCATATATCCCCAGGTATTCTTCATCAGAGTCAAAGTTCCTTTCGTTGACTCAGTCAGATCTTCAAACAGCATTCCTTCTCCCTGCAATGTCAGGAAAATGCATTCTTTCTGCTTGATTCCCACCATGAATTCTTCCATCGCCTGCTCACCGAGAGACCATTTACGCATATTGTCATAAAGATAGAAAGTACGTTCGTTTTCATATTTTAAAATCTCATAGAATTCTTTAGACCGGAATAATCTTCCTGCTTCCGAAAAATCTTTGATCGCAAGTTTTCGGAAATCATCTGTGCTTTGTACTTTTCCATACGTTGTCATCACATATGGTTTTTCTATAATAGCTGTAAACGACAGTTCATATTCACCACCGCTGCATACGATCGTAAATTTACCTTCTTCTACATGTCCCGGACGAAGCCCACGTCCGTCATATGTAAACTCAACCCTCGACGGATTTCCCTCGAATCCCTGGTCCTTAAAATGAACACGAAAAGAAGACGAGTAAACGAGTCCTCGTATTCTGCCTTCATTATTCGCCCTCATTGTAAAACTTCCCCTGTATACTTCCCCTTCACCTATAATGAGCACCAGATTCGTCTCATCAAATATAACATCAGGTCGTATCAACTGAAAGTCGCCTTTTGAAAATTTTTGGATTTTATTTTTCAAGTCCTACACCTGCTTCTTTCGTTGCTTTTTTCTTAAAACATACTATAATAAATTATAGCATTGTTTGTCAACGAATGGCAATGCCGGAAAGAGAAAATATCAAAATTGTGTCGATAGGATGGAAAATTATGAAAAAAAAGCCAGAATTTCACGGAAGCGATCTGGAAAAGATCGCAGATTATTATCACCTTGATAAGGAAAAGATTGTTTTGTTCGGTGCCAATGTAAACCCTCTCGGATTATCCGGACAGGTAAAAAAAGATCTCGCAGAACATCTGGATATCATCAGCAGTTATCCGGACAGAGATTATACAGATCTGAAAAAAGCAATTGCTGCATATACCAATACCTCGCCGGAACATATTGTTGTCGGAAATGGTTCTACGGAGCTTATCTCACTTCTGATCAGCCAGCGCGCACCAAAAAGAGCGTTGCTTCTGGGACCGACCTACTCCGAATATGCAAGAGAGCTGAATCTCGTCGGCGGCACACTGGAATATTATAATCTGAAAGAAGAACAGGATTTCAGACTGGATATTTCCGATCTGACTGATACACTGAAAAGTGATATCGATCTTCTGATCATCTGTAATCCGAACAACCCGACCTCTTCAGCCATCAGTACCGCTGATATGAAAAAGCTGTTAACCGTATGCCGGTCACTTGGTATCTTCGTTATGATCGATGAGACTTATATCGAATTCGCACCGGAAGGCACTTCCCTCTCTGCAGTTTCTCTTGTACCGGAATTCGACAACTTCATGGTCATCCGCGGTGTATCCAAGTTCTTCGCCGCACCTGGACTTCGCTTTGGTTATGGTATCACCAGTAATCAGGCATTTCTTCAGACACTTCTTACCCACCAGAATCCGTGGAGCCTGAACAGTATCGGGGCTTACGCCGGTGAACGGATGTTGAAAGATACCGATTATATTCAGAAAACCTGGTCTCTCATTAATTCCGAGCGCACCAGAATGTGCACAGAGCTTTCCGGACTGGATACCGTAAAGATTTATCCGGCTTATGCCAACTTTGTTCTTGTAAAGATCTTAAAAGAAGGACTCACTTCTTTCGATGTCTTTGAAAAGGCGATTCACCAGAATCTCATGATCCGGGACTGTTCTTCTTTCGAAAGCCTGAACGGAGAATATATACGGTTCTGCATTATGAATCCAGAGGATAATGACCGGCTGCTGGATGTATTCCGTTCATTATAATCAATCTACAGGACCTGCCACTGGCAGCTCCTTACGAATGCATGGCAATGCAGAGAACCTGCCACCGGCAGCTTCTTCCGAATGCCTGGCAATACAAACACCTGTCTGCGGCCCGGTATCATTCCTGAAATGATCCAAGTTACAGACAGGTGTTTTTCATATTTTTTCCAATATTATTTTTTTAAGATCAATGCCATAAAGGTAAGTTCTTCATCACCGGTGTTCTTAATTCCATGTGCATCTCCGTCTTTACATAGGAACAGATCGCCAGGATTTGCCGGCTGTTTTTCGCCGTTATCGTCATAAGTTCCGTGTCCGGTCAGAATGAAGTAAGACTCCGTCTCACCATGATGATAATGGTATCCTACTTCACATCCCGGATCCAGATGGATCTTGGCATACATCTTACAGGCTTCTCCAACTTCTTCCGAAGTAACCATTGCTTCTCTTACAATATAACCGTCTCCGCCATTTACATGTTCCACTTTTACCAGTTCTCTTTCGCCTTCTCTTGTCATTTTTAAGTTCCTCCTTGATTCGTAAAACATTCTAAAACAACAATACAACCTGAAAGATACAAAGTCAATGGCAAACCCTTAATCTTAATTCACGATCCGGTAATATTCTTTCGCAGTTATACTGTAAACGATGATATAGAATACCGCAAACACCGCTATCGTAATGATTGTGCATACCGCAAACAACGATACATTCGTAAGATTTAATACTCCCAGAATTTTTGTCATTACTTTAAAGGCTACTGCAACATGGATCACTGCTACAACCAACGGCAGGAAGAATACGCTTAAGACCTGGCTTCTGATGGAACGCTTCACTTCTTTTTTACTCATGCCAACCTTCTGCATGATCTGGTAACGCTCCCTGTCATCATAGCCTTCCGATATCTGCTTATAATAGATGATCAGAACGGTTGCCATGATAAACATACTTCCCAGATAAATTCCGATAAAGAACAGACCGCCGTATAATTCATAGAACGACGCACGGCTTAACATACGGCTTTCCATAGTTCCGTCCGGAATCTTTTCATAAAATTCTTTTTGCATGCGTTCAAGTGCTTTCCTTTGTTGTCCATTTTCTCCTTTCAGATTGAATTTATCCGCATAGGAAAATGGCTGTATGTTTTCAACCTGATCTGCCTTTGCAAAAACGATATATAATGTTTTATACATTTCGGCTGTCTTCTTCGGCTGACTTGCCATATCTGACAGTTCTTTTTTCACCTGATAGGTCTTACCCGCAATGTTTATCTGTTTTTCCCCACATTTGCCATTGGTCGTGTAAGTCAGTATCTCCTGTTCCTTTAACGAAACGTTCTGCTTTTCTATCCGGTTATACTCCTCCAATGGAATCATTTCTACGTAATAGAAGTCTTTGTCCGGGTAATATTGCCCTATTTCCTCCAGCTTTCCTTCTTTCATAACTGCAGTCATACTTCCATATCTGTACCGCACCTGGTCTGTTACTTTTACCCCTGCTTTCTCACATTGTTCTTTTATCAGTCTGTCAAGTGTCTCTTTCGTGTTTGTGTCTGCTCCATTACAGACGATCGAAACCTCTCTCGGGAAACGGGAGTCCAGAATGTCTTCCATTCCGGCATACAACGATACTGTCGTAGATACCATGACCAGCACCATGGTACTTAACACACAGATATTCGCAAGTCCTGCGCCGTTCTGTTTCATACGGTAAAGCATTCCGGATACACTGGTAAAATGCTTTGAATTGTAATAATAGGATTTATTTTTCCGGAGCATTTTCAATACAACAATACTTCCGGCAATAAAAAGTGCATAAGTTCCTATGATCACACAGATTACCGCAACAAAGAATTTCAAAAGTGCCTCTAATGGAGCCTCTGTGGTAAGTGCGATCCAGTAACCATTTCCAAGTGACGCCACACCGACGATCACAAGCAGCCATCTGCTCTTCGGCTCTTTCTCCCCCTGATTGCCTCCGTGCAGAAGTTCCACCGGATTCACCAGCTGTATCTGTAAAATGTTATATAAATACGTCAAAAGATAAATTCCGGCAAATAAAATAACCGTCTGTATGATCGCTGTTCCATTTACCGAGAATCGCATATCCACACTGTTATGCAAAATCTTAAGGAGCAGCAGATACATCAGCTTTCCAAATACCAGTCCAAACACCAGACCGCCAAGGATACTGATCCCTGCAGTCAGAATCGTCTCAACCGCCATCATTCTTGCAATGTGGCGCTTTCCCATTCCCAGAATATTATATACACCAATCTCCTTCTTCCGCCGTTTGATCAGGAAACTATTCGTATAAAACAGAAAAATCACTGCAAATATAATGATCACACCCGTTGCATACTGAAGACATATCTTCAATGTATTTTGGGTAATACCTTCCCCCCTGCTCAGTGCGTCAATGATATAGAACATCATGATGGTCAGAACACCTGTAAAGATATAGGGTACATAGGTCTTACGGTTATTCTTAAGATTGGTCACAGCAAGTTTTTCATAGATGAAATTATTCATCCTCCTCACCTCCTGTGGTAAGAATCTTCAGCGTATCTGAAATTCTTTCATACATTTCTTCGTTCGTAAGATTCCCCCTGTAAAACTGATGGAATACTTTTCCGTCCTTGATAAAAAGCACCCTTTTCGCACTGCTCGCCGCTTTCACACTATGTGTCACCATAACAATCGTCTGACCATCCTGGTTGATCGTTGTAAAGAGATTCATCAGACTGTCTGCCGCTTTTGAATCCAGTGCTCCCGAAGGCTCATCAGCAAGAATCAGCTGTGGTTTCGTGATCAACGCTCTTGCAATTGCAGCTCTTTGTTTCTGCCCACCGGACACCTCATATGGATATTTCTCCAGTAGTTTTTCAATTCCAAGTTTTTCTGCAATCGGTTTTAATCTCTTTTCCATCTCCGGATATTTCTTTCCGGATAATACCAGTGGCAGGAATATATTATCCTTTAATGAAAATGTATCTAACAGGTTAAAATCCTGAAATACAAAGCCGAGATTCTGACGTCTGAACGTTGCGATCTCTTTTTCTTTTAATTTTCCCAGATCTCTGTCTTTTAAATAAACCTTTCCTTCTGTCGGTTTATCAAGTGCCGCCAGAATATTCAAAAGCGTCGTCTTTCCCGATCCAGACTCTCCCATGATTGCAACATATTCCCCGCGTTCTACCGTAAAATTCACATCTCTTAAAGCCTCTACCTGATTGCTCCCAAAACGAGTCGTATATATCTTCTTCACATTTTTTACTTCCAGTAATGACATAAGTTTTTCTTCCTTTCTTTTTAAGATTTCTTCTTTACGGTATCTATTATAAAAAAAGAGGAAATATCCTGCCATCGAAGCATGTGACATTTCCCCTGTTTAATCTTACATTCCTGTAAGGTTTTTCTCTTTTTGTCTGATCGTTATTCCGGATTCCACTCTTTCCTTGTCAGTTCCAGATATACACGGGTTCCTTTTTCCACCTCTGAATCAATCCATATCTTATGTCCCATCTTATCCATGATCTTTTTGCAAAGATACAGTCCAATCCCGGTAGACTTCTTATCCGCTCTTCCATTATATCCGGTAAACCCTTTTTCAAATACTCTAGGAAGATCTTCTGCCTGAATACCGATTCCATTATCCTCGATCACCAGACACTCCCGTCCTCTTTTTTCTTCCAGACAGATTCTGATCTCGCCGCCATTCTTTGTGTATTTCAAAGCATTAGACAGAATCTGTTCTGTCACAAACTCCAGCCATTTTTCATCTGTAAGAACTATTCGTTCCACCGGCCGGTAATCCAGACGGATCTTCTGAAGAATAAACATCTGAGAATATTTCCGAACAGATTGTTTCAGAATCTTATCTAAAGATACCTTCTCAAACTGCAGATCCCCGGACATATCTTCCATGCGGAGATACGTCAGCACCATCTCCACATACTGTTCCATTTTAAAAAGTTCCATCTTCATCTCTTTTAATTCCGGCAGTGCCGGGTTTTCATCTTCCACCGATTGCAGCAATATGTGCATCGCAGCGATAGGTGTCTTGATCTGATGCACCCACATACCATAATAATCACTTAAGTCCTGGCCTTTGATTCTTGCTTCTGATTTCAACTCTACAATCTTTTCGTCAAAGATCCCCAGTAATTCCTGATAATCCAGTTCCAGAAGATTCCTGCACTCCGGAAGTTCTTTTGTGCACTCCTGCGTGCTCTTCTTAAACCGTTCCAGCAGAAGATGCTTCTTCCGGAAGCGATGATATTCCGTTATTACATAAAGGAGCAGCCACAATATCACCAGCAGCAGTGCATATTTCAATGCATCCATCCTGATATTATAAAGAAATGCTACAACAATAAATATTCCGACCGTTCCGGCATAAAGGCTGATCTCTCTTGTTTTATCTAAAAAAAATGCTATTAACAGTTTCATGCCTCCACCATATATCCTATTCCTTTTTTTGTGATGATCTTTCCGCCAAGGCCAATCTGTTCCATTTTTTTACGAAGTCTTGCCACATTGACCGTCAGTGTATTGTCATCTATAAATTCATTGCTGTCCCAGAGTCTCGTCATAATACTTTCACGGCTTACGATCTTCCCTGTATTTTCCAGAAGTATCTGCAGAATCTTGAATTCGTTCTTGCTCAGTTCCAGTTTCTGGTCCTGATACAGAACTGTCGCATCTGCCAGATTCAGGATCGCACCGTTCCACTCCATGACATCTGCCGTTCCACGGAATTCATAGGTTCTTCTTAACACGGCCTGCACCTTTGCCGTTACCACATTCAGGTCAAACGGTTTCTCGATGAATTCGTCGCCGCCCATATTCATTGCCATCACAATATTCATATTGTCATTTGCCGATGACAGGAAGATGATCGGCACCTTCGATATCTTCCGAATCTCCTGACACCAGTGAAATCCATTAAAAAATGGAAGCACAATGTCCAATAACACAAGCTGCGGCTCAAATTCCACGAATTTTCCCATTACGTCTTTAAAATCTGTCATACATTCTGCCTGATAATTCCATTTTTCCAAATGGTTTTTCAGTCCGCCTGCTATTGTTTCATCATCTTCCACGATTAAAATCTTATACAATCTTTCTTCTCCCCATACTTCAAACTCTGTCCTTATCTGCGTAAGTTACCATCGTCATCTTTTCTAATGCGCGGTGACAAAAAGGACAAAAGTTTAACACTTTTGCCCTCTTATCGTAATACATTTGTCATGCAATTGTCAATTCCGGCTTTCTTAAGATTTCTTTCGAATTTCTGAAGAACTCCGGCTCCATTTCGTATGCATTTCTTTCTATATTATTTCTACAAATGTTAGTGGAAATAATGTGCCCCGATCTTCATTCCGGCACCGCCTTGATCAAAATACAGACAGTTTCCAATCGGATTCGAGCCATTCAACGCATCTACAGCAGCCTGCAGAGCTGTCTGTGAATATCCCTTTGAACTTCTCACTCTGTTCAGCCATCCGGTCGCTGCCGGTCCGAACTGCCCGGACTGATAGATGACTTCTTCGATGGAATTCGGATAACTTCCACTCTTTACACGGTTCATGATCACCGCACCGACGGCAACCTGTCCCTCATACGGCTGGTTTCCTGCTTCGCAGTAGATGATGGATGCAAGCAGTTCCTGATTGGCTCTTACGTATGCTTCTCTTGCTTCGCGTTCTGCTTTTTCTTTTGCTTCCTGCTCTGCCTTTTCTCTTGCGAGGCGCTCTTCCTCTTCTTTTTTTGCTATATTATCTGCGATCACCTGCTGGCTTGCATCCGTCATTTCCTGCGCAGATGCTACGATATTCTGCGATATCGCCTGTACAGCGGTGTGTGTATTTGTATCTTCCCCTTTTGTTTCTGTAATTGTTGTTACTTCCGGCTGTTCAGAGGCTGCCTGACTGGTAAAACCAGTTGCCATTACTGCGCATGCTGAATACAGCACGAACATTGATTTCAGTCTCTTCGCTTTTAACATAATATAAATACCCTCCTGATTTTGTTGCAATGATTTACATTTCTTTTAATAAAGTATATTCACTTTTTGCAACATTATTACAAATATTACAAATTTGTTACAAGCAACGATTGGTATCATATCATGTATGCCATGTTTTGTCAACTTTTTTATTTACTCCTTTTAAGGTCGGCAGCTCCTTCTATCCTTTTTTCTTATTTTTAGCGATCATTTTCTATATTATTTTATTGCTTCTTAGCTCTCTTCTGCAATAACTAATGACTGTTACGATCAAAAATACCGGGATACAGATTACTGCCGCAATCATGATCACATACGGTGTCCAGTAATATCCACTGCCGATTTTTACAAAATTTCTCGCAAGTAATTCCTGTTCCAGACTGTTCATGAATGCCAGTCCACTGGTCGGGAAGATGCACCTTAAAATCTCAAAAATATTCCGTCCGTTTGATTTTGATATTGTATAGATAACCATCGGTACAAATGCGGTTGCAAATGCTGAGATCAATGCTGACTGCACATTCTTACATTTTGCTGAAAAAAACAATGTACTTGCTGCAACAGCCATAAGCGAAAATAATGCCCCCACAGCCATGAACTTATACATTTTCCCTACTGTAAAGGCAGGAATATAGTACAGATATCCCAGCATCTGCAATGGATTCTCAAATGGTTCTGCGCCGTATAATACACGCATGATAATAGAAAAAATTGTTGTTCCTGTTACAAATACTGCAACAACCAACGTAAATGTCACTGCAATCTTGGTAAGTGCAATGCGGAGTCTTCCATGTTTCGTACAGCGCAGGATCTGATCTGCCCCGGTCTGATACTCGGCTGCAAATACCGGTGTGATGATCACCATAAAGAAGATCATCACCAGGAACAGATAGATCTCATAATAATCCAGCTGATCCGTCGAAATCTCTGGATAGTATACAAATGGCGTCTGGATGGATTTCGTCATCTGATTGATCTTTTTCTGCACTTCCGGATTCTTATTCAGATTCCCAACCGTTTTCTTGTAAGCTGCATATACATTCTCCGCATCATCCTCATTGATATCCGAATACTCTAATGTATACAGGCTTTTTCCATTCGGAACAACCGTCTGCTCCAATACTCCAATGATATCCAGATGCGGATATACTTTTTCTACATATACTTCCAGTGGAATATTCTGCCGGTCCAGTGATCCGTATTCTTTCAATACTGCTTTTATATCTGTAATCGTCTCACGGATCTTCGCTTCTGTCATCTCACCGTGCAGTGCTTTTTTATCTGCTTTTTTTGCCTTTATCGCTTCGATTCCGGTGACTGTCTGGATATTCCCGGACTTGTCCGTCTTATATGCCTGAATGTAGGTTACCGGCAGATAAGACAACACTGCTGAAAGTACCAGTGCCGCAATGATCAAAAGACCGACACTTCTTGTCTTCAACAGACGTTTTATTTCTAATGCATATAGTCTCATCGTACTTCCTCCCTTCCCTGTTCCGGGAACATCCACAGATACAGATCTTCCATTCTTGCATCTGCAGGTTCCGATCCCGGAATAACCGGCCGCTCTGCCAGATAACGCAGCACCGTCTTTCCGTCCTCACGGTTATAGATATTCACGACCGGAACTTTTGTCTCATAGGTCAATGCATCTGCCATATCAAGCACTGCATTCCAGACTTTTCCCTCGACTTCTTTTACCAGTTCTTCGGTCTCTCCGACTGCTGCGATCTTTCCATTTTTCATAACTGCATTGCAGGTGGCAATGTATTCCACATCTGACACGATATGTGTTGAGATCAGTACGATTCTGTTTCTTCCGAATTCCGATAACAGATTCCGGAAACGCATTCTCTCTCCCGGATCCAGTCCGCTGGTCGGCTCATCTAAGATCAGTACTTTCGGCTCATTCAGCAATGCCTGTGCGATTCCCACACGGCGCTTCATTCCGCCGGATAATTTACTGATTTTTTTCTTTCTGACATCGGTAAGTGATACAAGCTCCAGAAGTTCCCGGATCTTTTCTTTTGTCTCTCTTTTGCCGATTCCTTTTAATGCTGCCATATATTCCAGATAATCCTGTACCGTAAAGCCCGGATAAAAGCCGAACTCCTGCGGCAGATACCCGAAGATATCTCTGTATTTTTCACCCAGTGTGCCGATCTCGATCCCGTCATAACGGATCTCTCCTCCAGTCGGCTTCATGATCCCGGCGATCATCCGCATAAGCGTCGTCTTCCCTGCACCATTGGCTCCCAGAAGTCCCCAGACTCCCGGTGTCAGCGTCAGGCTTGCATGATCCACAGCACATTTGTCTTTATATTGTTTGCTGACATCACATATTTCAAGTTTCATATGTTACCTCTTTCTTTTTTAACACCTCTATGATTTCATCAGATTTCCTATAAAAAATTTTTCAGACATACTCTAACATTGTATGTTGATGACCTTCTTTCCCTGATACAGCGTTGCTCCTGCTGCAATAAGCAGAATAACAACCCACCAGCCTGCATTTCCATATACAGATGGTAGTTTGATATATAAAAGATATTGCAAAACCAAAAGTCCCACGCAGGCACCTTCACAGATCTGGATACATCCGGAGGCCTGATCTTCCATGTCAATTTTTGCTTCTATCTTCTGCATCCATCCGGCGCAGAAACTTCCTGTCAGGAATAACGGTGCCAGATACCACAGAAGCACCATACCTGCCGATGCATAATTCTTACTGCTGATCACAATCATACACAACAGCACAGTCACCAGATCTCCGGCCGATAATACGATCATCCGGCTTATCAGCATCCGGCCAAATCCGTTCTTCGCAGCCTTTTCCATCTCATACATCCGGTACTGGAAAGACTGCATCACATAAGGATTACCGATCATCGCCATGACCGTTCCCAGTGCCCCGACCAGAAACGGCAGCCTTCTTCCCACGAACAGCCATGTCACATCCACCGGTCCTTGGTCCGTTCCATAAAAGAATACGACCGCACTTATCATGACCAGCGCCTGTACACTCCACATCTTCCATCCGATAAATGGGATCTGGCGGATCAGAAATTCCATAAAACCAGTCTGTTCTCTCTTTCTCTCGGTCAGCCGGTCAGCTTTACTTAGCTCCATGATTTTTCCGATCTGTTCTGACTTTGCATCTTCGCTGACATGCAGCATTTCTTTCAATTGTAATGTTTTATATAAATGCTCCTCTTCGTTTCTTTTCTGTCTGTTATACATCCGGCTTTCCCTCCTTTTTTCTTAATTTCTTCAATGCGATCCTGAGTCTTGACTGTACCGTTCTTGCCGGAATTCCAAGTATTCCTGCGATTTCCCGAAACGATAGTTCCTGTGCATATTTCAGGTATACGACTTCTCTTTGCTCTTCTGGAAGATCATGCACCAGTCTCAGGAAATTAATCTCCCCTTCCGACCTTGCATATCCCGTCTCCAGATAGATCATCTCGTCTGGCAGTTTTTTCTCACCATCCGCATCTTCGGCATCGGTATCATACCATTCTTCCTTTGCACATTTCCTCCACTGGTCTTTACAGGTATTCGAAGCAACCTTATATAAGAATGCACGGAATTTTCCTCTGTGCCTGTAATCCGGCATGTACCGGATCACCTTCAGAAATGTCTCCTGTACCGCATCTTCTGCCGCCGTCTTATCCGGCGCATGATAGATGCAATAACGGAGAATATCCTCGTAATACATCCCGATCAGTTCTTCCCAGTATTCAGTTTCACCTTTTGCTATCTTTTTAAGTAATTCATTTTCACGCGTCAAAATTCTTCCTCCTGAGGGCGTCCCCTGTATATAGAACGTATTACATGATGTAAATGATCACATTATTTTAATGTTTGGCAACAAAAAAGCAGCATACTGCAAAATAATCATGCTGTATGCCACTTTTTATTTATGTTTTTACAAATATCAATTTTTCAAATTCTGTTGCACAAAATTCATTTACGCAAAATCCGATTGTCCAAACTCTATTTGATCTTAGCAATGTCGATCAGTGTCAGTTTCTGGATATCTGTATTCTCAAGACTGGTGATCAGAGCTTTTGCTGTATCGATCGCTGTCAGTACATTGACACCTGTCTCGATCGCATTTCTACGGATCACGAATCCGTCTCTTGAGTGATCAGCTCCCTGCGGAGGTGTGTCGATAACCAGGTCGATCTTATGTCCGAGGATCAGATCCATAAGGTTTGGAGATTCCTGCTCAATCTTATTGACTGTCATCGCTTTCACGCCTGCATCTGTCAGGACCTTGGCAGTTCCTTCTGTAGCAAAGATCTTGTAACCGATCTTCTCGAATCTGCGTCCGATCTCTACTGCTTCTTCCTTATCTTCATCACGAACTGTCATGATCATGTTCTTGTGTTTTGGAAGTTTGACTCCGGCACCGATGAATGCTTTATAAAGAGCCTCATCAAATGTCTTGGCAATTCCCAGACACTCTCCGGTAGACTTCATCTCAGGTCCAAGGCTGATATCAGCACCACGAATCTTCTCAAATGAGAATACCGGCATCTTGATCGCAAAGTAATCTGCTTCCGGCTGTAATCCAGGTGTGTAACCAAGCTCTTTGATCTTGTGTCCTATGATCACTTTCGTTGCAAGTGGTACGATCGGGATACCTGTTACCTTACTGATGTATGGAACAGTACGGCTGGAACGAGGGTTCACCTCGATAACATATACATCTTCTCCACACACGATGAACTGGATATTGATCAGTCCGATTACGTGTAAGGATTTTGCAAGTCTTCTTGTATACTCAGCAATCGTCTCTTTTGTCTTCTGAGAAATGCTCTGTGCAGGATATACAGAGATACTGTCTCCGGAATGGATTCCGGCACGCTCGATATGCTCCATAATACCTGGGATCAGGATATCTTCACCGTCGCATACGGCATCGACCTCAATCTCTTTACCCTGTAAATATTTATCAACCAGGATTGGATGATCCTGTGCGATACGGTTGATGATTCCGATGAATTCATCGATATCGTGATCGTTGATCGCAATCTGCATTCCCTGTCCGCCAAGTACGTAAGAAGGTCTTACCAGTACCGGATATCCCAGTCTGTTTGCAACTTCTTTTGCTTCTTCAGCTGTAAATACAGTTCCACCTGTCGGTCTTGGGATCTCGCACTGCTCAAGGATCTCATCGAACAGCTCACGGTCTTCGGCTGCATCTACATTTTCAGCAGATGTTCCAAGAATCGGAACGCCCATCTTCATCAGAGATTCTGTCAGCTTGATTGCTGTCTGTCCACCGAACTGTACAACTGCTCCGTCCGGTTTTTCCAGATCTACGATGCTTTCTACATCTTCCGGTGTCAGAGGCTCGAAATACAGCTTGTCAGCGATATCGAAGTCTGTACTTACGGTCTCAGGGTTGTTATTTACAATAATCGTCTCGTATCCTTCTTTAGCAAATGCCCATGTACAATGTACAGAACAGAAGTCGAACTCGATACCCTGTCCGATACGGATCGGTCCGGAACCAAGTACCAGTACTTTCTTCTTTCCGGAAGTCTCAACTACTTCATTCTCACTTCCGAATACAGAGTAGTAATATGGTGTCTCTGCTGCGAACTCAGCCGCACAGGTATCAACCATCTTATAAGAAGCTGTGATGCCATTATCATGACGAAGGTCATGGATCTCACGCTCTGTCTTTCCTGTCAGTTCTGCGATCACATTATCCGGGAACTCTAAGCGTTTTGCTTCTTTTAATGTCTCTGCTGTTAATTCTTCTGTCTTTAATTTCTGTTCCATCTCTACAAGAATTGCGATCTTGTCGATGAACCAGTTGTCAATCTTTGTAATTCTGTGAATATCTTCGTAGCTGATGCCCTGACGGATTGCTTCTGCGATCTTCCAGATACGACGGTCATCTACAACTTTCAGTTCTTCTAACAGTTCTTCTCCTTTTAAATGAGAGAAGTCATAAGACATAAGGCTGTCTACATGCTGCTCCAGAGAACGGATGGCTTTCATAAGTGCTCCCTCGAAGTTATCACAGATACTCATAACTTCTCCGGTCGCTTTCATCTGTGTTGTCAGTGTACGTTTTGCACTGATGAACTTATCAAATGGAAGTCTCGGGATCTTTACAACACAGTAGTCAAGCATAGGCTCGAAACTTGCGTATGTCTTCTTTGTTACTGCATTTTTGATCTCATCCAGTGTATATCCAAGAGCGATCTTTGCTGCAACCTTGGCGATCGGATATCCTGTTGCCTTAGATGCAAGAGCAGAAGAACGGCTTACACGAGGGTTAACCTCGATTACACAGTATTCAAATGAATCTGGATTCAGCGCATACTGCACGTTACATCCACCAGTGATATTTAACTCGCTGATGATATTAAGAGCAGATGTACGGAGCATCTGGTACTCTTTGTCGCTCAGTGTCTGAGAAGGTGCTACTACGATACTGTCTCCGGTATGTACACCTACAGGGTCAAGGTTTTCCATATTACATACGGTAATGCAGTTACCATTGCTGTCACGCATTACTTCGTACTCGATCTCTTTCCATCCTGCGATACAGCGCTCTACCAGAACTTCTCCTACACGCGAAAGGCGAAGTCCATTTTCCAGAATCTCTACGAGTTCTGTTCTGTTATCAGCGATTCCACCGCCGCTTCCACCAAGTGTGTAAGCCGGGCGAAGTACAACCGGATAGCCAATGCTTTCAGCAAATTCAATACCTGCCTGTACATCCTTTACGACTTTAGAAGCTGCACAAGGCTCGCCGATTTTTTCCATTGTCATCTTAAATTCCAGACGGTCTTCGGCCTTTTTGATTGTCTCAGAAGTAGTACCGATCAGACGTACGTTATTTCTCTCAAGGAATCCATTCTCATCCAGCTCCATAGCCAGGTTCAGTGCTGCCTGTCCGCCAAGTGTAGGAAGGACACTGTCTGGTTTTTCCTTTAAGATCAGCTGTTCTACCACCTCAACTGTCAGAGGCTCGATGTATACGCGGTCTGCGATATCTTTATCTGTCATGATGGTCGCCGGGTTAGAGTTCAGAAGAACTACTTCCAGACCTTCTTCTTTTAATGAACGGCAGGCCTGTGTACCTGCATAGTCAAACTCCGCTGCCTGTCCAATGATAATAGGACCAGAGCCAATTACTAATACTTTCTTAATATCTTTAATTCTAGGCATTATTTTGCTCCTTTCATCATATCCATAAATCTGTCAAACAGGTATCCGGAATCCTGTGGTCCAGGACAAGCCTCCGGGTGGAACTGAACTGTGAAAATATTCTTTCCTTCATATGCAAGTCCTTCGTTGGTTCCGTCATTTACATTGATAAATGCTTCTTTTGCGATAGCCGGATCAATGGTTGTACCATCAACTGCATAACCATGGTTCTGTGAAGAAATGTATACTCTGTTGTTTGTCAGATCCTTCACCGGATGGTTACCGCCGCGGTGTCCATATTTCAACTTATAAGTCTTTGCGCCATTTGCAAGTGCCATAAGCTGATGTCCGAGACAAATTGCAAAAATAGGAATATCAGTATTGTATAACTTTTTGATCTCTTCGATAATAGATACGCATGTCTCCGGATCTCCAGGCCCGTTAGACAACATAATGCCGTCCGGGTTAGCAGCAATGATCTCTTCTGCCTTTGTTCCTGCCGGATAAACTGTAACTTCACAGCCGCGTTCATTTAAAGACTTGGCAATGTTCTTCTTTGCGCCGAAGTCCATAAGAGCAACCTTCGGTCCATTGCCTTCTAAGACATATTTTTCATCACATGTTACTTTTGATACCACATCACCAACTGTATATGCTTTCAGTTTTGGGAGAATCTCATCTAAGTTGTAATTCTCGTTCGTGGTGATCATTCCGTTCATGGTTCCCTTTTCACGAAGAATCTTCGTAAGGGCACGTGTATCAATTCCTGCAATTCCCGGAATATCCTGTTCTTTCAGGAAATCCTGAATTGTTCCTTCACAACGGAAGTTGCTTGGCATTCTGGAAAGTTCTCTTACGATATATCCATCCGGCCATGCCTTCCTTGACTCCATATCCGGTGTGATGCCATAATTTCCAATCAATGGATAGGTCATTACTACGGCCTGTCCCGCATAAGAAGGGTCGGTTAATACCTCCAGATAACCTGTCATTGAAGTATTAAACACTATCTCGCTAATCATGTCTTTTGTCGAACCGATACTGGTTCCGGTAAAGACAGTCCCGTCTTCTAATATAAGAAATGCTTTCATATATTCACCTTTTCCCTTCTGTGTTTCTTTTTCTTTTTTCATGAATCCATACTGCTGTACTTCAGGTACATTTTCTATATTTGGGCAAAAAAAATTCGTTGTTACAAAGAATTTTTCTTAAAAATACAGAATAAAAGGCAGTTTGTGCAAGCACAAAACCGCCTTGTTTTTCATCCATCGGTACCAGACAATTTATGTCTTCACAAATTGTAAAAATTATACTACATAATCCGAGGATTTTCAACGGATATTTTTGTTTTTTTATGAATACTGCCAAAATATTACAATCTTGTGTAATCTCGGGTCATCGATGTACTGGTACTTCACCTGCGATAATCCATAGTAATCCGCCAGATTCTGCGCTGCTTTTGCAAGTTCTTTCTGGAAAATGTCATCGTGCGCCTGACTGTAGACGGATGTATCTGCAAATTTAAAAATTGTAGCACTTTTCTTCGCCCAGATAGTCTGGTTCATGGCTTCCAGTACCTTCTTGGCATCATACTGTGTGTAATACATTCCGTTTACCACGTAATAATTGCAATCCATCTTGCTGCACTCTGGCATCTGTGTATCCTTATCCAGAATATGTGTCTGAAATAACTGCGTATCATCACAACACATATAATCATAGCTGATATTTGCCTTATTACCAGAAGTCTCTGCATCTTGACCTGAATTTTGATCTGCATCCCGGGATGTATCTTCTCCTTCTTCCTGTTGGAACACCGGATCTCCCCAGGTTGTGTCGACATAATAATAATCGCCGTTACATTTCACCAGATTCCACGCATGGCTTCCGCCTTCCGTCGTCTTTCCCGTCACATAAGAGCAGAACACGCCAAGCCGTTCCAACAAATACTGCGTCGCCTTCGAATATCCAGCACATACAGATTTCTGATTGACAAATACGCTGTAGATGTTCTGATTATCCGGCGCGCTCTCATCATACTCTACTTCATCTACGATTTTTTCATATACATAGAGAATTTTGTGATAGTCATCTGCATTGGCATCCAGATCTGCCAGCCACTTCTCTGCCGCCTGCATAATCTCTGTCTGCATCTTCTGGCTTTCTTCTGCTGTGTAAAAATATTTCGGTTTCAGGACGGTATAACTTTCTGTTCCTTTATGAGTCGTAGCCGTTGCTGTCCCGTCACACCAGAAGATGTCCGGCTGATCCTTCATCAGCTTCTGAAAAATCTGATTTGTCTCATCTGCATCCGCGTTATGTACATAAATTTCCTCCGTGTGATTTCTGACACCTTCCAGAATTTCCTGATAGACCTGCCTTTGTTCAGCCGGCAATTGCTGATAATAATATTTCTCCGTGTTCTCTTCTTCCGTTATGGATACTTTCTGATAAGGAATATCTTGTTTTTTATTTGAACCAAATTGTTCGAGTTCCAGGTATCCGCCCCTTTCTGCTGCTGCGGTTCCAAGAAGGAGAATGCATGTCAGAATCAGGATGATTAATTTCTTTTTACTTCTTTTTCTATATATCCGTAAACGCCTTCTTTTCATGCTTTGTTCTGCACTCCTGTTTCTGTTATTTTTAAGATGTTCCATACTTTGTGTAACAATCTGTCTCTTTTATTCCCTGTATCTTCACATTTTTCTTATTTTTGCATACTCTGTCAGTAACAGAGTCTTAAAAGAGGTCCTATTTTATGAACGGAACGACTCCAACCACTCAGGATACTCCCGACAAAGGCCGTCTGCAGATTAATCTCGTATCTGACATCACTGCCTATCCGATTCAGGGGGCTCAGATTTCCATCTCCTACACGGGTGTTCCAGAAGCTCAGTTAGAACAACTTACTACCGACAGTTCCGGGCAGACCGATACGATTGATCTTGCAGCACCACCATTAGAATACAGCCTGAATCCAGAAAATGAAATCCAGCCATATTCCGAATATACCATGCAGATCACCGCCGAAGGCTTCGAGCCGGTCAGTATTGCCGGTGCTGAAATTCTCGCCGATGTCACTGCCATTCAGAATGTCAGCATGAAACCAATCGACAATCCCGAAGACGAGGAAACCGTATTCGTCATTCCGGCTCATACATTATATGCCACCTATCCGCCTAAGATTCCCGAAGACGAGATCCAACCGACCTTCGAATCCGGAGAGATTGTCTTAAGCCGCGTCGTGGTCCCGGAATACATCGTAGTTCATGATGGAAGTCCACGCGACTCCACTGCCAAAAACTATTATGTGAAGTATAAGGATTATATCAAAAATGTAGCTTCCAGTGAAATCTATGCGACCTGGCCGGAGGATACCATCCGGGCAAACGTACTGGCAATCATGTCTTTTACTCTGAATCGGGTATATACAGAATTTTACCGGAACCGCGGATATGATTTTACGATCACTTCTTCAACCGCATTCGATCACAAATGGATTCCGGAACGGAATATCTATGATACGATCTCTGTGATAGTGGATGAATTGTTTGCCGATTATCTTTCCAGACCGAATGTCAAGCAGCCGATACTGACGCAGTATTGTGACGGACGGCAGGTACAGTGTCCGAATTGGATGACCCAATGGGGATCCAAATCCTTAGGCGACCAGGGCTATTCCCCTATCGAAATCCTCCGTTACTACTACGGTGACGACATGTACATTAACACCGCCGAAGCCATCTCCGGCATCCCATCCTCCTGGCCTGGCTATACTCTGGAAATTGGTTCTTCCGGCAATAAAGTTTTGCAGATGCAGGAACAATTAAATGTCATAGCAGGTGCTTATCCTGCTATTCCGAAAATTACTGCTGACGGGATTTATGGACCTGCAACTGCAGAATCAGTCCGTACATTCCAGAAAGTATTCGGACTGCCACAAACCGGAACAGTCGATTATACTACATGGTATAAAATTTCCGAAATTTATGTAGGCGTATCACGAATTGCTGAACTGTATGGATAACAATCGCATCGCTCTAATGATAAACGGCTTAATCAACCCTGAAAAGAAAGGATGGTAACATGAAAGCAAAAGATTGGAAAAAATGGGCTAAATGTGCCGGTATCAGGGCAATAAAGACTGTCGCGCAGACCGCCGTAGCAACAATTGGAACAGTAACTGTACTTGGACAGATAGACACGAAATTAGTAATTTCCGCATCCATGCTGGCCGGAATATTATCACTGCTAACCAGTATTACCGGTTTGCCAGAATGTAATTCCGAAAACAAATAATACTCTCTTTTGTATACTTTGGTATCAAAAGTCCCCCTTAAGTAGACTTTATCTATTTTCTACCTAAGGGGGATGATTTTTTGATAGATCTGCCAGCACTTCTACCTGCCCAAAAATATTCTATTAATATCATTAAACATTACAAATACCATCAACAACATCAATAGTATGATTCCTGCCAGATGTACATATCCCTCTTTCTCTGGTGGCACACGTTTTCCTCTGATTGCCTCCACAAAAAGAAATACCAGACGTCCCCCATCTAATGCCGGGAGTGGCAGCAAATTCATAACACCAAGATTCGCAGACAACAATATTGCCATATTTAACATCTGTACAACAACTGCAAATACTCCATAAGAACGGCTTTCTTTATAGGTTGTATCTACAGTACTTACAATTCCCACAGGGCCCGAAAGTTCATTTACTCCAATCTGGCCTGTCACAAGCATCTTCAAGCTATCGACAGTTGTACATATCCAGAATTTCACTTCATATCCGCCATATTGAAAAGCCGTCAACAGATTTGCCTTGCTATAACCGGAACTTCCTATTCCCAATCTCTTATAGCCCAGTTCATTATCCATCTTCGGTGTCAGTGTAACCGTCTTTTCTTTTCCGTTTCTTAACACGGTAACAGCCACATCCTCATTAGAATGAAACTGATTGTAAAAGCTGACTTCACGGAAGATATGGATCTTTTTGTTTCCCATCTGTACGATCTCATCACCTTTTTTCAGGCCTGCTTCTGCAGCAGGATAGCCTGATTCTACTGCTCCGATCACCGGCTTATCATAACCGACCATTGCTGTAATGATCACGGCAAATATAAAAGCCAGGATAAAGTTGAACACAGGCCCTGCCGCTATGACAGAGATTCTCGCCCAGACAGATTTGTTATTAAAATTGTTCGGCGAATCATTCGCTTCTTCGTCTTCCCCCATCGCACAGAACCCTCCGATCGGAAGGATACGCACGGCGTATTTGGTCCCTTTATATTCTTTTGAATAGATTGCCGGTCCCATTCCTATAGCAAACTCATCTACATCAATTCCATTTTTCTTCGCCAGTAAGAAATGACCCAGCTCATGAAAAAATATGATGAAGCTGAATAATAAGATTGCTAATATAATTCCCAAATTTACTGTTACCTCCTGCTGTTGATTCTCTCATAGGTCGCTGCTTCTGTCTCCAGAATCTGTTCCAGCGTTGGATTTTCAATATTCTTATGCGCTTTCATACAGTCCTCAATGATCTCCGTGATTTCCAGATACTTGATCTCTCTGTTGAGAAACTGGCTGACTGCAAGTTCATTTGCCGCATTGAATACAGTCGGAAGACTTCCGCCTTTTCTTCCTGCCTCGTATGCAAGCTCCAGTCCATAGAAAGTATCTGTATCCGGCTTCTCAAATTCCAGTTTGCCCAGTGTCCAGAAATCTACTCTGTCCCCCGGAAGGAATCTTCTTTCCGGATAATACAGTGCATACTGGATTGGGAGCTTCATATCCGGTGTCCCAAGTTCTGCAATAATTGCGCCGTCTACATATTCTACCATCGAATGAATGATACTCTGCGGCTGTACCACAACCTGTACCTGATCCACATCTACATTAAATAACCACTTGGCTTCAATAACTTCAAGACCTTTGTTTACCATTGTAGATGAATCGATTGTGATCTTACGTCCCATTGACCAGTTAGGATGCTTCAATGCATCTTCCACCTTGATCTCCATCAGTTCTTCCGACTTCTTTCCACGGAACGGTCCGCCGGATGCTGTCAGAAGGATCTTATGAAGTGCTCCGTGATCATTTCCCTGTAAAGACTGGAAGATTGCACTGTGCTCGCTGTCCACCGGAAGAATGGATACTCCCATCTTTTTTGCCAGCGGCATAATGATATGTCCTGCCGTTACCAGCGTCTCTTTATTGGCAAGTGCAATGTCTTTTCCTGCTTTGATTGCCTCAATTGTCGGACGGATACCGATCATACCGACAACAGCCGTTACAAGGATCTCTGTTCCCTTCATCGTTGCAACTTCCAGAAGTCCATCCATGCCTGCAACAATCTTTGTATCTGTATCTGCTACATTAACACGTAATTCGTCTGCTTTTTCTTCCGACCATACAGCCACGATCTGTGGGTGGAATTCCCTGATCTGTTCTTCCAGCATCTTGATATTGCTGCCTGCAGCCAGTCCGAGTACTTCGATATCTCCATTCTCTCTTACCACTTCCAGGGTCTGTGTTCCAATGGAACCTGTAGAACCTAAAATTGCTATCTTTTTCATACTTACCTCCTACAATCTGCCTGCAAGGAATGTTGCAAGATAATAAATGATCGGTGCTGTAAAGATAACACTGTCAAATCTGTCAAGAATTCCGCCATGTCCCGGGATGAGTTTCCCGTAATCTTTGATATCATGATTACGTTTGATCGCTGAAGCTGCCAGATCTCCGATCTGTGAGATCATACCGCCGACTCCGCAAATAACCGCATACTGTGCCGGATTCACACCAGCTCCTGTAATCTTATTTGCTGCAACTGCAAAGATTGCACCCAGTAATGCAGCTCCGACAATTCCGCCGATTCCGCCTTCTACGGATTTCTTCGGGCTTAACTTCGGTGCCATCTTGTGTTTTCCAAGAAGCATGCCTGCACAGTACGCACAGGTATCACATCCCCAAGAGCTTAAAAAGATCAGCCATACTGCAACGGCTCCGTCTTCCAGCATTCTGGTCTGGTACACATAAGACAACATCACTGCAACATAGAATACGCCAAAGAACACCGTCATTACCTGCTCTGCCTTAAATGTCGGAAATGAAAATACATACACCGCCATCAGTATTACCAGAAATGCAATCGTAAGAAGTGTCACATACTGCATCTGTCCGGTATATAAAATTCCATAATATACAACAGCTCCCAGATAACCGGTAAGTCCTAATATCTTGTTCTGCACATCCACAACTTTATAAAGCTCTGACAGTCCGATCAGACTGATCAGTGCCAGAAATCCAAACAGTAAACCACCGCCGGTTCCAACCGTTGCAATTAAGATGATAACCAGAACAATCCCACTTAATAATCTCGTCTTAAACATTCTGTTCTTCTTCCTCCTTCACACCACCATAACGTCTGTCACGGTGATTGTATGTTTCAATCGCCTTTTCCAGCTCTTCTTTACTGAAATCCGGCCACGGAACATCTGTAAAATAAAATTCTGTATAGGCAAGCTGCCATAACAGATAATTGGAAAGTCTAAGCTCCCCGCTGGTACGGATCATCAAATCCGGATCCGGGATTCCTTTTGTATCCAGATATTGCTCAAATGTCTCTTCTTCGATCTCTGCCGGATCCACTTTTCCATCCACGCAGTCTTTTGCAATCTTACGGATCGCACGGATCATCTCATCACGGCTTCCATAATTGATCGCGATCTGGAAATTCAGACCGCCATTATTCTTTGTTGCTTCTTCCAGTTCCAGAATTCTCTTCTGAATGTCTTCATCCAGTCTTGTGATATCCCCGATCACGCAGACTTTCATATCATTCTTTGCAGCCGTTTTCAGACAGGTCTTCATGTAATTACGAAGCAGCTTCATCAGAGCATTGACTTCATCGTCCGGACGATTCCAGTTCTCTGTGGAAAATGCGTAGACTGTCAGATATTTAATGCCCATTCTCCACGCTTCTTCGCAGATACGCTCTACATTCTTACTGCCCTGTGCATGACCGTAATTGCGCGGCATTCCTTTTGCTTTTGCCCAGCGTCCGTTTCCATCCAATATGATTGCAACATGTTGTGGCACATTCATATGATTATTTCCTCCTAATAACAATAGGTATACAAGAACAGAGGGGACAGTTTCCAGAGCATCTGGACCTTATCCCCCTCCTGTTGTATACTGCTTTTATCTCTTACAGGTCTTATACTGTCATAACCTCTTTTGATTTTGCTTCTACAGCTTTATCAACTTCTTTTACATATTTGTCTGTCAGTTTCTGAAGATCATCTTCCATATCTTTCATTTCATCTTCTGACACATCGGAACCCTTCAGTTTCTTAACAGAATCGATTCCATCACGACGGATATTACGAATCGCAACTTTGGCTGCTTCGCCCTTTTTCTTAACATCCTTTACCAGTTCTTTTCTTCGATCTTCTGTTAATTCAGGGAAAAGAAGACGTACAGTTGTTCCGTCATTCGTCGGATTAATCCCCAGATCTGAAGTCATGATTGCTTTTTCAATCTCTCTTACCATTTTCTTTTCCCATGGCTGGATCTGAATCATACGTGCTTCCGGTACGGATACGTTTGCTACCTGCTGGATTGGTGTCGGTGTTCCATAATAGTCTACCATGATCTTATTCAGAACGTTCGGATTTGCACGGCCTGCACGGATTGCAGAAAGTTCTCCGTCCAGATTTCCGATTGTTTTCTTCATTTTTTCTTCAAATGGTTTTAATCTTTCATTCATAGTGTTATCTCCTTTTATCTGCTTATCTGCATTTTTATACAGTTACTTTTGTTCCTGTAAATGTACCCTTCATTGTCTCAACAATGCTGTTCTCCTCATTTAATCCGAATACCAGCATCGGCATCTTATTCTCCAGACACATGATAGAAGCGGTAAGGTCTACTGCCATCAGCTTCTTATCGATGATCTCCTGAATAGATATCTCATCGTACTTCTTCGCTTCCGGATTTACCTTCGGATCACTGTCATAGATACCGTCAATTGCTTTTGCCAGTAACATTGCATCTGCTTCGATCTCAATGGCTCTTAAAACTGCACCTGTATCTGTTGAAAAATATGGATGTCCTGTTCCGCCTGCAAAGAATACAACTTTTCCTTCATTCAATGCTTCTACTGCTGCATCCTTGGAAAACAGTGTGGTAAATGCACCGCATACGAACGGTGTAAATACTTCTGTCTTCATGCCTGCATAACGGAAAATATCAGATACATAGATACAGTTCATAACTGTTGCAAGCATTCCGATCTGGTCAGCCTTCACACGGTCGATCGTCTCACTGGTTCTTCCTCTCCAGAAGTTACCTCCACCTGTTACGATCGCAACCTGTACCCCATCATCTACAAGCTGCTTTACCTGCTTGGCTACACCCATACAGGTAGCTTCGTCAAATCCTGTCTTTTTATCGCCTGCGAGAGCCTCCCCGCTGAGTTTTAACAATACTCTTTTCATAAGTTCTTACTCCTTACCATAAGTTCTCTTTATGCATTCACATACTTATCATAAAGTATAGCATAGGAATAAAAAAAAGGGAATATGAAAGCCTCACATTCCCTTAAAAATCCTTTGAATTTTTATCTATTAGTCGCGGAAAACCACTTCTCCTGTCTTTTCATCCATGCTTTCTACGATCGCCAGTGACTCCAGATGAATACCTTTGGAACGGATGATATCTCCTCCGACCTGGAATCCCTTCTCAATCACAACTCCGGCTCCGACAAGCTCGGCTCCTGACTTTGTAACCAGTTCTGCAAGTCCTTCCAGAGCTTTTCCATTCGCAAGGAAATCATCGATCAGAAGTACCTTGTCACCTTTTCCGAGGAATTCTTTGGAAACAATAATGTCATACACTCTTCCGTGTGTAAATGATTCTACTTTTGTAGTGTACACATCTCCGGCAATATTCTTGGTCTGTGTCTTCTTAGCAAATACAACAGGAACATCAAATACTTCTGCTGCAACACATGCGATACCGATACCGGAAGCTTCTATGGTAAGAATCTTTGTGATCTCTTCATCTGCAAATCTTCTCTTAAATTCTTTTCCAATCTCCTGAAATAACTTTACATCCATCTGATGATTCAGAAAGCTGTCCACTTTTAAGACATTTCCTTCTTTTATCTTGCCATCCTTGCGGATTCTGTCTTTTAATAACTGCATCTTAGCGGCCTCCACATATTTTTCTAAACGTTACCCAATATTGTAATAACTTTTGCGTCTGATTGCAAGTAGTTTCACTATATATTTTTCTAATATATTTTATTTTGCCAGTTCTTTCTCCAGAACGCCCATTGCAATCTGTTCGCTGGTGATTGGAAGATCTTTGAACCAGATGCCGGTTGCATTCGCAATCGCCTGTGCAAGCGCCGGTGCCGGAGTGTTAATTACGATCTCTCCGATGGATTTGGCGCCGAATGGACCGGTCGGTTCATAACTGCTTTCAAATTCGACCTGCAGATTTCCCATATCTCGTCTGGATGGTACTTTATACTGCATGAAAGAATTATTCAGCATTCTTCCCTTTTCGTTGTACTGGATATTTTCATAAAGTGTCATTCCGATTCCCTGTACAAGTCCGCCTTCTGCCTGCACTCTTGCAAGATTCGGATTGACTACGGTTCCACAGTCTACGACAGCCTTATAATCCAGAATTTCCACATGACCGGTCTCTTTATCGAGTTCGATCTCTACGGCTCCTGCCATGAATGGCGGCGGTGATGTCGGAGATGTATTACTTTCTGTCACTTCAAGCGCACAGCCGTTCCCACACATGGATTTCGTACCGATGTCTTCCAGTGACACGCTCTTCTGTTCTTTCGGCCACTCTACATGGTCACTTGCGAATTCCAGTTCTTCCACCGGGGCATCCAGCATTCCGGACGCGATCTCAAGAATTCTGGCGATCAGCTTCTGGCAGGCCTTCTCTACTGCTTTTCCCGTTACATAAGTGGTACTTGATGCATAAGATCCGGAATCATACGGAGACGCATCGGTATCTGCGCCAAGCACTTCGATTCTTTCTACCGGGCAGTCCAGACACTCTGCTGCCATCTGTGCCAGGATCGTATCACATCCGGTTCCCATATCTGCTGCCGCGATCATCAATGTATAGAATCCGTCATCATTCATCTTGATCGTGGCAGAGCCGACGTCTACGCCCGAGATTCCGGAACCCTGCATTGCCATTGCAATACCGACGCTTCGGACTTTGCCATTTCCCATATCTCTGCACGGATACTTATCCTTCCAGCCGATCAGTTCCGCAGTCCGCTCCAGGCAGCGGTCAAGTGCACAGCTCTGTGCCGTCTCACCGTAATATGCAGGCATCACATCGCCTTCTCTTACCATATTTTTCAGACGGAATTCTACCGGATCGATATGTAATCGTTCTGCCATTTCATTCACGGCAGATTCCACTGCAAAGATTCCCTGTGTCGCGCCATATCCTCTGTATGCTCCGGCAGCCATATGATTGGTATATACAACATCGTATGTAAAACGGTGTGCTTCTGCCGAACTATACAACGGGATCGATTTATGACCGGACAATCCAACAGTCGTCGGTCCGTGATCTCCGTAAGCGCCTGTATTCGACAGTGTATATACATCGATCGCACGAATCTTTCCTTCCTTCGATGCCCCCAGACGGACATGTACTTCCATCTCATGTCTCGGAGACGATGCAATCTGCGATTCCTCTCTTGTGAAGATCATCTTCGAAGCTTTCCCCGTCTTCCATGTAACAAATGCCGGGAACAATTCCGCCACGACAGACTGTTTTGCCCCGAATCCGCCTCCGATTCTCGGTTTGCTGACACGGATCTTAGATTTTGGAATTCCAAGTGCATTGGAAATGATACGTCTTACATGATATACAATCTGTGTAGAGCTTAAGATGTTCAGTCTTCCGTAAGCATCCATAAAGCATGTCGTACGGAATGTCTCCATCATGGCCTGCTGTGCTGCTCTTACATGATAAGTTCCTTCCACAACTTCATCACAATCAGCAAGTACCGCCTCTACATCCCCGTCTTCCGTGCTGTCGCATGCACATAAGTTCCGCTTATTATCTGCGCCAACCTGGCAAAGTGCCTTCCAGTTGTCTTCCGGATGCACCAGTACTTCGTTATCTTTGGCTGTATGGAAATCCAGCACTGCCGGAAGTACCTCATATTCTACTTTCAGCATCTTAAGAGCCTTATCCACACACGCTTCATTCTCTCCTGCCACGATTGCTACAGGATCTCCCACATATCTGACATGCTGGTCAAGGATCAGACGGTCATACGGACTGAGTTCGGGATACGTCTGTCCCGCTGTGGTGAATCTTTCATGCGGCACATCTTCCCATGTATAGATATCTTCGATCCCCGGCACTCTTTTTGCCACATCTGTCTTTACTGATTTTACGATCGCATTGGCATGCGGGCTTCGGAGTACCTTTACGATCAGGCAGTCCTTTGGAGCAAGATCATCCATGAATACCGGTTTTCCTGTCACCAGTGCCATTGCGTCTTTTTTTCTTATCGGTTGTCCGACTGCTTTCATGATCTCTCTCCTTTCTTTCTGTATTCGATAAATGCTTCCATTGCACGAAGCTGTCCTTCATATCCGGAACATCTGCAAAGATTTCCTGCAAGATATGCCTTGATCTCTTCTCTGGTCGGTTCCGGATTCTCGCGGAACATGGCAATCGCATTCATGATCATTCCCGGATTGCAGAAACCGCACTGTTCTGCTCCCTGGTCTGCGATAAATGCACCGAATTCTTTCGCTTCTTCCTGAAGTCCTTCTAACGTATCTACCTTACATCCGTTGACTCTGGCTGTCAGCATCGAACAGGATAATACCGGTTTATCATCTACAAATACCGTACACAGACCGCAGTTTGATGTCTCGCATCCACGTTTTACACTGTAGCATCCATGATCTCTGACGAAATCGATCAGAAGCTGATCACTGGATATCTCTGCTTCTCTCATTGTTCCATTTAAAAGAATCTTTACTTTCATATCCTACTGATCTCCTCCTTTTGCATTCAGTGCTTCCAGCGCCCTGCGGATCAGTACATATGCCAGACGGCTTCTGAATTCCTTTCCCGCACGCATATTACTGTCTGTCTTCACCTGCGCGGCAAGACATTCTGCCTCTTTCTTCATCTCTTCTTCCGTACAGACTCCGCTCCATACTTTTTCTCTGACCGCTTCTGTCAGTTCTAGGCGGACTGCCTTCTGCGGTCTTGCACCGATACATGCACATCCGTTTTCCGCATTTATCGAAACCGCACATGTCAGTACCGGAAAATCTGTCTTGGAATTACGATGAGCCAGATAGATCTTTTTCCCATCATCTTTCTTCACGATCACTCTTACGAGAATATCGTTGTCTCTTTTCATCTGTGCAAATTCCTGTAACGGAACGATCCCTCCTTTATACAGTTCTACATAACTGTCCATGGCAAGAAATACCGTCAGTACATCCGAGAATCCATATCTTCCGAATATACTTCCACCGATCGTTGCAAGGTTACGGAACTGCACGCCGACGATATCGCCAACCGCATCTTTTACCGCTCCGTCGCACCACTGGTTCAGCCCCTCGTGGCATTCCAGTTCACGAAGCGTCGTCATACATCCGATCCGGAATTCTTCTTCTGTCTCTTCAATCTGATCCAAACCCAGTCCGGACAGATCAATTGCTTTCTGTACATTCCGGTTCGACATCTTAAGCCAGAGCATACCGCCCAGAATGCAGTTCGTCCTCTTCTGGTTCAGCTCATATGCCTGTTCCAGGCTTTCTGCTTTCACATATTCCCTAATTTTTAACATACGCCTTTATCCTTATCTCTCTTTATCTGTCTTTCTTTTATCTATCATCTTTATCCCGAAGTAATCTCCCAGTGTTATATCTCTCACCGTTTTTATTTTACTTCTTCTATCGTGATTGCTCCCGGGAAACATACTCTCACACAGGCAGGTTCCCGTCCTTCACGGATTCTTTCGATACATCCGTCACATTTTTCCATTTTCCCGTCTGTATCAAAATGGATCACATCTTTCGGACAGACCTTTTCACATGCATGACAGCCAATACATTTTTCTTTCTCTGTCAGTACAAATCCCGTCTCCTGGTCTCTGTAAATTGCCTGCACCGGACAGGCTTTGATACAGATGCCGCAGTGGACACATCCCGGACAGATGTTCTTCTCAAACTGGTCTTTTACTACTTTTTTTATCGTCCGGTGACTCTTTGCCTCTACGTCTTCCACATCATGGTGTGCATCCAGACAGGCCATATGACAGGCATAGCAGCCGACACATTTACCGGGATCAAATTTTAATCGGTAACTCATGCCTTCACCTCTTCTTTTTCTTTCTCGACTTTGCAGAAATAACTCTTATAGCCCGGGAATCCTGAGATTGGATCCAGATAATTCCTGTCGATCAGGTCATTCGCCTCTCCCTTTGCATTGCCATGATAAATGTGTATGATCCCCGGCTGGCTGTTCAGGTAGACTGCCGCAATTCCGCAGATACTTCCCACCGGTGAAGATACTCTTACCATATCACCATCTTCAATACCATATTTTTCTGCATCTTCCGGATGAATCTCTACCAGTGTTGCTTTCTCCAGTCCTGCAAGCCATGGTACCCGGTATGTTCTTGCATGGAAAAACTGTGGTTTTCTTGATCCTGTATTTAAGATCAACGGATATTCTTCTCTGTCAATCTCCCATACCTCACGGAAATCTCTGTATTCCGGAAGTCCGGAATATTCATGACTGTCTTTATAACGTTCGAGTATCTGTGATACAAATTCCACCTTCCCGGATGGTGTATGGAATCCTTCTTTTTCATACGTTTTAAATGTGGGTGGAATAATTACCCGTCCTTTTACTCCTTCCGGATGTGCCCGCAGTTCTTCCAACGTGATCCCGGATGGTTCCAGTATATATTCCATATATTTTTCATAGCCATGTTCCAGTGCTTCGTCATGTAAATGCATGGCATGAAGCATTCCGATCATGATCTCAATATCATTCTTCGCTTCTCCGACCGGTTCAATTGCTTTTTCCGACAGGAAGAACATACCTCCCCGTCCATTCAGTACAACATCCCGTTCAAAGGAAGACGCAGCCGGAAGAACCAGGTCTGCCATCCTGCTTGAATCCGAAAAAAACAGATCTACATTCACATAAAAATCCAGCGCTTTTAATGCTTCCTGGAAATGCTCCGGCTCCGGCCACATTCTATGATTCAGACCGAATCCGATTACCGCTTTCAGCGGATACGGATCCTCGTCCAGAATATAATCTGCAATTCTTGTACACTGTGCTTCCTCACATGTCAGATCGAACCATGCAGGAAAATCTTTCTCACCGATGGCTTCTATTGTATCCAGCCGTTTTACTTTTCCGTATTCATTACACGGAGACACCGGCCCCGGTCTTGAAGGATTTCCTCCCGGGATATCATAGTTACCGGTAAGTGCGATCAGACACATCACTGCCCGGTAATTCTGCATTCCATTGATATTATGTACAACCGGAGATGCCGAAAACATCACCCCGGCAGGCCCGTTAGATGCATACATTCTGGCAGCTTCACGAATCAGTTTCTTATCTACACCAGTGATCTTCTCTGCTTTTTCCGGTGGAAACTGATTCACATACGCTTTGTACTCTTCAAAACCATATACATATTTTTCTACAAATTCTTTATCATACAGTCCTTCTTCTATGATCACCTGTGCCATAGACAGCGCCAGTGCCCCGTCTGTTCCCGGCAGAAGCTTCAGATGAATATCCGCCGCCTGCGTCGTTACGGTCTCTCTTGGATCTACGGCTATGATCTTCGCTCCGCGTGCTTTCAAAGCCTGATAAGGTCTTGCCATTCCTGCATTGGAATGATACAGATTGTTACTCCACACCAGAACCGTCTGTGCATGCATCAGATCCGGAAAGCAGATGCCATTTCCATAAATGGATCTCCATGCCATAGCTGCCGACTGAAAACACGTACTGGATTCCGTACAGTAATTCGGCGAACCATAGGCATTGGCAAGCCTCAGAAGGGCCGGTCTGTACCATTTCGGATATCCCGCATAGAATGCTGCTGCCTGCGGACCGTATTCTTTTTTGATCCTGAGAAGATTCTCTGCAATCATCTGATATGCCTCATCCCAGGATATACGTTCGAATTCCCCGCTTCCTTTTTCCCCTGTCCGTTTCATCGGATACAGGATCCTGTCTTTGTTATAAACATACTGTCTGGAGGCCGCTCCTTTGGAACATAATCCCCCACTCTGCCCCGGAAGATCCCGGCTGCCTTCTACCGACACAAGCTTTCCGTCTTCCACATAAGCATCGATCGGACAGCCTGCCGAGCAGATATTACAGCGGACTTTTTTTATTACTCTTTGATTCATGCTGTTTCACCCATCAACATATCTATTTTTATTCGTACATTTTATTATAACAATTCGCTTTTCAGTTTTCTATCTAATTTTCTAAATTTCTGTCTTTCTTCCCCTTCATGATCTTAAAGTACATGACAATCAGAAGCGTACCTGCCAGTACCCATGCCGCCGGAGATGCCAGACAGATTCCCATATAGCTTCCAAAATGTGAAGCGATCAGGGCCGCGCCGCTTCGTCCTACCAGTTCCGCAATTCCTGCCGTCATCGGAAGCAGGCCGTAACCCATTCCCTGGATTCCGTTCCGGTACAGGTTCACGACCGCAAGAGGAATGAAAGATACACTGACACATCTCAGATAGATGTCTACATATCTCATAATCTGGTCCAGATTTTCCGATACGAAAAATACCGTCATGTATTTTCCGCCAAAGAAAATGACTGCACCGGTAACAACCGCATAGACGAATCCGATCAGCGTAGCGCTTTTGAATCCTTTACGGATCCTTGTGTATTTTCCCGCACCCATATTCTGTGCACAATAAGTCGCCATGGTTGTTCCAAGTGCGACATATGCCTGCGTAAATACCTGTTCGATCTTACTTGCTGCCGCAAATCCGGCTGCTGCTGTCGAGCCAAGGATATTCAGGCAGGACTGCACAACGATCGTTCCGATTGCAGTGATCGAGTACTGGAACGCCATCGGAAGTCCGATCTTCAGCTGCCATCCGGCAAGATTCTTATCCATTTCCCAGTCTTCTTTGTGAAGATGAAGCGCCGGAACTTTCTTTGCAATATAGAGCAGACACAGGATTCCTGAAATTCCCTGTGCGATTACCGTCGCATAGGCTGCTCCTGCTGCTCCCATTCCAAATACGATGATGAACACCAGATCCAGCGCAATATTCAGAAGTGCTGCAATAACAAGGAAATATAGCGGGCGCTTACTGTCGCCCAGTGCTCTTAATACACTTGCAAGGTAATTGTAAAGTGCCTGTGCCACAATTCCGCCGCAGATTACCATGATATATCCGTATGCTTCTCCGTACATATCCGATGGTGTGTTCATCAGATGCAGAACATTCGCCATACTGAGCATGCTGAGTAATGTGAGGATAACCGTTACGATTCCCGTAAGTACCGCGCCGGATGCCACCGATTTTCTCATCGCCTTCATGTTCCCGGCCCCAAAGTGCTGTGCTGTGACAACTGTAAATCCCGCCGTAACTCCCTGCAGGAATCCAATGATCAGAAATACCAGTGTTCCACAGGCTCCTACTGCCGCCAGTGCCGCATTGCCGACAAATTTTCCGACGATCACCGTATCTGCCATATTATAAAACTGCTGAAAGATATTACCGATAAAGATCGGCATTGTAAAATTGAAAATGATCTTCCCGGGGCTTCCGGCCGTCATATCTTTTTCCATCCTGTTTTCCTCCTTTTCCTGTATCTTTTGTGTATCATTCTTTTCTTCAAGTTACTTTCTTTTTCAATATGTTTACGTTAAGAAAAGACCCTGATATCGCTTCAGAGTCTTTTCTCGCAAAACTTTATTCATTATATATAACAAGGAAAACAATTGCAACTATATTTCTGCCCAAATTTCTTTCTTTTTTGCTGTCATTCATCGGCATGTTTTTTCACTGGTACATTTTGGACAGTAGACAGGTATTTCCCTGCCATGCTCTATCTGCCACAAAAAAAGTGTCAGCGCCAGCTGGTCTGCCGCTCCGCCGGAACTAAGATTGCGGCGGATGCATTCCTGATTCATATGGATGATCCGATCCATACCCGCATCTGAAAATGCGCCGCCAAGCCTCAGAATGCGTTCTGCCTCCTGCTGTACCCAGACAAGCCCCGATTCCTGTCCCCGGTTCAGTATGTTGGTATCACGAAGATTCTTCATAATCGAAAGCAGAACCTGCAGATTAACCTGACTTTGACAGATAGCCGGATCTATTTCTTTCCGCTTCATCACTTCTGACAATTCCGGATATGCCACATCCCGGACAACCGGGAACCCGTCTAACACTTCCCCACGGATCCCCCGTTCACCGGATTCCGACAGAAGACGTTCGCCATTCGTTTGTGGCATTCTTTGCTCTTCCAGAGTCTTCAGTTCTTCCGTCAGAACTCTTCCGGTCATCTGCTGTGCTGTATCAAGAATATCATTTACCAGGATCTTTTGTCCCTGTGCTTTCCTGCCCTTACAGTATCCATATGATGCGCACAGGATCCCCATCGAAAATATCATTCCTTTATGCGTGTTCACCCCGGCCGTAGCCCGGTACATTGCCTTCTCCGCCTTCCGGCCAATGTCCCGGATCATACAGAACAGCTGTTCTGGCGAATCCTGCCCCGGCTCTCCGGAAAGTTCATATCCGGCTTCATACATCTGCGTCAGATAAGGGGTCACAGCCTCTGTACTTTTCTGGAATGTGATCCAGTTCATGTCTGTGTGTGCCCCACTGTCCCACAGGTCTACAAGTCCCGGCTTTGGTGTGGTAAAGACTTCCCCAAGAAGTGCATTCCTGATATATCCGGCGATGCGTTCCGATTCTTTTTTTTCTGTTTTATGCCTGCTCGATATAGTCATCGACCATCTCAAACAGATGTCTTTCTCTTTCTTTTGCTCCTGCATCTTCTTTTTCTTCCCTTCCAGGTACATACTTCATATCCATAACATAACTTCCGAAAATATTACTGGTTACACCTGTTCTGTAATGTCTGTTTTTCATCATGGTAATTCCTCCTGTATCATTCCTGACTGCGTTTTCTTTTTCTTCCTGTCTTTACTATAACAGAGGTACTTTACAGAATCTAATTCCCGTTGGTTATCCATATATTCCCTGTGTGAATCGCTTTATTATAATAACGATAAAGAGCCACAGGCTCATGGCTGCCTGCGGCTCTTTGAATGGAGATATAACAATTGTCAATTATCTTGACGGTTAACGGCTTCGGTTGTAATTGATCAGGCATCCTGCCTTCACGATCTTCTTCTCATCTTCTGTCATATCGGCAACATAGAGAGAAATCTCTTTTACTTCATCACCGATCACATACGCTTTGATATCTTTCATATCACCGTCCAGTGCTTTTCTTACATCCGGTACATAGATATAATCACCGACTTCAAACTCCGGTTCTCCCTTCATCTGGAATGGGATCATACCCCAGTTCATAACATTGGAACGGTATCTCTTGGTTGCATATTCTTTTGTGATATTTGCAAGACCACCGATGACTCTCTGACAGCTTGCTGCCTGTTCTCTGGCGGATCCGTCTCCTGGTTTCACAGCGTAAATCATACTTCCTACTTCTGTTTCTACCGGAAGGACTTTTTCCTGGCCGGCGATCGTATGGATCTTTTCATATACCTTTACAAGTTCCGGCTCTGCCTTTGTGACATCTTCTCCGGCAACTCTTGCTTTTTCGATCTTATCTACTTCTTTGGAACGTCCTACATACTCCGGATCTCTTCTTGAGAGTGTGAACTCTGCAAGTCCCAGCGGATTGGACCTGAATGAAGAAGTCTCTCCTGATGGAATCAGTTCGTCTGTTGTAGTAACAGGATCTAAAATCTTAGAGCATACCTTCAGAAGGATATTGTCTGTCAGAGGGCTCATCTCCGGCCAGTCTTTGATGTTCGGACCATATACCAGTGATTTTTCTTCGTCACCTTTCTGGAATCCGTAATATACTCTCTTGTTGTATACAGATGGGTCGAATTCATATTCCGGTACATCTCCCCAGCAGTCTAAGTTTTCGGCCGAAGTCAGGATTCCTCCGTTTGCTGCTGTTGCTGCAATTGATCTTGCATCCATCAGTGCTACGGCTGACATCTGTCCGTTACCCGGTTTGCTTCCTTCACGGTTCGGGAAGTTTCTGGTTGTGTGGCGGATACTTAAGCCGTCATTACATGGTGTGTCTCCTGCTCCGAAGCATGGTCCGCAGAATGCAGTACGGATGATCGCACCTGCTTCCATCAGGTCTGCAATGTATCCCTGTTTTGTCAGATTGATAAATACAGGCTGTGAAGATGGATATACAGCCAGGCTGAATTCACCGCTTCCTGTATTATTGCCACGAAGTGCATTGGCAGCTTCGACAACGTTTGTATAGTTACCGCCGGCACATCCTGCGATGACTGCCTGCTGTACCTGAAGTCCCTTATCTGTGATCTTGTCTGTCAGATGGAACTCTGCTCTTCCCTGTGAGATCTTGGCTGCTTCTTCCTCTACTCCGTGAAGGATATCAGAAAGGTTTGCATTCAGTTCATCGATCTCATAAGTGTTGCTTGGGTGGAATGGCAGTGCGATCATAGGTTTTACTGTACTTAAGTCTACGTATACCATACCGTCATAATATGCTACATCTGCAGGGTTCAGTTCCTTGTAAGCATCGGCTCTTCCATGAGTTGTAAGGAACTTCTTCGTATCTTCATCTGTTCTCCAGATTGATGACAGACAGGTTGTCTCTGTTGTCATAACGTCGATACCATTTCTGTAATCCGTTGTCATGCTGGATACACCCGGTCCTACGAACTCCATAACTTTGTTCTTTACATAACCGTTTTTGAATACTTCACCGATAATTGCCAGTGCGATATCCTGTGGTCCTACCCACGGATTTGGTTTTCCATCCAGATAGATTCCGACTACACCTGGACATGCGACATCATAAGTGTCACACAGAAGCTGTTTTACCAGTTCTCCACCGCCTTCTCCGATCGCCATGGTTCCGAGAGCTCCGTAACGGGTGTGGGAATCTGATCCAAGGATCATCTTGCCACATCCTGCATGCATCTCACGCATATACTGATGAATGACAGCGATATGCGGTGGCACATAGATTCCGCCATATTTTTTTGCAGCGGACAGACCAAACATATGGTCATCTTCATTGATGGTTCCACCAACGGCACACAATGAGTTATGACAATTTGTAAGGACATAAGGAATCGGGAATTTCTCCATTCCGGAAGCTTTCGCTGTCTGGATGATTCCGACAAATGTGATATCATGTGATGCCATTGCATCGAACTTGATCTTTAAGTTTTCCATATTTCCAGAGGTGTTATGTGCCTCCATGATGCCATATGCGATGGTTCCTTTTCTTGCTTCGTCTTTACAGACTTTCTTTCCAGTCAGAGATTCTACTTTTGCAGCTTCCGTCTCCGGCACGATGGTATCACCATTTACCAGATAAGCTCCGCCATCATATAATTTAACCATTCTTGATTTCTCCTTTTATATTTATTGATGCAAGTGCCGTTCCGTATCGCCGGCACTTACATTTGTTTCCAATCTGCATATCAATTAATGTTGATATGCAGATTTCATACTCAAATTTAATACTCGAACTCTTTTACCTGACGTACGACATCCATAACTGTACCGTCACGGCCTTCGATGATTCCTACGATTCTGTCACCGAACTGTACCGGCTCAGGCTCTCCTGTGATCGCATACGCCATATCTCTTAATTCTTCGATTGTATGAAGCGGGATATTGCCAGCTTCTTTTAATGCTTCTAAAAGGTCCGGTCTAGCAGGGTTAACTGCCACACCATAGTCTGTAACAACTACATCGATGGATTCTCCCGGTGTTGTTACTGTAGTAACCTTACTGCACACCGCAGGGATACGTCCCTGAAGAAGCGGTGTGATTACGATCGTGCATTTTGCACCCTGTGCTGCGTCCGGATGTCCGCCCTGTGCACCTGTGATCACTCCGTCAGAACCTACGACAACGTTGACATTAAAGTCTACATCGACTTCCAGTGCTCCAAGTACCACATAGTCCAGCTTGTTGACAAATGCTCCCTTGTTGAATGGGTTTGCATATGCTCCCGCACTGATTCTGTGATGGTTCGGGCGTTTTACAGATTCTACGGCTGCTGTATCAAAGTCCTGTGTATCCAGAAGCTTTCCAACCAGTCCCTGATCCAGGAGGTCACACATTCCCTTGGACATTCCGCCAACGGCAAATCCCATGTGGATTCCACGCTCTTTCATGATCTTTCCAAGTGATGCCGCAGATGCGATAGACGCTCCGCCGACACCTGTCTGATAAGAAAATCCGTCTTTAAAATATGGTGTATTTACCACTACCTGTGTACAGTAGTCTGCCATCATAAGCTTTCTGACGTCAGTTGTTGGTTTTGCTGCACCTGTTGCGATCTTTTCCGGAATACCGATCTGATCTACCACACATACATAATCAACCTTTGTCATGTTGATATCTGCTGGATAGTTCGGGAATGGTACCAGACAGTCTGTTACTGCTACTACTTTGTTGGCATGGTTTCCATCTACGAATGAATAAGATAATACACCGCAGTCGCTCTTTCCGCCGGTTCCTTTACAGTTACCATAATCGTCACATGTCGGAGCTCCGATGAAGGAAATGTCGATCGTTGTCTCACCAGTCTGGATCGCACGGATTCTTCCGCCGTGTGAACGCATGGTTGCAAGTCCTTTTAATTTTCCCTGGGAAATTGCTTCTCCGATCGCTCCACGTACACCGGATGACTGGATATTTGTAATCGTTCCGTCTTCGATCATCGGTACCAGTGGTGCATGTGCTTTTCCAAGTGAGCTCGCACAGATCGTTACATCCTTGATGCCCATCTTGTGTACTTCTTCCATGACCATGTTCACGACCAGGTCACCATCACGGAAATGATGATGGAAGCCAAGTGTCATACCATCATGTGCACCACATTTTACCAGTGTTTCATGAATGGAACTTACCATCTTGCTTGTATCATGATTCATGACAACCTTTGTGATTGGTCCTTTTTTCTGGAACTCTGTATTGTCTTTATAATAATTTCCCTGAAATACTTCTTTTCCTGTCTCTTTTAAGATCTCTTCCGGGATTTCTCTTCCTACTTTATTCAACATCTTACAAATCCCCCTTATACACACCGGATGCTTTTGCAAGCTCGATGGTTCTCTTTGCACCGTCATAGAATGCAATATCGATCATCTTACCGTCTACAGTAAATACACCGATTCCTTTTGCTTTCTTGTCATCGATCTCTTTTACAACTTTCTCTGCAAAGATGATATCTTTCTGAGAAGGTGTGAAGATCTCGTGTACCACTTCGATCTGTCTCGGGTTGATGATAGACTTTCCGTCAAATCCCATCAGGTGAATGGTCTCTACATCTTTCTTGAATCCATCCATGTCGTCCAGATCTGTGTATACCGTATCGAAGCACTGTACACCGGCAGCTCTTGCTGCGATCACCATGTTCTGTCTTGCTCCCATAAGCTCTACACCGGTTCCTGTAATATGTGTCTGCAGGTCTTTGGTATAATCTCCTCCGGATAATGCGATACCGAATAATCTTTCAGATGCTTCACAAATATCCAGGGCTTTCATGATTCCTCTTGCAGACTCCAGGGCTGCCATGATCAGTGTTCTACCTTCCGAAATGCCGAATTCTTTTTCTGCATTTTCCACTTCTGTCTCAACAGCTTTTACATCCTGAGCGCTCTCAGTCTTAGGAATACGGATTGCATCACATCCACCTGCAACTGCACAGCGGATATCTTCTTTCCAGTATGGGCTGTCCAGTCCATTGATACGGACAACTCTTTCTACTCCGTGATAATCAATTTCCTGTAATGCATGGTAAAGTGAAAATCTTGCCGCATCTTTTTCTTTCTCTGCTACGGCATCTTCCAGATCCAGCATGATGGAATCTGGTTTGTAAATGTACGGGTCTTTGATCAGTCCCGGTTTCTGTGCATTTAAGAACATCATGGTTCTTCTTAATCTTTTTTTATTTGGATTCATGACCGGATCGCACCTCCCCATGGTAAATTGTCTTTTTGTTCTACGGAACGGTATACAGCACCTTCTACACGTGCTCTGATCGTACAGTCTAACGCTCCTTTATCCACAACTGTAATTCTTACATCCTTTACATCCAGATGATCCAGTGTCTCCATGACCACCTTGCGGATCTGCTTTCCGAACTGATGCATCACTGCACTTTCCAGTTCAAATTCCACCTGACCATCGCCAGGTTCTACTGTTACCTGACAGTCACTGGATTCCAGTGTTCCTGCCATTGCAGGTCTTTTTATCTCCATTTCATTACCTCCTGTAACTTTTTATCTTCTGATTCTATTGTAAAACGTGTTTCTGCATTTGAGAAATTGCCATAAGGAATGAAGTCATAACCTTTGTCTATACGAAGAAACCATATACTCCCAAGGCTGCCATTACAGCCAGTACAATCAGGTTAATGATTGATACCGCGAACAGCTCTACGAATAATTTATTCTGCGGGAATCTCTTTTCCGCATCTTCCTGCTGTGCAACACCGGCCATGATCAGCGCACCGGTTGTAGAGATCGGTGTATATCCTGCGATCGTTCCGCCGATGACTACCATTGCTACCAGATAGACACCGTCTGCCCCGATTCCGGATGCCAGACTTCCGCAGATCGGTACCAGTGTCGGGAATACCACACCAAGTCCGGAACTGAAGAACGACATAAGACCTGCCAGGATCGCCATGATCGGGTTCGCTGTCTTGATATTCATTACGGACTGCAGGGCAGATACCAGGATATCCACGCCGCCGGATAATGATACGATATTCATCAGCATACCTACACCCAGAACCATGATGATGACATTCCACGGAATTCCTTTCACCGCTTTCTTTTCATCCCCACATCCAAAGATACAAAGGACGGATCCGATCAGGAAGCCGGTAAGACCAACATTCCATGAAAGAACCAGTACACCGAATGCCAGTACCAGAAGTCCTGCCAGTGACAGATACTGCTGTACCGTGAACTTTGGAAGCACTTCTTTCTCACCGGTTACGGCTGTCTTATCTACCTTCCAGCCTTTGTAGTAAATGTACACGAATACGCAGCATACGACAGCAGTCACTGCAGTACAGACCATGATCGGAACGGTATTGCCGTCCATTCCCTGCTTTTCCATCAGGCCGCGTACGACAGCAGCTTCCGGTGTCAGCGGACTCATACGTCCTGCCATCGCACCCATATCACCAATGATCGATGTCATGATCGGGTTAATTCCTGCTGATACTGAGATTGGGATCGCAATAACCGGAATGATCGCAAGACACGGGATTGATCCAGGCCCTGCCGCACTTAACACCATACCGATGATAAACATTACAAACGGGATCGCATGTGCCGGAACAAGATTCACGATCTTCTTTGCCAGAAGTTCCAGTGTTCCGTTTCCATTGATGATGGCAAACAGATACGTCACACCCACCATCTGGATGAACAGAGACGTTCCAAAGCCACCGATCACATCTGCTGCCGCGATCTGATCTTTAAAAAGCAGTGTCAGAACCATCGCAAAACCAATACTTAAAATACCTACATTTACATTTCTCACAAAACCGATGATGATCGCCACCAGCAGCAAAATCAAACTCAATAATCCTAAATTCATATCTTTTCTCCTTATCTAAACGTAATACATACCGGACTTCCCGTCTCAATGATCTGCAGTGTCGGGATCAACTGGCCGGTTTTCTGGTCAAAATCAAATACGATCACAGTATCACTGTCTTCATTTGCCACATAGCATTTTCCATCTTCACCAAAGCAGAAGAATCTTGGTGTCTTTCCAAGGCAAGGATAGAATCCGGATGTCTTCAGATAGCCGGTCAGCGGATCAATACGGTATACTGCCATGCTGTCTGTATAACGGTTCGACACGATCACGAACTTGCCGCTTGGATCGATCATGACTTCACTGGCATCGGAATAACCTGTCACCGTTTCCGGAACCGTACTCAATTCCTGAAGTGCTTCCATCTTGCCGCTCTCTTCATCGAACTGGAAATACAGCACTTTGTTTCCCTTTTCTTCGCACATATAAAGCCATCTGTTATTCGGATGCATGGCTGCGTGACGCGGTTCATCCCAGGTTCTTGAGAAGAATCTTGAAGTCTCTGTCAGGCTTCCGTCTTCATGGTTGAACTTTAATGCTCTCATCTGTCCGAATCCGTTCACTCTTCCCTGTGCACAGGCGAAGATGTAATTCTTATTCTGATCCCAGAGGCACTGATGGATGGTCGATACCTTTCCTTCTTCCTTCCCCTCGTATGTAAATGTTGCTTTTACCTCTCCCAGGGAACCGTCCTCTTTCCGCTCGATCGTATATAATGTTCCGCCCTGTAAAGTTGCAACGATCACGAACCGGTTGTCCTTGTCAACGGTTACATCTACCGGATTCTTACCGCCGATATCGATGGTATTCAGATGCTCCAGTGTTCCGTCTTCTTTTACTTTGTAAGAAGATACCAGTGTGTAATCACCATGTACGCTGTACATATATTCTTTCTTCTGATCAAAGCACTGATAACTTGGATTCTCAGCCACTTTGATGCTCTGGATCTTCTTCCATTCCCCTGTGGATTCAGAGATCTCGTAAACGGTCAGACCTTCTCCTCTCGCATTCCTTTCTTTGGTTGTTCTGCTTCCTACATAAGCATATCTCATACAATGTTCCTCCTTTAAGATTACCTTATCTGTTCAACGCTCATCCTTCATTCGTCCGCCATGTCAGGACAATTGTTTTTCTTTAAGTACATTGTATGTTATTAATTTGTCAATTGGAAATTCTTGTTAAGACTAGAAGAGCCATTCCAAAATGGAATGGCCCTTAATTTACATGATAATATTTTTCGACAAATGTCACAAAATCCATGACATCTTCTGATTTGTAGCATTTTTCCGACAGCATCATCCAGACTTTTCTGGACACCTGCCTGTCTTCTCTGTTATAGATGGGGATAAACTGTACACTCTCTTCATCAATGTTCCAGGTATCACCGAATGCAAATGTGATCCCCAGACCTTTTTCGACCATCTCGATCGCAATATCCGTATATGGTACATGGTGTGCCTCATGCGGCATACTTCCAAACTGGCTCTTCCACCACTGGTCCACCGTAAGCTTCACCATCGGATTCAGGAACGATTCTATCAGCGGCTGCTCTCCCAGCTCTTCCAGCTTCATTCCCTTCGGCGCAATGGCAAATAATTTCTCTTCGAACAGACAGGTCTTCTCTCCGATATACGGATAATCCCCGCAGATGATCGCGATATCGACCGTTCCGTCCGTCAGATGCCGGATCAGCACGTCACTGGAATTCGCAATCGTCTTGATCTGCAGATGATCGTATTCATCTTTGTATGATTTTAAAAGTGCCGGCAGATGCAGCCTGCTGAATGAATTCGGTATTCCGATCTTCAACAGTTCTTTCGAAGTTCTGCGGTCTGCAAAATGTTCCTGAATCTCATTCAGGAAATCGATCATGATACTGGATTTCTTTACCAGATACTTTCCTTCTTCCGTGAACAACACACCTTTGCTGCTCCGTTTTACAACTTCCACGCCCCACTCGGCTTCGATGGACTTGATCCTCTTTGTAAGTGCCGGCTGCGTCATGTAAAGTGCCTCTGCCGCCTGTGTCATACTCCGTTTTTCGTATAACACCTTGAGTATCATCCAGTCTATATTTTTCATATAAATTTCTCACCGGTCCTCTGTCAGCAGCTTTTTCTACATGTAGCAAAAGTTTTCATCAAACGTATTATCCTCTGATGTCAGTTATTCATCTGCACGCTTAACTGCCGCCTCTTTCTCGATATATTCAATAAATTCCTCTAATGTTTTTGAGATTCTCTTATTCTTCGAATACACAAACCATGTATTACGGATAACTTTTGTTCCATCACGTTTTTCAAGCGGTGTCAGACACAGATTGTATTCATTTTCAAAATTCTCCGGAAGGAAACAACAGGTATATCCCAGCCCCTTGTCGATCAGCTGCCATGCAAAATCAATGTATCCGACCGACATTCCCGCAGGTGCTTCTGTCTGGAAATGATCTTCCCACCAGTCATCCAGCAGTTCTTTCGTGCGGTCATTCGTCTTATATGCAATACGCTGCATATCCGGAAGTGCCGCATAGTCTACCGGTTCTTTCGTAACCAGATATGCCTGGTTCTGACCTACCAGCGTCTTATGTACCGGTCCTTCATAATCCCCTCTTATGAATCCTACATCAATCGAATCTTCCAGCATCTTGCGGAATAAGATATTGCTTTGTTCATTGACGATCTCAAATGTTGTATGCGGGTGTCCTGCCGTGTATTTTACAAGGATATCTGTCAGTGTATATTTGCTGTATGTATAGGATGAGCCGATCAGAATACTGTCCTTTGATTTATCTTTCAGCTCTTCCAGCTTTTCTTTCGTCTCTTTTAAAAAGTCCAGATATTTCGCCGCACGGGTTGCAAGGAATTCGCCCTCCGGGGTAAATTCAAGCCCTTTCGGCGTACGGTTCACAATATCCACCTGGAATTCCGCTTCCATATGCTGCAGTCTCTTTGTGAGCGACGGCTGCGTCATATACAGAAGATTCGCCACCTTGGTCATATTCGGATTCTTATATAATTCGTGTAAAATTTCCCAATCAGAGTCTTTCACTTTTATTTTCCCCTTTTCCTTCGTAGTATTTTCTGTCGTATTTATATCCTATTTTAGCAAAGCTTTTTTGAAGGCACAAGAGAAAGCGGAACAACATTTTCTTCTTGTCCCGCCCTTCTCACTTTACTTTTTTGAAAATATATTCAACTCTGTCTGGTAATCAGATCTTATTTACAGAGGTTCTGCTTATTTTTCAGCTTTTAACTTCTGAATGGTCTCAATTACATAATCTGCGAATTCTTCTGTGCTTGCATCTTCTGTAAATGTTGTAAGTACCACTTTTCTTTCAGATACAGTACAGATATCCATTGCTTTTTCAAGCAGTACGTTTCTGTCTGCGTATCCGATATGGATCAGCATCTGTCCCATTGCACGGATCAGACTGCTTGGATCTGCATATTCGCCTCTTCCGTGGCTCATCAGATATGGAGCTGTTCCATGGATGGCTTCGAACAATGCGTAGTGGTTACCGATATTAGAAGAAGATGCTGTTCCAAGTCCTCCCTGGTGCTCTGCTGCCACGTCTGTTACGATATCTCCGTACAGGTTCGGAAGTACAACTACTTCGATTCCTTTATTGAATTCCGGATCAAGCATCTTTGCACACATTGCATCTACCAGTCTTTCCTGGATCTCGATCTCAGGATACTCTTCTCCTACTTTGCGGACTGCTTTGATGAAATTACCGTCTGCAAGTTTTACGATATTTGCTTTTGTAACGATTGTGACATTCTTCTTTCCATTCTTTCTGGCAAATTCAAATGCAGCTCTTGCGATTCTTTCGCTTCCCTGTTTTGTCTGTACCTTAAAGTCTACTGCCAGATCATCATTTACCTGGATACCTTTGTTACCCCAGATATATTCTCCCTCGATGTTCTCACGGAAAAATGTCCAGTCGATGTTCTTATCCGGAATCTTGATCGGGCGTACAGCTGCAAAAAGTTCCAGTGATCTTCTAAGCAGACTGTTGGCACTTACCAGGTTCGGAAGTCCGTCGCCGGCTCTTGGTGTTACCATAGGCCCTTTGACCAGTACGTCACATTTCTTGATCTCTTCTAATACTTCTGCCGGAAGGCTTTCCAGTTTTGCCACACGGTTTTCGATTGTCATTCCTTCGATCTCACGAAGTTCGATCTTACCTGATGCGATCTCATCTGCAGCAAGTTCTTTTAAGATACGTACTGCCTGCTTCATAATGATAGGTCCGATTCCGTCTCCAGGAAGGATACCTACGATAATCTTTTCTTTTTTCGAAAAATCTACCGGTTCCTCTCCCTGTTTCATTCTTTCGATTCTCTCATATTCGCCTTTGATCAGTTCCCCAAATGCTTCCTGCGCTTTTTTGATATCTTCCATCTTATTTTCCTCCTGTTATAATCTGTTCATTTTGACACACTCTTTATTTTCTTGATGCTTACTGTTTGTCCTGAAGCTGTTCCTGCTCTTTTAACTGTTTCTTAAGATAAGACAGCTGTCCGCCGCTTAATACAACTTCAATCTCATTATCTGTAAGATCCAATGTTACGTAAAATTCAAATCCCTTTGTTTTATCTTTTACCTTGATTCTTCTTGTCGGAATCTGATCCAGAAGATTCTCGATCTCGATGTAGTCTTCCAGTTCGATGTGCTCATATACGGATGGATCTTCGAACAGCATCGGAATGATTCCGTGGTTGACAAGATTTCCTTTGTGGATTCTCGCAATGCTCTTGGCAATCACTGCTTTGACTCCGAGGTACATCGGGTTGATCGCCGCATGTTCACGGGAAGATCCCTGTCCATAGTTCTCGCCACCGATGATGACACTTCTCTTCATCTCTTTTGCACGTGCCGCAAAGTCCGGTGCATAACGGTGATAGCAGTACTTGGACATCAGTGGGATGTTCGATCTCATACTTGAGAATTCTGCACTTGCCGGAGTGATATCGTCTGTAGAGACGTTATCCAGTGTCTTTAAGCTGACCGGTACACACAGATCCTGCTGTGGTGCCTCCGGAATTGGAAGGAATTTAATATTTGGTCCTTTGATCAGCTCTACCTTCTTCGCTTCCTCTAATGGAAGAGGTTTGATGATCATAGAGTCATCGATCAGATATTCTTCCGGCTCTGTGATCTTGGCAAGTTCTTTTACCTCGTCTCCCATAACTTCTTCTGCTGTTGCAAATGTTCCCATGATCGCAGTTGCTGCTGCACTTTCCGGGCTTACCAGATAGATGTCTGCGGTAGGGTTTCCTGCACGGCCTTTGAAGTTACGGTTCGATGTTCTGACCGCAACACCATTGGTTGCCGGTGTCTGTCCGATCGCACAGCATGGTCCGCATGAGATTTCAAGCATTCTGACACCTGCCTGTAACAGGATATCTACATATCCGTCTCTTACCAGCTCTCTGTATGTCTGTTTTGATGCTACTGCACATGTACAGCTTACATCTTCATTTACATGACGTCCTTTGAATACCATTGCAGCTTTTGCCACGTCTGCATAACTTGCATTGGTACAGCTTCCGATGAATACCTGCTGTACTTTTCTCTTCTCCACGTCCTTGATCGGCATAACATTGTCCGGCTGGTGTGGACAGGAGATCATTGGTTCCAGTTCACTTAAATTGATCTCGATGCAGTCATCGTATTCCGCATCTTCATCCGGAAGAAGTTCTACATATGCATCTTCTCTTCCCTGTGCTTTCAGGAACTTATGTACCTGCTCATCTGCCGGGAAGATCGATGTGGTAGCTCCCATCTCTGCTCCCATGTTGGAAATGGTTGCTCTTGCCGGTACTTCCAGTTTTGCAACACCCGGTCCGACGTATTCATAGACATTACCAAGTCCGCCTTTGATCGTTACTCTTCTTAACATTTCCAGAATGATCTCTTTGGTATTGCATCCTGGTTTTAATTCGCCTGTCAGATTTACCTTTACGACTCTTGGCATCTTCAGTCTCATCGGCACGCCGGTCATGGCTGTTGCCACATCCATTCCGCCGACTCCGATGCAGAGCATTCCGATCGATCCTCCGTGAGGTGTATGACTGTCACCACCCATGCTGATCTTTCCCGGTGCTCCAAATCTTGATACATGCACGGTATGGCAGATTCCATTACCCGGTCTGGATACATGTACACCGAATTTCTTTGCTGCTGACTGCAGATAGATGTGATCGTCCGGTGTCATGTTGTTGACATACAATAAGTTGTGATCCAAATAACTTACACTGCATTCTGTACGGATCCGGTCAAGTCCGATCGCTTCAAATGCCAGATACGTCATAACAGCGTTGATGTCATGCGTCAGTGTCTGGTCTACTTTGATGAACACCTCTTCCCCCGGCACCATACTGCCTTTTACATAGTGCGATTCAATAATTTTACGCGTCAATGATTTTCCCATGTTCGACAACCTCCTGAATGTGTCTTTTCTTATTTCCTGCCCTTATTATAAAATGCACCATCCCGCCGCGTAAAATTGCTTAAAATAATGAGCTCATTCCTTTTTGGAATGAGCCCGTCTTTTATTTATCCCTGAAAACAACTCTTGGCAGGATTTTTCCTGTCTTAAGCATCTCATCGATTGTTTCATTCTGTGCCTTGATCTTCCGTTCGGACTTCTTTATAACAGATTCTACTTCTTCCGGACGGATCACACAGACACCATTTTCATCTCCCACGATCAGATCCCCCGGGTGGATCTTTACTCCGGCACATGTGATCGTAACATTCAATTCTCCTTCTGCAGATTTCTTACAGCTCTGTGGAATCACTGCTTTCGCATAGATCGGAACTCCGGCCTCCCTGCAGCCTTCAATATCACGGAATGCTCCATCGATCACAACTCCTTCTACACCCTGAAGCTTTGCACAGATGCTTCTGTGGTCGCCCCAGTAAGAATGATTGCATTCCCCTTTCCCCGCAATCACCATAACATCGCCTTCCTTCACTTCCAGAAGGGCATCCGGTATGATCCCGCTCACTCCGTATGGTGCATCGACTGTATAGGCAGGTCCGACGATCTTTCTGCCTGCCGCCAGCGGTTTTACCTGATAATCCATGACTCTTGGTTCTTCCATCCCATCACATAATTCCGGCACCGAAAAGTCCCGGAGCTTTTCTACCATTTCTTTTGTTGTCATATGCATCCTCTTTTCTTTTTTATTTTTAATACTGCTGTCTTACTGTCATTCTTTCTCATCATCTGTTTCTCATCCTATCATACAATAAGCCATCCCTCTTTGTGTAATTCACAAAAGGAATGGCTTTATAACTTTTTGTTATTTTCTGTTATTTTTTTGCAGACTTATTTACAAATCCGATCTTATTAAGCGGCCAGTAGCGGAACCCTGCTTTTGCCAGAATCGCTTCTTTCTTTACATACGTGTTATCCCAGTATCTGGAATCGAGACTGTTATTCCGATTGTCACCCATTACAAAATAACTGTCTTCCGGGACTTCGTAAGGTCCGAAGCTTCCTGTCATCTCTTCCGGGCAGAAGCTTACCGCCTGTGTCTGTTCTTTTCCATCAATGTAAACCTTACCATCTTTCACGGTAACGGTCTCTCCCGGCAGTCCGATCACACGCTTGATAAAGATCTTAGACGGATCATCCGGATATTTGAAGATTACTATATCATATCTTTCCGGGTCATCCTTTATATATGCCAGACGGTTTCCCAGTACACGGTCACCCTTCATGATCGTATCCTGCATGGATTCCGACGGGATCACTGCATTGATGTACACCAGCTTGTTCATCGCAAATACAACGCAGAATATGATCAGAAATGTCTTCAGATAATCCCATACTGCAGCCATACCGGTCAGTTCTTCTTTGTCTTCTTTCCTTTTCTTATTCTTACTCAGCTCTTTGTCTTTATCTTTGTCTTTCACTTAGATGTCCCCTTTATTACTTATTATCTGCCCGCCTTCTCCGGTTATTCCATGAACCGGCCGGTTCCTGATTCAATTACATTCTGAGCATAATTCCATCCGGACTTACCGCAACTTCGCTTCCCTCGATAATATTCTTCCGGTACAGCTCGGCATCCGGAATCTCCATCTCTGTCTCTTCTTCATTTTTCAGGTTCATAACCGTCACCTTCGCCATCGGTTCCACGCCATCCGGACGTCCCTCACATCCAAAGTCCGGCTCATCTATTCTCATCACCAGATGTCCCATATTCAGAATATCTACCGTCTGTGCATCCGGCTTACTGTCAAAATATTTATCCAGTACCTTTAAAAATACGGCATTATCCTTTGTTGCCAGAGCAAACAGTGTCATCGATGAGCGTAATTTCAAATCATCCGGCCATCCCATTATCTGTGTAGCATCGTCTGATTCCAATTCGAGCAACGCCTCCGAGATTTCTCTAAGGCGCCCTCCCGTCACCGGATTGTCCATATATTCTTTTGCCTCATCGAAGTCTTTAATAGCGTAATACATTGCAGTACCGCTACTGCCAAGCCCCTCAATCTGCGGGAAAATATACCACATCCAGCAGCTTCTCTTATGTCCTCTTCTGATTTCTGCAAGAGCTGTCTTATAATCTGTCTCCTGCGCTTTTATAAACCTCTTTACCGTATTCTCTCTCATTCCTTTGAACCCTCCAGTTCGCACATTTACACTTTAAAGTGTAAAATTTACAGATAACGTCTTTATACATTTTACCATAGTTTTCAGCGTTCTGTATACACCATCTCAATTTTTCAAAAAAATCTTGCTTTCTACTACTCACTGCGCTATAATGAAGCACGAACAGAGTTCATATAAACAGGGGAGCTGGTGAAAGCCGGCTGAGAGGAAACGTAATTCCGTTTCGACCCTTTACCTGATTTGGATAATGCCAACGGAGGGATTCATACCACGTATTGATTTGATAGAGATGCCTCCGCATCTCTTCTTTTTTTACTTTTCATACCCTCCATTTACTATACAAATGAAGGGTATTTTTTTACGAAAGGAATGTTTATTTATGACACACTCAACTTTATCATCCGGCACGTCACGGACAAGACGACTGGCCCTTGCCGGTGTGTTCACGGCTCTCGCCATCGTTGGAAGCTTCTTAAGCTTTCCGGTTGCCGGCAGTAAATGTGCACCTGTACAGCATATGATTAATATACTGGCAGCAGTTACATTGGGCCCATGGTACAGTGTAGGGATTGCATTTTGTTCCAGTCTTTTACGAAATCTACTCGGTCTTGGCAGCATGATGGCTTTTCCAGGAAGTATGGTTGGCGCACTTTGCTGCGGACTTGTATACTCTATTTGCCACAAACTTAGCCTTACTTGTCTTGCTGAGGCACTCGGCACAGGAATTCTTGGCGGCCTGGCTGCTTATCCTGTTGCAGTATATATTATGGGAATCACTCCTGCCGGAATCTTCGTCTATGTGGTCCCATTTCTGATCTCTACTGTTGCAGGAAGCATTCTTGCATTCCTGCTGATTACAATGCTCTATAAAAGCGGCGTAATTTCTATGATAAAAACGACTCGTTAAGAGTTGTTTAAAAGCGATACACTGGGGACACCACCTTGTACCGCATACCTAAGAACCTGTCACTGACAGCTTCTCAGGAACAAAAAAGTCAAGCGAAAGGAAATCATCCTCTTTCGTCTGATCAGTATCAGATTTTTCATCTGATATAGGCGTCAGTAATTTCATAGCTTTTTATGAACTCACAGATTTGTGTAAACAGTGTTTTTCTCGTATCTGTAATCTGTGTTTTTGCTGACGCTTTATAACTTTATATCTATCTATTTAACGGAGGCAAAAACATGAGAAACTACACAACACAGATGGATGCTGCAAGAAAAGGAATCGTTACTCCTGAGATTGAAATTGTAGCAAAAAAAGAAAACATGACAACAGAAGCTCTTATGAAACTTGTTGCAGAAGGTAAGGTGGCAATCTGTGCCAACAAAAATCACACCAGCCTTGATCCGGAAGGTGTCGGAAGCATGCTTCGCACAAAGATCAACGTAAACCTTGGCGTATCCCGTGACTGTAAAGATTATAATATCGAAATGGAAAAAGTTATGAGTGCCGTAAATCTTGGTGCCGAGGCCATTATGGACTTATCAAGCCACGGCAACACACAGCCATTCCGTCAGAAACTGACACACGAATGCCCGGCTATGATCGGTACTGTTCCTGTATACGACAGTGTCATCCACTATCAGAGAGATCTTGCTACTCTGACTGCTCAGGACTTCATCGACGTTGTCCGTCTTCACGCGGAAGATGGTGTGGACTTTGTAACACTTCACTGTGGAATTACGCGTAAAACGATTGATCAGATCAAAAAGCACAAACGTAAAATGAACATCGTAAGCCGTGGAGGAAGCCTTGTATTTGCCTGGATGTGTATGACAGGTGAAGAAAATCCATTCTATGAACACTATGATGAAATTCTTGATATCTGTGAAGAATATGATGTTACAATCTCTCTTGGAGATGCCTGCCGTCCTGGCTGTCTGGCCGATGCCACTGACGTATGCCAGATTGAAGAACTGGTACGTCTCGGCGAGCTTACCAAACGTGCATGGGATCACAATGTACAGGTAATGGTAGAGGGTCCTGGACATGTACCGCTTGATCAGGTCGCTGCCAACATGAAAGTACAGCAGAGTATCTGCATGGGCGCTCCATTCTATGTACTCGGGCCTCTGGTTACAGATATTGCTCCTGGATACGATCATATCACATCCGCAATCGGTGGTGCTGTTGCAGCCATGAACGGTGCTGCGTTCTTATGTTACGTAACACCTGCAGAGCATCTGGCACTTCCTAACGTAGACGATGTAAAACAGGGAATCATCGCTTCCAAGATTGCTGCTCACGCTGCAGATATAGCCAAAGGTGTTCCCGGAGCACGTGATATCGACGACAAAATGGCAGAAGCACGCCAGAAACTCGACTGGGATGCACAATATGCATGCGCTTTAGATCCTGAAACCGCAAAAGCCATCCGCGACAGCCGAAGCCCGGAAGATGACCACAGTGATACCTGTAGTATGTGTGGCAAGTTCTGTGCGGTTAGAAGTATGAATAAGGCATTAGCTGGGGAGTATATTGATATTTTATAAAATTTAATTCATCATGGCGGCTTACCCCGGTCCTGAAGAAAAGTATGGGAGTGATTTCTGTGCTGATTCGATCACGGAGTAACTCTAGAGCAATAAAATTGACCTAAAAACAGCCTTGGAAAAATCAAAACTCGACATTCGTCTCAAACAATGATTTTTCCAAGGCTAACGGCCAATTTTATTACTCAAGAGTTACTAACCATGACCTCATATGCACAGAAATCACTCCCATACTTTTCTTCAGTCACGTTTTCGCATGCCATAATAATTAAATATCGGAACCGTAACCGTTGTGATACCGAAAGTATACAAAAAAACCGAAAAATAGGGGCTTCCCGTTAAAGACACGGAGCGAACTGTTTGAGCCCCGTAGGGGTGAGTTTGAGCGGAGTGGCCTTTGCCCTTAGGGAAGGCGAACTGCCTTAGAACTTCTGCATCGTGACATCCAGCAACAAACATAACACCAAGTCTTTCTCATGGACCGGGGTAAGCCACGATACTAAATTAAACAGCAACTAAATTTCTACCTCAAACGGCAGTCTGTCCAATATATCTTTCTGCATATCTACTCCCGGATACACCTCGATCAGTTTCAATCCCTTCGGTGTCAGTCTGAACACGCAGCGCTCTGTCACATATAACACCTTTTGTCCATTTTCTATCGCTCGCTTTGCAGAGAAGCTTACACTGTTGACCTTCTCTACGAACTTAGCGATTTCACCTTCTTTCTGGATCGTCACCACTCCCTTTTCCTGCGTAACCTCCAGACCTTTGGCATCAAATGTCATACAGAACACAACCGTCGGTGTCTTTGCCGTAATATTTGCAAATCCGCCAATTCCGGCAAATGCACCAGGTCCTCTGTGTGCATTGATGTTGCCATATTTGTCAACTTCCAGAGCTCCCATAAAACAGATGTCCAGTCCTCCGTTATCATATAAGTCGAACTGGTTCGCCATATCATAGACTGACGCTGCACCAATCATGGCTCCGAATGCTTCTCCCGATACCGGGAATCCGCCGATACCACCGGACTCTACCGTAAGGGTTACCATATCCAGCATGCCGCTCTTTCTCGCATATCGGGATACCATCTCTGGGATACCGATTCCGATATTCACGATATCATCCACCCGAAGTTCCTGTGCAGCTCTCTTACCAATGATATTTCCCGTCACACTGTTCTTTTTTGGTTTGGTCGATACATTCTCGATCTTTTCACTCCATGTATACCAGTCCTTGTAAGGAATCTCAAAGCTTCCCGTAAGCGCCGTATACGCTTCGTTTCTCTTTTCCGGCTCTGCCACAACGATTGCATCTACAAGACATCCCGGAATAATGGCGTTACGTGGACGCGACGGTGTATCAACCAGACGGTCTACCTGTACGATAACTTTTCCCCGGTTTGCCTTTACCGCCTGACAGATGGAAAGAGCATCGCCGGACATAAACATATCATCAAATGTGATATTTCCCTTTCTGTCTGCTGCTGTTCCTTTGATCAGTGCGATCGTAATCTTCGGAAGCTTGTAATACAGGAATTCGTCCCCGTCTACTTCTACATGTTTTACCAGTGAATCATCGATGGATATGCGGTTAATACCAGGTCCTTCTCTTCTTGGATCTACAAATATATCCAGTCCGACTTTCGAAAGGGCTCCCGGCAGACCTCCTGCCTGTGCACGGATTGCATGAGAAATGCATCCAAGGGGAAGATTATACGCTTCAAAACGGTCCTCCAGCACCAGTTTCTTTGTGCTCATCATGGCTCCGAAATGTCCACAGATCAGTTTGTCTACTGCACCTTCTCTGATATATCCTTCTGCATTATGTTCTTCATCCCAGACACCGAATCCCGCACTGGATACAATCGTCAGATGTGTAGGAGACTGCATCTTCTGATATCTCCGGTAGATTGCTTCATGAAGTTCTGTCGGGTTCTCTATTCCTACAAATGAATTGACACAGATACAGTCTCCATCCCTGATCAGACGGATGGCTTCATCTGCACTCATGATTTCATACATTTTTTTCTAACTCCTTTAACCTTTGTACTGACAAAAAATAATTAATTCTATTTTATCTTATTACTCTGCTAAAGTCTAGTATTTCTATATTTTTAACCGATGCTGCTGCCAGCACAGGCTTTACCACATTCATCACCCCTTCGTTGCTGGTAATGTAAACAGTTCGATTTGTCACCAATAGAATACCGACGGGCAGCGCATTTAGGGAAGTAGCTTTCTTACAACCAAATGTATAGCAGTACAAAAATAACCCGTATGAACAATGCTGCCATTATTCATACGGGTTATTATCATTTCAGAAATTTAACACAATATTAAATTATGCGTTCATCTGAGCTGCAACTTCAGCTGCGAAGTCTTCGTTCTTCTTCTCAAGACCTTCACCTGTCTCGAAACGAACGAATCTCTTAACTGTCATGTTAGCTCCGTTCTCTTTTGCTACCTTCTCTACGTATTTAGCTACTGTAAGGTCGCTGTCCTGAACGTATACCTGGTCTAACAGGCAGATCTCTTTCATCTCTTTGTTGAGACGTCCGATGATCATCTTCTCGATGATGTTATCTGGTTTGTTAGGATTCTCCTGTTTAGCCTGAGCAAGAAGAATCTCTTTTTCATGCTCTAAGAAAGAAGCATCTACTTCATCACGTGAAGTATATTTTGGAGACATAGCTGCAACCTGCATAGCTACGTTCTTCAGACAAGCTTTGATCTCGTCGTTAACAACATCTGTATCAGCCTCTACGAGAACACCGATACGTCCGCCGCCATGGATGTAATCTACTACACAGCCGTCTGTAACGATTTTCTCAAATCTTCTGATGCTCAGTTTTTCTCCGATTACAGAGATTTTTTCATTTAATGCATCCTGAACTGTCTTAGAAGCATCTTCATTCCAAGCCTCAGCCATGAATCCTTCCATATCTGTTGATTCAGAAGCGATTGCCTGATTAACAACAGCTTTAACGAATCCCTGGAATTCAGCATTCTTAGCAACGAAGTCTGTCTCAGAGTTAACTTCTACGATAGCTGCTGTCTTGTCTTCCTTAACATCAGCCATAACAATACCTTCTGCTGCGATACGTCCGGCTTTTTTAACAGCCTTAGCTTCTCCGTTCTTTCTTAAGAACTCGATAGCTGCATCCATATCACCATCTGTTTCATTAAGAGCTTTCTTGCAGTCCATCATTCCTGCACCAGTCATCTCTCTTAATTCTTTTACCATCTTAGCTGTAACTGCCATGATCTTATCCTCCAATTATGTTTTTTAAGAATCTTATTCTTCTACTGCTGCTTCTTCAGCTTCTTCAACATACTCTTCTTCGCCTGCAACACCCTGGTTAGCTTCTACTACAGCGTCAGCCATCTTAGAAACGATCAGTTTTACAGCACGGATAGCATCGTCGTTTCCAGGAATTACATAATCAAGTTCTTCTGGATCACAGTTAGTATCAGCGATACCGATAAGTGGAATTCCAAGTGTGTGTGCTTCCTGAACACAGATTCTTTCCTTCTTAGGATCTACTACGAAAATAGCATCTGGAAGTGTCTTCATGTCTTTGATTCCGCCAAGGTTCTTCTCAAGTTTATCCCATTCTTTCTTTAACTGGATAACTTCTTTCTTAGGCAGTACATCAAATGTTCCGTCTTCTGACATTCTCTCGATGTCTTTCAGACGAGCGATTCTGCTCTTGATTGTCTTGAAGTTTGTAAGCATTCCTCCAAGCCATCTTTCATTTACATAGTACATTCCGCAACGTTCAGCTTCTACTTTGATAGCATCCTGAGCCTGTTTCTTAGTACCTACAAAAAGGATTGATCCGCCTTCTGCAGCGATATCAGCTACTGCCTGGTAAGCTTCATCTACTTTACCTACAGATTTCTGAAGGTCGATGATGTAGATACCATTTCTCTCTGTGTAGATATAAGGAGCCATCTTAGGGTTCCATCTTCTTGTCTGATGTCCAAAGTGAACACCTGCTTCTAAAAGTTGCTTCATTGAAATAACGCTCATGTTTCTTTCCTCCATTGGTTTTTTACTTCCGCATATGTTGTTATACGTCCCCGAAACCGTCCTGTTACCAGGCTTTGGCACCATCGGGACAAGCCTATGCGTGATTTTTTGCGACTTTTTAATATTACCATAAAGGTTGTCTGTTTGCAAGAATTTTCCTTTTATTTTTCCGCAAACTTTTCTTTCAGTCTTTCTACTGCCATCTCCACCGTTTTTCTCGGACACGCCAGGTTGAATCTTACGAATCCGATTCCGTCTTCTCCAAAGAAATCTCCTTCATTTACGGCAATCTTACATTCTTCCAGCAGATACTGTCTTACTTTTTCTTCTGGAATATCTGTATTGCGGAAATCTACCCAGACCAGATAGGTTCCTTCCGGCTTTCTGACTCCAAGTGTCGGCATATGCTCGTGCAGTTCATTTACAAAATATTCCAGATTCCCGTCGATATATTCATTCAGTTCTTTCAGCCATTCTTCTGACTGGTTATAAGCCGCAGTCAGAGCTGCTTCTGCAAAGGATGTGTTCTCTCCCGCATGGAATTTTTCTGTTTTTGCCATAAATTCTGTCCGTAATTTTTCATTGGATATAAAGCAGTTTGCAACATGTATGCCTGCAAGGTTGAATGCCTTGGACGGTGATGTGAAGATGAAGCATCTGTCTTTTATTTCATTGGACAACATTGAAATAAATGTGTGCTTACTTCCTTTCGATAACAGTTCACTATGGATATCATCCGACAGAATATACAGATTATGCTGGATACAAATATCTGCCAGGTCTCTTAATTCTTTTTCTGTCCAGACTCTTCCAGAAGGATTATGTGGATTACAGATGATCACTGCTTTTGTCTTCTCCGTGATCCTGCTTTCCAGATCATCCAGATCCATTGTGTAATAGCCGTTATCATTCTTCAGTCTGCTTTCTTTCACGATACAACCATTATCTTTTACCACTTCAAAGAACGGACCGTATGCCGGGGTCTGCACAATGATCTCATCTCCCGGTTCCGCAATTGTCTGCACTGCATAGGCAAGCCCCATGACAACATTCGGCACGAAGCAGATTTCTTCTCTTTTCAGTTCATATCCGTGTCTGTGTTTCATCCAGTTCATGACTGAACTATAATAATTTTCTGATAAAAACTGGTAACCGAACGCTCCCTGTCCGGCAGTCTTCTGCAGGCTTTCTGTGATCGCAGGTGCGATACGGAAATCCATATCTGCGATCCACATCGGAAGTACCTCTTCTGTTACAAATGGTACATCCCATTTTACACAATTCGTTCCCCGGCGCTTTACGCCGCTCTCAAAATCATACATTTTCTTTTCCCCACTTTTATTTTTATTTTTGACAGCACAAGACGTAAGAAAAGCTGCCCACGGCAGCTTTTCCTGTCTGTCAAAGTATGCAAGAGACATTGCCGGCGGCAAGTTCTCTGTATGCTTAACCGTACAAATGACACGCTGTGAAATGTCCCGGTGCCGTCTCTTTTAATACCGGTGTCTCACTCTTACATCTGTCCGTTGCATACGGACATCTGCTGCAGAAATGACATCCCGCCGGCGGATTCACCGGACTTGGAACTTCTCCCTCAAGCCGGATCTGCTTTTTATTTCTCGCAATCTTCGGATCCGGGATTGGAATCGCAGATAACAATGCCTGTGTATATGGGTGCAGCGGATTCTTATACAGTTCTCCCGATAGCGCAAGCTCCACCATATTTCCCAGATACATAACTCCGACACGGTCAGAAATATGTTTTACCATCGACAGGTCATGGGCAATGAACATACTGGTCAGCGAACGTTCTTTCTGAAGTTTGATCAGAAGGTTTACCACCTGTGCCTGCACAGATACATCCAGTGCTGATATTGGTTCATCACATAACAGGAATTCCGGGTTCACTGCAAGCGCTCTTGCAATTCCGATTCTCTGTCTCTGTCCGCCGGAAAATTCATGTACATAACGGCTTGCATGTTCTGCATTCAGTCCGACACTTCTTAACAGGTTCTGTACTTCTTCAATCTCTTCTGTCCTGGAAGCGTTCATCTTGTGAATACGCATTCCCTCTGCAATAATATCATGTACCTTCATACGCGGATCAAGGGAAGAATATGGATCCTGAAAGATCATCTGTACCTTCTTCGTGAATTCCTTTTTCTGTGCTACATTCATCTTGTGGACATCTTCGCCTCGGTATAATACCTCTCCGTCTGTTCTGTCATACATACCAATGCAGGTTCTTCCGCATGTCGTCTTCCCGCATCCGGATTCCCCAACAATTCCCAGCGTCTCTCCTTCATAAATCTTGAATGACACATCATCCACTGCTTTCAAGGTTCTCTTAGAGTCCAGGCGGAAATATTTTTTCAAATGGTTCACTTCCATGATTACATTCTGTTCACTCATCATTTACGCCTCCTCTCCAAAACTCATATCTGCATACCCGGAATCCGGGTGTCTCATCCAGCATGACGCCACATGTCCTTCTCCGAATTCATATTCCGGCGGGAATTCTTCCGTACAGATCTGCATACAGTGCGGACATCTTGCTGCAAACGGACATCCGGCCGGCGGATCGATAAGATCCGGCGGTGTCCCTTCGATTGCAACCAATGTCTGCTTATTTTCCAGTTCCAGATTCGGTGCCGCATTCAAAAGTGCCCAGGTATACGGATGCTTCTGATCATAGAACACATCATCACAATTGCCTTTTTCCATGATCTTACCGGAATACATGACCACGATCCGGTCTGCCACACTTGCAACAACCCCCAGATCATGTGTGATCAGAATAATGGTCGTGCCCAGTTTTTTCTGAATATCTTTCATAAGATCCAGAATCTGTGCCTGAATGGTCACATCCAGTGCCGTTGTCGGCTCGTCCGCAATCAAAACTTTCGGTTTTCCGGCAAGTGCGATTGCGATCATCACTCTCTGGCGCATACCGCCGGATAATTCATGCGGATATTTCTTCATGCTCATCTCGGCATCCGGGATTTTGACCAGTTTCAGCATCTCAACAGCCTGTTTTCTCGCCTCTTCTTTGGAAACTTTCGCATGATTGGTAATATTCTCCATGACTTGTTTTCCAATCTGCATCGTCGGATTCAAAGATGTCAGCGCATCCTGAAAGATCATGGCACATTCTGCTCCGCGGTACTGTTCCCACTCTTTTTCAGACTGTCCCAGAATATTTTTTCCAAGATACAATACTTCACTGCCGGCTTTGATCTCACCCGGCGGAGTATTGATAAGCCCCATGACCGTCTTGGATGTTACCGATTTTCCACATCCGGATTCTCCTACGATTGCAAGGATTTCCCCCTCATTTGCATCAAATGTTACACCTCTTACGGACTGCACTTCTCCTGCGTAAGTATGAAAAGAGACTTGCAGATTATTTACTTCTAATATTTTTTTCATCTCTCTCACCTCACTATTTGATCATCTTTGGTTCCAGTGCATTTCTGAGTGCATCTCCGAGAATGTTAAAGCTGAATACCGTAAGAACGATAAAGATTCCCGGGAAGACTGCCAGTGTCGGGTTATCCATAATATAAGTCTGTGCTCCCTGAAGCATTGTTCCCCACGATGCTTTTGGAAGCTGTACGCCAAGTCCCATGAAACTGAGTGCTGATTCTGTCAGGATTGCATTCGCTACTGCAAGACTTCCCGCAACAATAATAGAAGAACTCATATTGGGAATGATGTGTTTGAAAATAATCTGTTTGTGGCTTGCTCCCAGATGCTTTGCAGCCAGTACATAGTCTCTTTCTTTTAATGTCAGTGTCTCTGCTCTTGTAATACGTGCGATCTGGCACCACTCAAATAATCCCAGAATAATGATCATGGACCATACCTTCGGTGGAAACAGCGCATTGATCACAACCATCAGAAGGAAACTCGGTACAGACATGAAGATATCTGTAAAACGCATCAGAAATGCATCCGTCTTTCCTCCGACATATCCGCTAACCGTACCAATGATCGTTCCGATCGTTGTCGACATGATCATCGATAAGAATCCGACAGAAAGAGAAATTCTTCCTCCATAGAGCGTTCTTGTGAAATAATCTCTTCCCAGCTCATCGGTTCCGAACCAGTGGCCTTTGCCCGGTTTCAATAACTTATTCATCAGATCCTGTTTATCCGGATCATACGGACAGAGCGGAGCAAATACTGCCATAAGGATTACAATCAATAAGATCACTGCACAGATCATTGCCAGTTTATTTTCTTTCAATGAAAGGAAGACATCTTTCCACAATCCTCTTTCATAATTTGCGGAAATCTTTTTTTCTTCCATATGTACTTTTTGGAAACTGGCCTTTGTAATCTTTTTTTCTTCTTTAGTTGTCACGTCTTCCACCTCCCTGTCTGATTCTCGGGTCAGCTACTGCATATAAGATATCTGCCAGAAGGTTACCGAGAACTAATATGATACATGAAAACATGGTGAATCCCATGATCACAGGATAGTCTCTGTTACCAACCGCTTCCATTGCCAGTCTTCCGATTCCAGGCCATGAGAATACAGATTCAATTACAAATGAACCACATACCAGACCTGCAATATTAATTCCTGCCAGTGTAATGATTGGAAGCAGACAGTTCTTAAGCACATGATGGAACAGCACTTTTCTTTTGGACGTTCCTTTTGAAATTGCTGTAACTACGTAGTCTTCTTCCAATTGAGAGATAGTGTTGGAACGGATATATCTTGTGAATACCGCCATATTATTCAGGCTTAATACAAATGCCGGAAGGATCAAATGCCATAACAGATCTCCTGTTGTGTCCACATTCAGCGTATGCATTCCACCTGTAGGAAGCCACTTTAATTTCAATGCAAAGATAATGATCAGTACCATTCCGAGCCAGAACGGAGGAATCGATATCCCCAGATACGATATAAAGCTGATCACATTATCTGCCAGTTTGTTCTTTTTCAGTCCGGCCCATAAGCCTAACGGGATGGATACGATCAATGCGAGAAAAAGTGCCATCCCCATTAATATAATTGTGTTCGGAAGACGCTCTCCGATCATCTCGGCTACCGGTCTCTGCTGTTTCATAGATGTTCCGAGATCCCCTTGCAGAACATGTCCCAGCCATCTGCCATACTGCTGTGCAATATTTCCGTCCAGACCATATTCCTTTCTTACTTGTTCTACCTGTTCTTCTGTCATTCCTGATTTTACATAGTTATTAATCGGATCTCCCGGTGCCGCCTGGATGATCAGAAAGGAAAAGATACTGACCAGAATTACAACCGGTATCAATTGCAATAACCGTTTTAATATATATTTTTTCACGATTTTCCCACCTTATAAACTTAAGAAAAAAGACCGTCTGTGGACTAACAGACGGCCCTTTTTGGTTATCTTATTTCTCCATTGAAATCTTCAGATAATCTTCAAAGATCGGAACTCTCTTGATCTCATCAAGTCCCTTGAATTCTTTTCTTGCAACAATTACATAGTTTGTATTTGCCATTGGATACATAGAATAATCTTCGTTCATCTGTACCTGAAGTTCTTTGTAGTATTTCTCACGATCTTCTGTCGTCAGTGACTGAGAAGCTTTGATCCAGAGATCTTTTGTCTCAGGGCTTACATAGAATCCCTTTTCAAGAAGATCACCTGTCCAGCTTGTCATCTTTGTAGCAGGGTCAGCATTTAACTGGTCCATACCGTTAGAAGCAAGATCCCATGAAGTATCTACAACAGTCTTACCTGTTACCCATGCAGCGAACAGACGCTGGAAGAATTCTCCGGAATCCACACCTTCGATTTCCATCTTAACGCCGATCTTCTTTAACTGTTCCTGAACAATCTGAGCTGTCTCTTTCATGTTCGGACGTGCTGTGAAGTACATATAGTGAAGTGTTGTCTTTGTAAGGCCACTCTTCTCTGCAAGCTTTTTAGCTTCTTCGATGTTCTGCTGGTATCCAGTCATCTCATCGTTGTAGTACAGGTTCTGTGGAGCACAGAAGTTCTTTGCAGGAAGTGCCAGTTCTTCTGAACCATAAGCACCTTTGATGATATCATCATCATTTAATGCAAGACAGATTGCTTTTCTTGCATCCATATCCTGCATGATCGGGCTCTGATAGTTGAATGCAAGATAGTTCAGACGTCCTTCCGGAAGTGTATAGACTTTATAATCACTGTCTTTTTTATACTTGTCCAGTTTTGTCTGGTTTGTTACACGCATCATAGAGATCTCGCCACTCTGAAGAGCTGCTTCCTGTGCACTCTCATCTGGCATCATCTTGATTACAACCTGTGCAAGACTTGGTTTTCCTCTGTAGTAATCATCGTTTCTTTCATATACGATAGAGTCACCTTCTTTGTACTCTTTCAGTTTGAAAGGACCAGATCCGATACATTTCTTTAATGCTTTCTTGTTGTCTGCTACATTTGTGTTTCCGTCAAATACGTGTTTTGGAATGATCTGGATACGTCCGAATTCAGTCTCAAATGCACTGAATGGCTCCTGCAGTGTGATTGCCACTGTCAGATCATCTACTTTCTCTGCGGAAAGTGTCTTATTGTTGTATGTAACACTTTCAGATGTTGCACCTGTGTTAGATGTGTCTTTGAACATATCAACTGTGAACACTACATCATCTGCTGTGATCGGCTCACCGTCATGCCATTTCAGACCATCTTTTAACTTCATTTCATAGTGCATTCCATCATCTGATGTTGGTTCCATGCTGTCGGCCAGATACCATCTTGTTCCATCCGCTGTGATGATGTAAAGCGGGTCGAAACATGGTGCAGATGCGATCAACAGGTCATCACTACCATATACATTGTATGGTGTCAGCGATGCAATAGAGTTTGTGTTGACCGGCACAACGAATGTCCCACCATCCGATGCGTCTGCTGATGTGCTTGTTCCGGAAGAACTACTTCCAGAATCAGCTTTGCTGCCACAGCCAAGAAGCATACTTGCTGCCATTGCTGCGACAAGCAGTACAGAAACTAATTTCTTTTTCATCGTTTCTTTTTCCTCCCTATGTAAAATTCAAACAATCACAGTCTAACATTCCAATATTTTTTTGTCGAATTGGTTTTTGTTATATATTGCTCAATCCATTTGTTTTATCTATATATTATCTACATACTCTATAAGTTTATATCTATAAGTATTATTTTCTGTTTTTATAAGTTTTGCTAATAGATGAATTACTATTCTTCATTGCTTTCTCCTCTGCAGAACCAGTTTTTGCACAAAAAAAAGAAACCAGGAATCTCCTGATTTCTTTTTCAATCTTCTTATTATCTACGTACGTAAATCATACCAGACTGTACTGGTCCGACTTTTACAACATCTCCTGTATGTGGAGCATGGATCATCTGACCATTTCCGATATAAATACCACAGTGAGTTGCCGTTGTTACAACATCACCAGGCTGTGGATTGCTTACCCTTGTCCATCCCATAAATGTAAGAGTTGTACCAAGACGTGTATAGCTTCCTGTCAGACAGTAGCTTACGAATCCTGAACAGTCAAAACTGTTCGGTCCACATGCACCCCATACATAAGGTTTTCCAAGCTGGCTGTATGCTCTGCTTACGATCGTGCCACCATTTGCATTCGATCCGCTTGTTGTATTGCTGCTTGTATTATTACCCGACGGCTTTGTTGTGCTATTGCTTGTATTATTACCTGATGGTCTCGTTGTATTACTTGTGTTATTTTTGTTGCTCGTTGTGTTATTTCTGTTACTTGTTGTAGAATCATTTCTGTTAGATGAAGTACTGTTATTAGCTGCAGATGCCTGCTGCTTCTTTGCTGCCTCTTTTGCTGCCTTTTCTGCTGCTTCTTTTGCCGCTCTCTCCGCTGCTTCCTTTGCTGCCGCTTCTGCTGCTGCCTGAATCTCTGAATCAAGATTTGCAACTTCTGCTGATTTGGAAGTTATGAGGTTATTCAGGTTATCTCCCTGCTTCTCATATTCGGCCTGCTTGCTTTCCAGTTCTTTCTGATCTTTTTCAAGACTGTCCTTCAAATCAGAAATCTGCTGCTTTGTCTCTACATATTCCTGTAACTGTTTTCTGTCATAACTATGTACATTCTGAACATACTCTGCTTTGCTCAAGAGATCTGTAAAATCATCCGATGTGACCAATGTTTCGAACGCTGAATCATTACCGGCTTCGTACATATATTTAATACGCTTCTTCATTGCTGCATACTGTTCTTTTTCTTTCTTCTGCGCAACTACCAGATCACTCTGTGCCTTTGTAATATCCTCACCTGTCTGGATCAATTCACTTTCCAGTGTATTAACCTTTCCCATCAATGTTGTAAGCTGTGACTGTAACGAACTGACTTCATTCTGTTTTGCTGCTTTTTCCTTCTTCAAATCATCGACAGACGGTGCTGCCAGAACTGGTGTTACGATCATTGAACTTGTCACCACTGCTGTGATCAATCTGATTCCGTGTTTATTCATACTCACTCTTCTTTCTTATTTGTTTTAATTATTTTCCCCTCGTCATGAGAACAATCTCTCACATCTGTTCCCCATTATAGCGCACACAAATACAAATTGCAACATTTTTTAATAATTTTGTAACATTTAGCAGGCCGGAACATATGATTCCGGCCTGTTTCTTCTTATTATAAGTTGTATTCGCAGATTATTCAAAAATTTTTCATCTTTATCTTATTTTCCAGTTCTGTTCAGACACATAATCGTTTACTGCACATACATATTCGTATATCCCATCAGACTGATATCCACTTCTCTTGCCGCTTCACGGCCCTCACGGATTGCCCATACAACCAGCGATTGTCCTCTGTGCATATCTCCTGCCGTGAATACATTTTTCACATTCGTGTCATATTTTCCCGGCGCAGTTTTCACATTCGTACGTTCATTTACTTCCACACCAAATGCTTTCGTGACATAGTCCTGGCTTCCAAGGAATCCGGCTGCGATTAATACAAGATCTACATCTACTGTATATTCACTTCCGGCTACTTCCGTCATCATCATACGTCCTGTCTTTTCATTTTTCTTAGGCTCTAATTTTACCAGAACTGCCTTGCAGACTTTTCCATTTTTGTCTTTTTTGAATTCTTTTACCGTTGTCTGGTAGACTCTCGGGTCATGTCCGAAGACAGCGGCAGCTTCCTGCTGTCCGTAGTCCGTCTTGCAGACTCTCGGCCATTCCGGCCAAGGGTTCATCTCGGTACGCTCATCCGGTGCTTTCGGCATCATCTCAAGCTGCAGTACACTCTTGGCACCGTGTCTCATGGATGTTCCCACGCAGTCATTTCCGGTGTCTCCGCCACCGATGACCATAACATTTTTTCCTTTTGCGGAAATGTATGTACCGTCTTTCAGGTTTAGATCATAAGTTCCGTCTGCATTCTGTTTTGCATTTTTCCAGAGCGCTTTTGTAGTTGATTTGAGGAAATCTACTGCAAAATAGATGCCTTCTGCTTCCCTTCCCGGGACTTTGATGTCTCTTGGATTCGATGCGCCGCAACAAAGAACCACACGATCAAATTCTTTTAATAACGTAGCGGCTTTCTTATCTTTTCCGATATTACATCCGGTCACGAACTGAATTCCTTCTTCTTCCATGATCGCGATCTTACGGTCAATGAACTGCTTTTCCAGTTTCATATTCGGGATGCCGTAACGGAGAAGTCCACCGATCTTATCTTCTCTTTCAAAGACCGTCACACTGTGACCTCTTCTGTTCAGCATATCGGCCGTCGCAAGTCCGGATGGCCCCGATCCTACAATTGCTACCTTCTTTCCGGTTCTTACTTTCACCGGTTTTGCCGTTGCGTAACCTTTTTTATATGCATTTTCAATAATGCTGTATTCATTCGCCTTACTTGAAACTGCCTCTCCGTTCAGTCCACATGTACATGCCGCCTCACAAAGTGCCGGGCAGACTCTGGATGTAAATTCTGGGAAGTTATTCGTCTTTTTCAGTCTGTAATATGCCTCTTCCCAGTTCTCGTGAAAGATCAGATCATTCCACTCCGGTACCAGGTTATGAAGCGGGCAGCCGCTTGCCATTCCCATCAGCATCTGACCGGACTGGCAGAACGGTACGCCGCACGCCATACATCTGGCTCCCTGCAGTTCCTGTTCTTCTTTTGACAGAGGTGTATGAAACTCTTTAAAATGCTTAATTCGTTCTTTTGGATCTTCAGCCGGCTTATCCTGTCTGTCATAATCCATAAATCCTGTTGCTTTTCCCACTGTTCTTACCCCCTATCTTCCTTCTTTGATCGCATAAAATGCTTCTGTCTTTGCCTGTTCACTGCTCATGCCCTGTTCTTCCATCTGAAGGATCGTTGTCAGCATCCGCTCATAATCGATTGGAATGATCTTCTTGAATTTTGGAAGGTATTCTGTAAAGTTATCCAGGATCTTCTTACCAAGTTCGGAATTGGTATTGGCAACATGTTCTTCGATCATGCTCTTTAATTCTCCGACATCCATCTTGGTTGTCACATGTTCGATATGGACCATCTCTTTATTGACTCTTGTATAGAGATCATTTTCCATATCCAGTACATAAGCGACACCACCGCTCATGCCGGCTGCGAAGTTTTTACCTGTTCCACCAAGAACAGCTACACGCCCGCCTGTCATATATTCACATCCGTGATCTCCGACACCTTCCACAACAGCTGTTGCGCCGGAGTTACGCACTGCAAATCGTTCTCCTGCCACACCGTTGATGAATGCCTTACCACTTGTCGCACCGTAGAGTGCAACGTTACCGATGATGATATTCTCTTCGGCTTTATAACGGATTCCCTTCGGCGGATATACGACAAGTTTACCACCTGACAATCCTTTACCGAAGTAGTCATTACTGTCACCTGTGAGTTCCAGTGTCAGTCCCTTTGGAATGAATGCACCAAATGACTGTCCGCCGGCACCTTTACAATGTACTACATAACTGTCTTCATCCAGACCTTCCGGATATCTTCTTGTAATCTCTGAACCAAAGATCGTTCCGAATGTACGGTTTGTATTTGTTACATCTATTTCAATGCTTCTCTTCTGTTTCTTTTCTACAGCAGGAAGAAGTTCTTTTACCAGAACTTTTTCATCCAGTGTCTTTTCAAGTTCAAAGTCAAAGACTTTTTTCGGATTGAAAGTCATCGGTGTCTTTGTGCCTTCATAAGGATTATCCAGAATCTGCTCCAGATTCAGTGTGGATGCACGTTCTGATGTTGGCACATCCTTCACCTTCAGAAGATCTGTTCTTCCTACCAGTTCATCCAGTGTACGGACACTGAATTTTGCCATATATTCACGAAGTTCCTGTGCGATAAAGCGCATGAAGTTCACAACATATTCCGGTTTTCCGCGGAAACGCTTTCTAAGTTCCGGATTCTGTGTTGCAACTCCGACCGGGCAGGTATCCAGATTACATACACGCATCATTACACATCCCATTGTTACCAGCGGTGCGGTAGCAAATCCGAATTCTTCTGCTCCAAGGATGGCTGCGATCGCCACGTCACGGCCGCTCATCAGCTTACCGTCTGTCTCGATGCGGACTCTTTCTCTCAAACCATTCTGGATCAGCGTCTGATGTGTCTCGGCAAGTCCAAGCTCCCACGGGAGTCCGGCATTGTGGATCGAACTTCTTGGTGCCGCACCGGTTCCTCCGTCATATCCGGAGATTAGTATCAGTCCGGCTCCTGCTTTGGCAACACCGGCTGCTACGGTACCAACGCCGGCTTCTGATACCAGTTTCACCGTAATCCTTGCATCTTTATTCGCATTCTTGCAGTCATAAATGAGCTGTGCAAGGTCCTCGATGGAATAGATATCATGATGTGGCGGTGGCGAGATCAGACTGACTCCCGGTGTAGAATGACGGGTCTTGGCAATCCATGGATATACCTTTCCTCCCGGCAGATGTCCGCCTTCTCCTGGTTTCGCTCCCTGTGCCATCTTGATCTGGATTTCCTGTGCACTTACCAGATATCTGGAAGTTACACCGAAGCGTCCGGAAGCGACCTGCTTGATTGCAGAGCAACGATTAGTATCCAATCGTTCAATTTCTTCTCCACCTTCACCACTGTTGGATTTACCATGTAACTGGTTCATCGCGATTGCCAGTGTCTCATGTGCTTCTTTGGAAATAGAACCGTAAGACATGGCCCCTGTCTTGAATCGTTTTACAATCTCATCTACACTTTCTACTTCTTCAATCGGAATGCCTTTCTTCGGATAATTGAATTCCAGCTGTCCACGTAAATTAATATGTTCTCCCTCTGCATTAACCATATCCGTATACTGTTTGAACATATCATAATCGCCACGTCTTGTAGATTCCTGAAGCATATGGATCGTCTGTGGATTATAGAGATGTCTCTCTCCACCACTCTTTAACTTATGCTGTCCGACGCTGTTCAGTGTCATATCAACTTCCAGTCCAAGCGGGTCAAATGCCTGAGAATGGCGTGCGATATAATCCGCCGCAATTTCTTCGATTCCGATGCCGCCGATACGACTGACCGTGTCCGTAAAATACTTGTCAATGAATTCCTGTTTTAATCCGATTGCCTCAAAAATCTTAGCTCCCTGATAAGACTGGATTGTAGAAATACCCATCTTTGATGCAATCTTTATAATTCCGCCCAGCACAGCATTGTTGTAATCATCAACTGCCGCATAATAGTCTTTCTGAAGCATATCGGTATCAATAAGCTGTTTGATGGATTCATGTGCAAGATACGGGTTGATCGCACATGCACCATAACCGATCAGTGTCGCAAAATGATGTACTTCTCTTGGTTCTCCCGTCTCCAGAACGATTCCAACAGATGTACGTTTCTTCGTACGTACCAGATGCTGCTGCAATCCGGAAAGTACCAGAAGTGACGGCATTGCCACATGATATTCATCCACTCCTCTGTCTGAAAGGATCAGGATGTTAGCCCCTTCGCGGATAGCTCTGTCAACTTCGATGAACAGATAATCAATTGCTTTTTCAAGGCTTGAATTCTTATAATAGATTGTCGGGATCTCTGCAACCTTGAATCCGTCTTCTTTCATATTTTTAATCTTCAGAAGGTCTGTCTCTGTAAGGATCGGGTTGTTGACCTTCAACATCTTACAATTCTCTGCTTTTTCTTCCAAAAGGTTACCATCTTCGCCAATATAAACCGTTGTGGATGTAACGACCTTCTCACGGATGGCATCGATCGGAGGGTTGGTTACCTGTGCAAAACGCTGTTTGAAATATCCGAACAGATTCTGATGCATATCTGATAATACCGCAAGCGGTGCATCGATACCCATGGCAGCCGTTCCTTCCGCACCATTCTTTGCCATATTCAGGATGGATGTCTTTACTTCTTCATAAGAATATCCAAATGCTTTCTGAAGTCTTCTGCATTCTTCTGCCGTATAAGAAGGAACTTTCTGATTCGGGATCTTCAGATCTTTTAACTCGATCAGATTGTTGTCCAGCCATTCACCATATGGCTGTCTGCTTGCGTAAGTCTCTTTCAGTTCTTCGTCATCAATGACTTTTCCTTTTTTGATATCAACCAGAAGCATCTTGCCAGGATGCAATCTTTCTTTTACTACGATTTTCTCCGGTGGAATATCTAAGACACCAACCTCTGAGGAAAGGATCAGTGTATCGTCATCCGTAATATAATATCTGGATGGGCGCAGTCCGTTTCGGTCAAGTACGGCTCCCATGCAGTCACCGTCACTGAACAGAATGGACGCAGGTCCGTCCCATGGTTCCATCATAGTTGCATAATACTGATAGAAATCTTTCTTTTTCTGGGAAAGGTTTCTGTTGTTCGCCCATGGTTCCGGAATCGCAATCATTACTGCAAGCGGAAGATCCATACCACTCATAACCATGAACTCAATTGCATTGTCAAGCATTGCTGAATCGGAACCGCTGGTATTGACGGCCGGAAGTACTTCGTGAAGTTTTCCTTTCATACACTCAGATTCCATATTTTCTTCTCTGGCACGCATCTTGTCGGTGTTACCACGGATGGTATTGATCTCACCGTTATGTACGATGAAACGGTTCGGATGTGCTCTCTCCCAGCTTGGATTCGTGTTCGTACTGAATCTGGAATGAACCAGTGCGATCGCAGAGTCATAATCAGGATCCTGCAGATCCGGGAAGAAAAGGCGAAGCTGATCTACCAGGAACATTCCTTTATAAGCGATAGTACGGCTGGAAAGGGATGCCACATATGTATCATCTGCACTCTGCTCAAATACACGTCTTACAATGTAAAGCTTTCGGTCAAAATCAATACCCTGTTCTACTTTCTTTGGTCTTTCAATAAATCCCTGCATAATGCACGGCATGCATTCAACTGCCCTGCTTCCAAGTACATCTGCCTTTACCGGAACTTCTCTCCATCCAAGGAAATTCATTCCTTCTTTTTTGACGATGACTTCAAAAATCTTCTTTGCCTGATTTCTTTTTAATTCGTCCTGTGGGAAGAAAAACATACCCACTCCGTAATCTCTTTCAGAACGTAAAAAGATGCCGAGAGGTTTACAGACTTTAGAGAAGAATCTGTGAGAAACTTGTAATAAGATTCCAACTCCATCACCTGTCTTACCTTCGGCATCCTTGCCAGCTCTATGTTCAAGATTTTCAACGATTTTCAATGCGTTTGCCACTGTATCGTGACTTTTCTGTCCTTTGATATTAACGATCGCACCGATTCCACAGTTATCATGTTCGAATTCGGAACGATACAGTCCATGTTGCTGGACTACATTTCCTTCTTTCATACACCTGTTCCTTTCTTTTGTTTTTTCCTACTATATCACAAGGTTTTACTGTTGTAAAGAGGAAAATTATCCCAAATTGTCAGATTATTAGTCTTCTTTATGTTTTGTGCAAAAAAATCTGGCAATTTACATTGCCAGATTTTCATTTTCAGTCTTTAGCTCCGGTTTTTCTTCAATCCGCTGGATCAGAACAAACATTGTTGATGCGATCATTGCACATACAACCGTGATCACACCGATCCGCATGTTATCTTTCAACATCCAGTTATAGAGTCCGTATCTGGTAGCCAGTACAGACAACAGGTTCATCGCCATATGCGCTGCTGCCGGTGCCTTCAGCGAACCGTATTTTTCATATACATATGCCAACATTAGTCCCAGTAAAAATCCATAAAGCATCTGTACCAGATTCACATGTAATACACCAAATACGACTGATGAATAAACCATCGCATATACAAACGAACTTTCCTTTTCCATTCTTCTGAAGAACAATCCTCTGAATACATATTCTTCACAAATCGGAACCAGTACTGCCAGACACAAAATCTGTATAGCAAGCGGCGCCGAATACATGGCATTCATCGTTGCCTTGTAGCTTGCATCTACCGCAGACAGATTCCCGATGATAATCAAGTTATTCAGTCCCAGACTCATGGCAAGTGCCATAATAAGCGCTGCCGGATATTTCCACAAAGGTGCTTTTTTATCCGGTATGATACCTGCTTTTTTCTCTTTCTTTCTGTCACTGTGATACAGAATCGCCATCACAGGAATCGTAACAAGCGCTGACAGACCTTCCACCCATGTTGTATAATCAATATATTTATTCAACATCTTCTCATAAAAGCCCATCAGCTTATTCTGATCAGACATCAATGCTTCTAATGCCGCCTGCGTCTGATAATGCGTCTTCATATATGCCACCATCATGGCCGCCATGACTACCATGCCTACACCGATTCCAATCCCCCATTTGATCAGGAGTGGACCCCACATCTTCCAGAAACGCTTTCCCGGTGTCTCAATTGGCTTTCGCTTTTTATCCTGCTCCTGGTGATAATGGTATCCTGGCTGGTCGTGTCCGTTCTGCCATTCTTCCATAATTATCCTCACTTTCATCTGTTGCTTCGTATCATATACTGTTCTATTCTACTTCTGCGTGAGGAAACATGCAATAAAAAATCTATAAACTTTTTACAATTTAATCTTAACTACATCAACGTCCAGATTCCATAAGAATTTATCCAGATCCTTAAAGGATATGAATACTGTTGCTGTATTTTCCAGTGGATGAATTCCCATACTTTTGCATCTGCTTAAGTTTTTATCAATAAAGAATTCCACCGCATGTTCCGTATCGTTCATCAGAGCAAACGGTGTAACACTTCCCTGTTTTACACCAAGATATTTTTCCAGACGTTCTTCGGAAGCAAAGCTTAATGTTCCTGCCCCGAGCTGTCTTCCCAGTGCCTTCAGATCTACCTTTGTCTTCTCATCAGCTGTGATCAGGAAATGTCTCTTTCCCTTTGAATCTCTTAAGAATAAGTTCTTACACAATGTTCCTTTTTCCGGGAGTCCCAGCCGGTCCATATCCTCCATTGTATGCACGGGCTCGTGTTCTACCACCTCGTACTTAATTCCCATCTTGTTTAACGCATCATATACTCGCTGTTTCTGGTCCTCCATGCTGTTACTCCTTTCTAATTCGGATAGTGTACTACAATATTGGCAGTCACCATTCCCTTTCCTGTATTTTTATACACATAATCATCAAAAGCATTATATGAAGCCGCATCTCCGGCTTTCAACACATATTCATGATCTTTAAAGATCAGTGTCAGTTCTCCGGAATACACGGTAATGAATTCTCTCGTGCCATTCATCTGGCGGTTCGCCTGCATCATGCCTCCCTCGTCAAATTCCAGGTCAAATATCTCAAAATCCTGTCCTTCCCGGAAGCTGAAGATCGGATAAAGACGGTATCTTCCATCATCACCCGCCAGAGGATCTACTTCTTTCTTGCCAGTTCCGAAAAACGGCTGCGGTTTATCTGCGGTAAATGCCGTTACCGGTACTTTCAATCCCAGTGCCAGCTTATACACCGTCGATATCGTAGGATTCACTTCTCCTCTTTCCAGCTGACTTAACATACTTTTGCTGATCGTGGTAAGGGATGACACCTGTTCCAGACTCAGTCCTTTTCCTTTCCGGATATCTTTCAGATTCTCTGCGATCAATTCATTCAAACGATCCAATTCATGTCCCTCCCTTTCACAAAATTCCTGTATATAGAATTTTTATCTATTATATTGCATATTTTTTTTAAAGTAAAGAGACTACAGAACTTTATTCCTGATTTTGTCTGCAATCTCTTTTATTTCCGCAAATATTTACTTTAAGTCAATATAATTGTGGCTTAAGAGTTCTTCTACAACTGCCTCATAGCGATCCAGTTTCTCTGCTTTCCGGATCCTTTTCAGCTGTTTTTCCTTATCCGGGAACAATGTTCCAAGATAACACCAGAGTTCTTTCATCTTAAACAGCACATTCTTATCCCCACAGCTTACCTCCTGGTAATCCTGATAGATCTGATCATGGAACGCTCTTAATTTCTTCGCATCGATCCTTTTTCCTCCGGATTCCATGATTTCAATCAGTTCCGGATTTTTCAAAATTCCGCGCCCCAGCATGATACAGGAGATCTCTGGAAACCGGTTCTTTAATTTTTCCATATCCTCCGTTGTAAAAATATCACCGTTATAACACAACGTATGCTTACATTCCTTCACTGCATCCGCAAATGCATCCAGATCCGGATGTCCTTTATAAAACTGCTGCTGTACTCTCGGATGTACGATCAGCTCTTCCAACGGATACTGGTTATAAATCCTCAAAAGTTCTCCCCACTCATCTGCATCAAATTTTCCGATTCTTGTCTTTATGGATATCTTCACATCTGCTTTCGCATAAATCTCATCCAGAAACCGGTTCAGTTCTTCTGTGTGGATCAGAAATCCCGAGCCGCGTCCTTTCGATACTACCGTCTTGGACGGACAGCCAAGATTCAGGTTCACCTCAGCATATCCATACCCTTTTAACTTTTCTACCGTATCCAGAAATCCCTTTGCGTCATTTGCCAGGATCTGCGGAACCAGGTTCATCCCCGGATTGTGTTCCGGCAGAATATCATTCTTCTCTCTCGTATTAAAATCCTTTTTGGTATGCGGAACCAGAAAAGGAGTGAAATATTTCTCCATCGGACGGTAATGTGTATGATATGCCCTCCGGTATATATAAGTTGTAGTTCCTTCTAATGGCGCAAGATAATACTTCACCTTTGTGTCCTCCTGATCATTATCATTTTATTGTTCTGTCCGCGGCGGCCCGCTCAATTTCACAGACCGTCAGCCTGTAGTCTTTTACCCTGAACTTAATCTCATACCCGGCATACTCCATTCCATATACTCTGTCCGGATCATTCTGATAGGACGGTCTCGGATCTTCTGCGAGGATCTCCCGCACGCATCCCTGCTGTTCATTTGGAAGTTTTAACAAAAGTTCCTCCGGTATCTCTACCTCCAGCGCATAATCCTTCACCCGGTCGGAGAACCCGCCTCTGGCATCCGGCACACAGTCCACATACGGCAGATATGGCTTGATATCCAGTATCGGCGTTCCATCCATCAGATCTGCTCCTTCGACTTCAATAACCATACCTTTTTCCGGACGTTTCTCGATCCCAAGCAGCCTGACACAGGATAATCCGATCGGATTCGGCCGGAACGGCGACCTGGTTGCGAATACACCGCACCGCTTATTCCCGCCAAGTCTCGGCGGACGTACCGTCGGACTCCAGTTCTCCCTGATCACCTCTGAAAATTCCCAGATCAGCCACAGATGCGAATATTCTTCCAGTCCTTTGAGTGCCTCTTCTTTGCGGTATTCCGGCTCGAATACAATTGTTCCTTTTGTACTTACAAGTCGCGACTGCCTTGGAATTCCGAATTTCGTTGGAAAGTCGGTATGGATTCTTGCTATATATTCTAACTTTTTCAACTGCTCCGCTCCTTATTCCTCACCCAGATATTCTTTCAATCTGGCAATCTCTTCTTTGTGCCCGGCATCATCAAGCGGCGTCTCCAGATAGAATGGCAGATCTTTAAGCTTCGGATGGCGCAGCACATTCAGAAGTGCCTCCAGCCCAATCTCACCTTCTCCGATCACTGCATGCCGGTCTTTCCTGGAACCGAACGGCATCAGACTGTCATTCAGATGAATCGTTCTTAATAATTCAAGTCCCAGTATCCGGTCAAATTCATCCAGTACCCCGTCCAGATCATGGACGATATCATATCCCGCTGCGAACACGTGACAGGTATCCAGGCAGATTCCGATCCGCTCCGGGTGCTGTACACCGTCCCGGATCTGCTTCAACTGTTCAAAACGGTATCCGATCTCTGTCCCTTTTCCACTCATTGTTTCCAACAGAACCGTAATATTCTCCGTTCCTGTAACCGCCTGATCCAGTCCACGGATAATATTGGCAATCCCGGCTTCTTCTCCGATCCCGGTATGACTGCCCGGATGGAATACCAGATTCTCTATCTTCAGTTCGTCCATACGTCTGATATCTTCCCGGATCACCGTACAGGCGAATTCATATGTCTTTTCCGTCGCACTCGCCAGATTCATCGTGTACGGCGCATGTGCAAGAACCGGACCGAATGCATGGCTTTTACGGATCTGCTGAAATTTATCTACTTCTTCTTGTGTATAAGTTTTATAACTGGATCCACGCGGGTTTCTGCTGAATATCTGCATCGTATTGGCATTCATCTTTACTACATTTTCCGCAGTCTTCGCAATTCCTCCCGCAATGGACATGTGTGTTCCGATTGTATACATTATTTTCCTCCAAAAAAATAAGCGTCAGAGAACCAGCATACACCAGTCCGCTAACGCTCATTATATCATGATTTTTATTTCAGCAAAAGAATCTCTTTTTCCGGCAGTTTCAGATAATCCGGAATCCCCTTTTCTGTCAGTTCATTCCAAAGAGTTTTCTGCACATACCAGCAGATGTCATCACTTTCTTCTGCCTCACCTTTTAAGAAATATTTCCATTCAAATGGGAATTCTGCCTTTCCTTTTACTTTAACCGGAATGCAGTTATCTTCTCTTTCGCCCCACACCGGGATGAATTCGTGTGCACGAAGCCCGATGTGTGTAACCTCTGCATCGATCTTCTGCTCCAGATGAAGCTTTGTTCCCCAGTCCGGGATCTCGATGCTGTGTTCATCCAGCCATTTTACCGGAACAATATTCTTACATCCGGTAAGCCTTGCGGCTTCCACCTGTTCCGGGCGGTCGAAGATTGCTTTCGTATCACCGTAACAGATCTGTTTCCCGTCATCAATGACCAGAAGTTCCTCGCTGAACCGGTAGATCTCATCCCTGCTGTGGGACACCAGGATCACCGTTCCGTCATAATCGCTTAAGAGTTCCATCATTTCCTGCTGCAGGCGGTCTTTTAAGAAGATATCCAGTGCCGAAAATGGTTCATCGAGAAGAATAACAGATGGTTCGTATGCCATGATCCTCGCCAGTGCAACTCTCTGCTGCTGCCCGCCGGAAAGCTCTCTCGGAAGTCTTTTTTCCAGCCCCTCCAGACGGAAATGACGGATCATCTTCTGCACCTGTTCCTGCTTCTTCTTTTTATCACCGGAAAGTCCGGCTCCTACATTCTGCTCCACGGTCATCGTCGGGAACAGTGCATAGTTCTGGAACATGTAGCCGACATTTCTCTTCTGTGGTTTTAAGCACGTTCTGGAATCCGAATCATACAGCACATGAGCTCCGATCTGGATATGTCCCTGATCCGGATGTTCGATCCCTGCAATGCTTTTCAGCGTCAGACTCTTCCCGCTTCCGGAAGCACCGAGGATCCCGATTCTTTTCTTCGTGGATTTCCAGTGTACATCCAGCTCGTACTCTCCAAGTTTTTTATATATCTTTACTTCCATCGACATCTGTCTTTCCTCCTACCATCTCCGGATATTCTTCATATTCTGACCGGTCACCAGATTCATAAGGACGATCAGCACGAATGCAACCAGCATAATGATCACAACCCAGATGCCCGCCGTCAGATAATCGCCGTCCTGGATGACCATTGCGATCCTCTGGGAAATGGTTCCCGTCTTTCCCGGAATATTGCCCGCAAGCATGGATGTTGCACCATATTCTCCAAGCGCTCTTGCAAATGTCAGGATCGTACCCGCTACCAGTCCTGGTCCTGCCGAAGGGACCGCAACCTTCCAGAAGATCTTATATTCCGGCATGCCAAGTGTTCTTGCCGCATGGATCAGATTTACATCGATCTGTTCGAATGCCGCTCTAGCATTTCTGTACATCAGTGGAAATGCAATTACTGTCGCTGCAATGATACAGCCCGCCCACGTCTGTACGACTTTGATGCCAAATTGTTCGTATAGCATGATACCAAACGGACGTCTTCTGCTGAACAGAAGAAGCAGGAAGAATCCTGCTGCCGTCGGCGGCAGTACCATCGGCAGTGTCAGGATTCCATCTGCAATTGCCTTCACTTTCGGTCCTGCCTTGATCACCTTTCTCGCTGCAAAGAGTCCGAGAAAAAATGAAAATATCGTTGCAACAATTCCTGTCTTCAACGATACATATAGTGGACTGTAATCCAGTCCTTTCAGTATTTCTACCACTGCATCCATGTAACTTCCTCCTGTTTCATCTATTACACACTTCGAAAAACAGAAAACATGCAGCCGCAACCGCATGCATATTTTCTGTCTTTCATACTATGAAGCTTCTTATCTTTCTACGTCTGTGTCGAAATAGTATGCATCGAAGACTTTCTTAGCCTTGTCAGATAATACGAATTTGTAGAAGTCTTTTGCTGCTGCAGTCTGTGTCTTATCTGCTTCGTCATTCTGTACCTGGCAGATTGGGTAGATAACATCACCTGTCAGATCATAGCTTACAACCTGAAGGATATCCAGTTTGTCTTCATATCCGTAAGTATCGGAATAGTATGTTGTTCCAACTTCGCAGGATCCTTCTGCTACTGCTGTAAGTACTTTACTTACGTTGTCTTCTTCACTGATCTCTACTCCGCCGAGTGCCTGTGATACCTGGTCTGTTGTAATGGCATCTACTTCACCATCAGCCTTTAATGTTCCAAGATTTACCAGTGCCTGTCTTGTATATTTTCCAACCGGAACGCTTCCGCCTGCAAGTGCGATACTCTTGGCATCTTTTAAGTTCTCAAGACCTGTTACCTTTGTTCCGCTGTCTTTTAAGGAGATAACTACCACCTGGTTATTCAGGACGTTTGCTCTTGTGCCGTCTACTACCAGTCCATCATCTTCGAGCTGATCCATCTGCTTCTGTGCTGCTGAGAAGAACAGGTCACACTCATATCCCTCTTCGATCTGTGTCAGAAGTGTTCCGGAGCTGTCTGCGTTAAATGTGATCTTCACTTCCGGATGATCTTCGTTGTATTCTTTTGCAAGTTCTGTCATAACTGTGTTCAGACTTGCTGCGATGAATACCTGGATTTCTGTCTCTTTCTTGCTGCTCTTTTTGCTGTCATCTGCCTTCTTTTCTTCTGTCTTTTTGTTTCCTCCGCATGCTGCCAGCGAAACTACCATCACTCCTGCCAGGAGGACAGATGCGATTCTTTTTACCATCTGGTTCTTCATAATACGTTTCTCCTTTTCTCTTGTGCTTTTCTGATAGATTTACCAGTTGCTGTATCTGTAACAGGATTATTTCCTGCCACATTCCTGTACATTTCCTCTCAGGACATCCAGTCCATGAGGAAGTTTCGGAAGAATATACTCCAGTGCTTCCGTCACTGCTTTCGGGCTCCCCGGAAGATTGATAATGAGCGTCTTCTTCCGTAGTCCCGACACTGCCCTGCTGAACATTGCACGGTCTGTGATCGTCATCGAATAATTACGGATCGCATCTGCAATTCCGTTTGCCATCCGGTCGCAGACAGCGATCGTGGCCTCAGGCGTCACGTCTCTTGGGGCAAATCCTGTCCCGCCTGTTGTCAGGATCAGGTCAACCTGTCTTTGATCCGCCAGACGGATCAGCTGTTTCTTTAGTCCTTCTTCACCATCCGGCAGAAGAAGGGTCTCTTTTATGTCAAATCTGATATGATCTTTTTCTTCACTGTCTTTTAATATCTTCTCTATTACCGGACCGCTTAGATCGTCCCGTTCTCCGGCAAATGCTTTGTCACTCAACGTGATCACGGCTACACTGTATGGGCGGTCTTCCTGCGGCATTACAACTTCCACACAGTCACCTACACGGATCATTCCACCTGTCAGTACTTCTGCGAAAATGCCTTCTCTTGGCATAATACAGTCTCCCATCCGCTGATAGATCGCACAGTGACTGTGGCATTCCTTTCCAATCTGTGTGACTTTCAGCCTGACTCCATCTCCGATCCGTATTTCAGAATCAACCGGAACATTTCTTAAATCAAATCCCTCTACGATCAGATTTTCCCCAAATGCGCCAAAATCTACATCCGCTCCCTTTTCCCGGAATGCTTCAATCTTCTCCAGTGCAAGAAGACTGATCTGTCTGTGCCATTTTCCGCCATGTGCATCTTCTTCAATGCCCCAGTCCGACACGATCTTTGCCGTTTCTACCGGATACTTGGCAGTTCCTCTTCTGGGACTGATACAGATTCCTCTGATCACGCCTTTCTTCTGATTCATCCTGTCTTTTATCCTCCAATCTGTGCCATCTGATGCGCTTCCGTAATCGCTCCCGGCTCTTCAAAGCAGTGCGCTGCCGGTTTCTGTTCAATGGCTCGTTTTATTTGTTTTCTTATCTCTTCCTCTGTTCCATTCCGCAGTAAATCTTTCAATGGATAGGTATCCCCATAACACAAACACGGCTTCAGGTCTCCGGTCGAAGTCAGCCGGATGCGGTTGCAGGTCCTGCAGAACTTGCCGTGTATCGCACTGATGAATCCGATACTGCCGGTGAATCCTGGAATCTGATAATATACCGCAGGTCCATTGCCGTGTATCTTACTGTCCTTTCGGATATCTGGATATACTTTCCGTATCTCATCCAGAAGTTCCAGATTCGACACACCTGTATTCTCCTTTCCATAACCGATCGGCATGAGTTCTATAAATCTTACATCAACCGGCAGGCTTTTAGCCAGTGTGATCAATGCCTTCCATTCCGTTTTGTCACCGTCAGACTGCAACACCGTATTCACCTTTGTCTGTATCCCACTTTCTGCGGCGGCCGCTACTGCCTGCCGTACCGTTTCACAGGCGTCGGTTCCGGTAATCTCTTGATATTTTTCACGATCAAGCGTATCCAGACTGATATTGATCCCGTCCAGTCCGGCCTTCTTTAACGCTTCCAGATTGTCTTGTAACAGAACGCCATTCGTCGTCATCGTGACCTGTGTGATTCCCGAAATATTTTTTATCATTCCTATCAGATCGGCGCATCCTTTCCGCACCAGCGGTTCCCCGCCTGTGATCTTGATCTTCTGAATGCCAAGCTCTGCTGCAAGTATGCACACTTTCCGGATCTCTTCATACGTCAGGATCTCCGCCATGGATACCTGCGTGATTCCATCCGGCATACAATATCTGCATCTTAAATTACAGCGGTCCGTAACGGAGATCCGCATATAATCAATCACTCTTCCTGCCGCATCAATCATAGCTCCGTCTCCCGGTCAGCTTCCCATACGCCGCTTTTTCCACCTGTTTTCTTCAATAAACGGATACCGGTCATGCACATGCCTTTGTCGACCGCCTTACACATATCATAAATCGTAAGCAGTGCCACCTGAACTCCGGTAAGTGCTTCCATCTCTACGCCGGTCTTTCCGACCGTCTTCGTTGTACACCGTGCTTCAATCTCACAGGTTTCCTCTATATATTCAAATTCCACTGTAACCTTGCTCAGGTTCAGGATATGGCACAACGGGATCAGCTCTGATGTTCTCTTCGCCCCCATGATCCCTGCAATCCTTGCAGTTCCCAGGACATCTCCCTTTTTCATTCCACCTGTCTTTACTTTTTCAAAACATTCCTTCGACATGCGGATTCTTCCCATTGCCGTTGCCTCACGCATCGTGTCTGCTTTTTCACTGACATCGACCATCACTGCATGCCCCTGTTCATTGAAATGCGTAAATTCTCCCATGATTACTCCTTCCTTATTTATATTCGGATCACCTGAACTTTTTCTCCTTCCGGATAGGTCCGTTCTCCCTCCGGGAATACCACCAGACAATTGCTGCCAATCCCATTCTTAAGTTGTCCGTTTCTCTGAATCTGCGGAAGGAACACGCCTTCCTCATCACATTTTCCTTTTACAATCCGTTTTAACATTCCGGTCTTTACAAATGTCTGTCTCAGCACTTTTGTCTCTTTCTTCTGTGTATATACCTCTTCTGCCCTGTCCGCCAGATATCCTCCGGCTAATAATTCAAATAATGCCGCCACTGCAAATGGATTACCGGAAAGTGACAGAACAGGGATGTCCTTTACTACCGAAAGCATCGTCGGCATTCCGGGTTTTACCCGTATCCCGTGAAATAGTATCCTGCCGTTCATGCTTTCTATGACATCCGGGACAAGATCCTTGTCTCCTACGGATACCCCTCCGGTTGTCAGGATCAGATCTGCTTCTTTTAATACCTCTCTGATCTTATCTGCGATCTTGTCCCTGTCATCTCCCGCTGTTTCATACTGTAGTATCTCACAGCCCATCTCTCTTAATCTCGCACACAGCCAGATTCCATTTGCATCATAGATTTTCCCGGGTTCTAATGATGTATCTGTATTCTGCAGCTCATCACCGGTTATAATCACTGCAGCCCTAAGTCTTCTATATACAGTAATGTCCCGTACTCCCGCAGCCGTAACTGCCGCCAGCAGATAAGAATCCACAAAAAGTCCGGCTTCTGCCAGCAATTCCCCGGCAGAAAAATCTTCTCCTTTCGGACAGTAATTTTCTCCCGGTCCCACATTATTATAAATTTTGATTGTTTTCCTGTCTGGATTGGGATCTGCTATTCTTACATAATCCGTATCTTCCTGTTTTACTACACAGTCCGCCCCTTCCGGTATCATTGCTCCGGTCATGATCCGGACTGCCTGATGTGGTTCCAGTATAAGCTCTGTCTTTTTTCCCGCATACACACACCCGGCAACTTCCAATGTAACCGGATGCTCAAGATCTGCCCCGCAGACGTCCCGGCTTCTCAGTGCAAATCCATCCATCGCTGACCTTGGAAACGGCGGCTGGGTTACTGCCGCATATACCGGCTCTGCCAGAATCTGTCCCAGACAGTCTGCTGCCGGTTTTTCTTCTTTTTTTATTCCCGGCATACAGATTTGAAATAATTTCTGTGCCTCTTCAAGTGTCACTCTGGATGGTTCCACCTTTACGCCTCCTTTCCGAATGGACAGACCGGATAATGGCACTCTTTACATCCAAGACAGAGTCCTCCGTGTCCCATCCGGATAATATCTCTCCTCTCAATCTTAATCCCTGCTGCCATTCTCGGCAGGATCAGATCGAATACGGTTGCTTTTGCATACATCACACAGCCCGGCAGTCCCACGATTGGTGTATCGTCTTCAAAGTAACCCAGACACAACATCGCGCCCGGCAGTGTCGGTGCCCCATATGTGACGATTTCCGCTCCGGAAGCCTTGATCGCGCCCGGTGTCTTATCATCCGGATCTACACTCATCCCGCCCGTACAGATAATCAGATCCACTCCCGCTTCCTTCATTTCTGCAATTGCGTCCGTGATCATTTCCATATCATCACTGCATAATACATGCTTTGTCATCTGGATTCCAAATGTCTCCAGCTTCTTTTTCACTACAGGAGTAAACTGGTCTTTGATCAGTCCTTTATAGACTTCACTTCCGGTTGTGATCACACCTGCCGTCTTTAATTTCCACGGTGTTACCTTCAATAACGGTTCCGGACCCGCCTTTTTTTCTGCTTCTTCCAGTCTCTTTTCATCTATGATCAGCGGAATCACCCGCATTCCTGCGAGCTTGTCGCCTTTTTTTACCGCTGTGTTCGTGTGTCTGGTTGCGATCATGATCTCATCCACACTGTTCACATCATATAATCGTTCGACATCCACCTGGAATAATCCGTCGACATCCGCAAGAAGTTCAATTTTGCCTTCTTTTACAACTGACGGATGCATATTTTCATTCTGCGTGATCCTGCGCAGACGTTCCGCACCTTCATCCTCATGAAGCATGCCTTCTGTCTTCTCCCAGACATACAGGTGTTCTTTCCCTATGGAAAGAAGCACCGGAATATCTTCTTCTGTGACAATATGTCCCTTCCGGAATCTCGCATCTTTGATCACTCCCGGAATGATCTGCGTCATATCATGACATAACACATGTCCCACTGCATCTTCTGTTCTGATCAGTTTCATACTTTTTCCGCCTCGTTTCTTTATCGTTTCTCGTTTCAATTCTTATCAATGTATCTATCATCTTGTACCTGTCATCCAGGCACATTCCGTTTCATACTCTGCTATAGATTTTCTATATGTTGCATATTCTGCTGTATATACTGAAGTAAAAAAACCGCCGTTTTCCCAACATCGTCCAACGGGAACACATTTTCACAGTCCTCCACATCCACATCACTGATCACTGCCAGACATTCTTCCGGTCGTAACGGCATCGGTTTCCCGTTTTCTTTCCGTTGCAGCATGATCTTCGACCACGGTCCGTGCTTGAATCCCTCTGTCAGGATCAGATCCACACCATCTATCTTTTTCAGGAATTTTTCCGGATCAACTGTTCTGTTGTCCATCAGCACCGCTTTCTCCGAGGAGATCAGACCGGTCACGTCTGCTCCGGCTTTGGTAAAGCGGTCACTGTCTTTTCCTTCGTGATCGATATCAAACCGGTGTCCGTCATGCTTTACGATCGCAATCTTAAGCCCATATGCTTTCAGCTTCGGAATCAGTTTTTCCAGAAATGTCGTCTTACCGGTGCCGGAATAAGCCACAAACGATACAACCGGGGGGTGCTGTGCTTTTTCTTTTATTTTCTCTGGTATTATTTTCCGATATTCTTCCGGTGTATTTATATTATAAAATTTCCCCGGTCCGTCTGTAATTCCCTGAACTGCCACATAACATACCCTCAGATTTTCCAGTACATGCTGCACTTTATAATCCCCGGTCTTTAACTGTTCTTCCAATATCTTCCATACAGATTTCCTGTACCATGCACAGAGCACATATTTTTTCCCGGTCTTGTCTACCGGGATCACTGCATCAATCCCATCCATCAGATAGTCTTCCAGTTCCTGCGCCACATCCCAGTCAACCAGCGGCATATCGCAGGATATCACCCAGACCCGTTCATGGCTGCATTCTTTCAGCGCCGAGCACAGACCCATCAACGGTCCTTTGTCCTGTTCCAGATCTTCGATATGTCTTGCCTCTATCTCCGGATAATCCCGCCGGTCTTTTACCGAAAGCAGCACCTCATCCGCACCACTTACATGTTCTTCGATCTGTTGTAAAAATGTCTTCTTTCCAATCAGAAGTCCTGCTTTATCCTTCCCCATCCGGGTACTTTTCCCGCCACAGAGGATTATGGCACTGATTTCGGATTTTTTCTTATCTGATTCTGTTTTCATATATTAAAAAACCTGCTCCTTCCGAAAAAAGAGCAGGCGAAATACAAGAGAATCTGTCTGTGACATTTTTTACGAATGCTTTGACAGCTTCTCCTATGTGCTTTGGTAAACAAAGGTGCTGCTCTCCTTTCCAAATACGCGGGAGGCAGATACGTTTCCCTATCTACCCTGAGGAACTGACAGACCTGTCATTCCTGGCCGACATCCCATCATCACAATTTTTATGGATCTTAGGCATGAAGGCTTCGGAGAACCTTGTATTTTCAATTATTTTAACATGCATATTATAAACGGAGTTCTCCGTTCTGTAAAGAAATATCTTCTACTATATCCGTGAACGCGATCACCGGCGGCTGATCTGCCACGTGTTCTCCAATCTCTTTTTCCATCCATGCCAGATTGTACCATCTGTGGAATTTATATCCACAATTTGTGAACCAGCCGACCATACGATATCCCAAATGTTCATGGTAATGGATACTTGCATTCGTCAGGTATTCATCTTCATGCTCGGTACATGCAATACACGCATTCATATTTAACACATTCTGCCGCTTTAATATCTTCTCCAGCATGTCGTATAATTTTGTCCCGATACCCATTCCTTTTTTATTCTGATCCACGTAGATAGACGTCTCTACATTCCATCCTCCTGCCGGTCTCTCGTGAAAAGCACTTGCATATGCATATCCACATATTTCTCCATTCACCTCTGCCACAAGATATGGATATCTCTCCAATACATGCCGGATCCGTCCTCGGAATTCTTCCACCGTCGGCACATCATATTCATATGTAATCACTGTATGTTCTATATAAGGCGCATAGATTGCAAGCAGTTCTTCCGCATCCTCTTCTTTTGCAATCCGGATTGTAATCTCTTTTTTCTCATTGGTGTTCATTCTATATTCAGCTCCAGTCTGCTCTTATTATTTATTTCTCCACTATTATAAACACGTCCGTAAAAAAATGCCATCTCTCTGCAGATTTTCCCTGCAAAAGAGATGACATTTTTACATATATTATCCCTGGTTCTGTGCCGCAACCAGATGTGTTGCTCCGTATTTTTCGCGAAGCTTTGGTTTTTCAATCTTTCCGGTAGGATTACGCGGAACATCTGCAAAGATGATCTTACGAGGTCTCTTATATCTCGGAAGTTTCTTACAGAATTCCTGAATATCTTCTTCTGTACATTCAACTCCCGGTTTCAGTTCAATGATTGCTGCTGAAATTTCTCCCAGTCTGTGATCTGCAAGTCCAATAACCGCCACATCCAAAATAGCTTCATTGGTACGTAAGAAGTCTTCAATCTGTACCGGATAGATATTCTCACCACCACTGATGATGACATCTTTCTTACGGTCAACAAGGAAGATAAATCCGTCTTCGTCTTCCATCGCCATGTCTCCGGTATACAGCCATCCGTCATGCAGAACTTCTGCTGTTGCCTTCGGATCTCTGTAGTAACAGGTCATGACGCCTGGTCCTTTGACCGCAAGTTCTCCGGTCTCGCCCTGTTTTACCGTCTCGCCCTGTTCATCGATAATCTTAGCTTCCCATCCATATCCGGCTTTACCGATCGCACCGACTTTATCGATATTATCCACGCCAAGATGTACACATCCAGGCCCGATGGATTCGCTCAGACCATAGTTCGTGTCGTATTGGTGATGCGGGAAGTATTCTTTCCAGTGTTTGATCAGGCTTGGTGGTACCGGCTGTGCACCGATATGCATCAGTCTCCACTGGTCCAGATCATAATCTGCAATATCCAGTTCCTTATTATCCAGTGCAAGCAGAAGATCCTGCGCCCACGGAACCAACAGCCATACAATAGTACAGTGTTCTTCCGATACTGCCTGTAAGATTGTCTTCGGACTTGTTCCTTTTAACAATACTGCTTTTCCTCCCGTCAGAAGACTTCCGAACCAGTGCATCTTGGCCCCGGTATGATATAACGGTGGAATACATAAGAATACATCATCCCTCGTCTGTCCGTGATGATTCTGCTCTGCTTTTGCTGCATGCATCAGGGATTCATGGTTATGTAAGATTGCCTTCGGGAATCCTGTTGTTCCTGATGAGAAATAAATTGCTGCCTCATCGTCATCATTGACATCAATCTTCGGAGACTGACTGGAACAGTTCGCCGTATGTGCATTATAATCCTCGGCAAATCCCGGACATCCGTCTCCTACAAAATATAACAGACGTCCTTTGCTGATCTCATCTGCAATCTCTTCTACTCGTCCGATGAACTCCGGTCCGAACACCAGAATATCAATCTCCGCAAGTTCCACACAGTATTTGATCTCATCCGCAGAATAACGGAAGTTCAGTGGTACAGCCAATGCTCCGGTCTTCAGAATTCCGAAATAAATTGGCAGCCATTCCAGACAGTTCATCAGGAGAATCCCCACTTTTTCTCCTTTTTTGATTCCTCTTTCAATCAGAAGATTGGCAAATCTGTTTGCCTTTTCGTTAAATACATTCCATGTGATCTCTCTTCTATAATAAGCCGCGCGTGAAGGTTCGATCAGATCAAACTCCTTCCATGTAGTTCTTTTTGTCTCCGGCATCTCCGGATTGATCTCTACCAGCGCAACGTCGTCTCCGTACAGGCGGCAGTTTTTCTCCAATATATCTGTAATCGGCATTGGAAAATTCCCCTTTCGTGTTCATTCATAATTCTTTTTTATGAATTTTTTGCGTAATAGCTTTCGCGCTTTAACGCTTTTATTCATTAAAGTCTATGATACTCAATTTTTTGTAAAATGTCAATCCATATTTGTATTATTTTCCATCCAATCTCTTTTTTCCACACTTTTGTTTGATTTTTCCATCTCTCCGTCCTATAATAGGCACCGGGTGATAGAAAAATGAATTGGATATATAATCATAAACGTGCATTACTGCATGTCAATCTTGCATTTATCGGCGGACTGACCGGTGCTTATGCCATCTTAGTCCGTGGCGGCAATTTTGGTGCCGCACAGACCATGAATCTGATTGAAATGGTCCTAAACTTTACGGAAATGAACCTGACGGATGCCTTCCTTCGTCTGGCTATTTTTATTTTATATGGTCTTGCGATCATTGCCGCATTTTTAATCGGCGAACATTTTGCCTCTGTAAAATCTTATATCGCACTGGCGGTAGAGGCCGTCTGCATATGGATCGCAGGGATCATTCCGACATCGGTCAATCCTCTGATCGCACTGTTCCCTGTATTCATCCTGAATGCATACCAGTGGCAGGCTTTTACCACTCCGGAATGTTATAACAGTTCCACGATCTTTTCAACGAATAATTACAAGCAGACACTTCTTGCATGGACCAGATATCATATGACACATGATCTGGCTCAGAAGAAACGGGCATGGCTTTTTACGAACACGCTGATTCTCTTCCATCTGGGGGTTCTGGTTGGATATTTTGCGGTAGAATACCTCGGAGCTCACGGAATATGGGTTGCGTTTGTGCCGCTTACAAGTGCGGTACTCTGGGTATTGCCCATAGCGAAACAGGAAGTTTGTGAAGAAATTTCTATTTAATTGATTATAACGGCTGTCACCGACCGGAATAAAACTACAAGGTCCCAGCCCGTATGCACAGGCTGGGACCTTGTAGTTTTATTCCTGAGGTTTTCGCATGCCATAATAATTAAACAGAGGAACCGTAACCGTTGTGATACCGGAAGTGTACGAAAAAGCCGGAAAATCAATGATTTCACCACAACTTCCCGGCTACACAACGGTTACAATCCCTCTATTGAATTCATTATCATTGGCCAATCACGACATGAGAAAGACCACGATGATGAACTAAATAGAAACGCACTTACAATGCCGTCTTATATATCTTGTACATATCTTCCTCATGAAGTACCTTCGCAGATCCTTTGCTTCCCTTGCATCCGATGCTGCATTTATGTGCCATCAGTTTCAGTTCTTCATCCGTAGGATCAATGCCAAGTTCATGGATAGAAGTTGGCATCTTGAGCTCACGGAAGAAGTCTTCTATGGCTTCGATTCCACGTAATGCCACATCGTCTGCGGTTCCTTCCGGGTCTACCTGCATGACGTTCATTGCGAATTTTTCGAACCTAGGAAGGCAGTCTTTGTATACATATCTTGCCCAGGAACCCCAGATTGCCGCAAGACCTGCACCGTGTGCCACGTCAAACAATCCTCCGATCTCATGTTCCAGTGCATGGGAAGCGAAATCTCCTCCGACAACTGCGCCACAGCCTGTCAGGCCGTTATGAGACAGACTTCCTGCCCACATTACTTCCGCACGTGCATCATAGTTCTTCGGATCATTGATCAGAATTCTTGCATTCTCAATTACCGTACGCATCAGACCCTCTGCAATACTGTCCGTGATCTCCATATTTCCACCATTTGTAAAATAGCGTTCCATCGTATGCATCAGAATGTCTGTGCATCCGCATGCTGTCTGATAATCCGGCAGTGTCATGGTCAGTTCCGGATTCATGATTGCAAAGCGCGGTCTTCCATAGTCATTGCGGTATCCTCTCTTGATCCAGCCGTCTTCTTTTGTAATAACAGAAGAATTACTCATCTCACTTCCTGTCGCTGCAATAGTCAGTACAACACCAATCGGAAGACATCCTGTTGCCTGGCGCTTTTTGTCATAAAAATCCCATACGTCCCCTTCATTGGCAACTCCATATCCGATTGCTTTTGCAGAATCGATCGCACTTCCGCCGCCTACAGCAAGGATGAAATCTACTCCTTCTTTTTTCGCGAGCTCGATTCCTTCATATACCAGTGAAAGTCTTGGGTTCGGTACTGCACCACCAAGTTCTATATAGTCAATCTTTGCTTCATCCAGGGAAGCCTTTACTTTATCCAATAATCCGGTACGTTTGACGCTTCCGCTTCCGTAATGAATCATTACTTTCTTACATCCCTGTTCTTTTACCAGTTCTCCACATTTGTCTTCTGTATTTTTTCCAAATACAACTTTGGTTGGTGTGTAATAATTAAAATTATACATAAGGTCTCCTTCTTTTTGGTATAAAAAATATGCTATAGATTTCTCCATAGCATATTTTAATCTTTCTCTATGATTTTTTCAACAGACGTTTTACCGCTTTATGCAGCTCATTGATAATAATTTATTCCGTCCGAAGTGCCGTAACCGGATCGCTCTTCGATGCTTTCTTTGACGGGATCAGTCCACCAAGCAATGTCAGTACCACACTCAGTGCGATCAGCACCAGTGCCGGAATAACCGGAAGCACTGCATTTACATTGGAATTATCTGCCACCGCGTGAATGATCATATTGCCAGGGATCAGAAGCAGCAGCGTCAGTCCGATTCCGATCAGTCCCGCACACAGTCCGATAATGAAAGTCTCCGCATTAAACACCTGAGATACATTCCTCTTCGATGCGCCGATCGCCCTTAAGATTCCGATCTCTTTCTTCCGCTCCAGCACACTGATATACGTAATGACTCCGATCATAATTGAAGATACGACCAGTGAAATCGCCACAAATGCAATCAGCACATAACTGATAGTATTGACGATATCTGTCACCGATGACATCAGAGTTCCCACTACATCCGTGTAGGAAATCACCTGTTCATCCTTGCCGGCTTTCTCCATCTTCTTGTTATAACGATCCAGATAATCCACTACCTGTTCCTTACTTTCAAAATCTTTAGGATAAATGTCGATCTCGCTTGGTTTTGCGAAGTCAGCATATCCTAATTTCTGCAGATTGCTGTCATACGTTGCACTCGACGTTCCGCTCATGGACATCATAAGTTCTGTCAGATCATCCTCCGTCATATTGAACTGAAATGCCTTTGCAAATGCATCAGTATCGATCTTCATCGCATCTGTCATCACACTCTGGAGATTCTGTCCGATCTGTGTCATGGCAGATTCCATTACTTTACCCATACCGGAAAACATCTGTCCGACGATCTGCTCCATAACCGACGAGATCTGTGTCTCAAGTGCATTTCCAAAAGATTTCGCATACGCCCCCATTGCCTGCTTCATGTAGGCATTCATCCCGGATGAAAGCTGGCTTTCCAGACTCTTCATGTCCAGTGTCTCTGAAAGACCGTTACTCAGCCGCTGTTTTCCATCTGCCGTTCCGAGATAAGCTGCAAAGTTCTCACCCATCTTTGTCACATCTGCATATCCTTTTTCCTGTGCATAGCTTAAATATCCAGCCGCAAGTTCCTGCGCCATTGCCTGCAGATCCGCTTCCGATATCTCAATATCCACATCTTTATACAGGTCATTCACCCAGTCTGTTATGATCTGCTTTGCTTCTGCCGTCTGTAAATACTGGCGGAAATATGTTCCGTACTGGTCTTCACTGATATCTCCGATCCCTTGATCCTTTACGTATTTTTCAAACCCCTGCATGATATCTGTCAGAAGCTTCTGTACCTTTTCTTCTGTAATGGTTACTTTTCCACTCTCCTTTAGAATCTTTGAAAAATACTTTTTCATGATTTGCTTTGCCCCATCTGTTTTCAGATATTCCGAGAAGTTATCTCCCAGATGCGAATAATCTGCTTCCGGATGCGTCTTCGCATATGCCTGATACCCTTCCATCAATGAAACAGCCATCTTCTGCATTCCGCCCGGTTTCACCTTGACATCCAGTCCCGACAGCATATCTCCCAGACCTGCCGACGGAAGTCCCGACAGATTCAGATCCACCTGATCCAGATTCACAAGTCCGGATAAATTCAACGTATTGCCATCCAGCTTAAATGCATCCTGCAGATTCACTGCTTTCGAAAAGTCCAGTGAATTTCCGAGACTTCCTGCAAGGTCTGTATCTCCCATGCCGAATGCTTTCTGAAGTGCGTCTTCATCTACGCTGAATAACGAGTTCATATCCAGACCATTATCTCCGGAATCTTCACCGAATTTCTCTCCGGTAAATACATTGATATCCGGACTGGCTTTTTGTTGTTTTACGATCTCACTGTTTTTTGCTTCTTCTGCGACATGCGTCATAAGCGAATATGGATATCCGATTCCCATATTCAGTGCAGTTGCCTTCGAACCTTCTGCCGGCTGCACGATTCCGACAATCTTAATATCCTCTCCGTCTGCCACCAGTTTTTTCATATATTCTGCATTATCACTTTTATCTTTCCAGACTTTATACTGGCTGTCATATTCATAATAGTCTGCCTGATTCACAAGCTTAAACTTCTTGTTCAGAATATCTTTATAGGTGTATGTTCCCAGTGAAGACGGTGTCTTGATCTCTTCTTCACTTGCAAAAGCTTTGATCATATCATCCAGTTCCATCTGATCTCTGAGGCCAAGTGTATACAGAAGGAAATCACTCATCCCGCCTTCCTGGCTTAACACCAGTACGCATTCATTATATTTTTTCGGCCATCTTCCCGCCTTGACATCATACTGATTCTCGTACAGATTTGTATTCTTTGGCATGCGGTAGAATACATTAGTACTCATCATGGATGACATCATACTGTTGGCACCGGAATCCGCTCCGATTCCAATGGATGAAAATGATTTGTCCGGGTGTACCTGTCTGACACCATCCGAATCCTCTCTGTATATCTGTGGATCCACATCATAATCATACTCCACGGCATTTGTATAGGATTTTAACGCATCATCATCCTTTTCCAGATGTTTTTTCAAGGATTTAAGGTCATTGGTATTCATCTTGGAGAACATATTTGTAACCATCTCCATGACTTTTACCTGACCATCTTTATTCTTCTTACCGGACGAGTCTTTGCTCTTATCATCCGTTCCGGTATTTCCAACCATCATGGAAGTAATGTCAAATCCCGTACTTTGGATCTGCAGTGGATATTCCGACAACGTCTCTTCCTCGATTGACTGGATATAGCCGTTCACTCCATTAGAAAGTGCCAGAATCAGCGCAATTCCTATGATACCGATAGAACCCGCAAAGGATGTCAGTAATGTCCTTGCTTTCTTCGTCTTTAGATTATTAAAGCTAAGAGCCAGCGCCGTCAAAAAAGACATGGAAGATTTTCCCATATTCTTATGTTCCGGTTCTTTTAATGTCTGCTCATCCACAATGTATTCATCTGTATCTGAACGTATCTTCCCGTCCCGCAAATTCACGATCCTGGTCGCATATTCTTCTGCCAGTTCCGGATTGTGTGTAACCATAACAACCAGCCGGTCTTTGGCTACTTCTTTCAGAAGATCCATGACCTGGATACTGGTATCACTGTCCAGTGCTCCCGTCGGTTCATCCGCCAGCAGGATATCCGGATCATTCACCAGTGCCCTTGCTATCGCCACTCTCTGCATCTGGCCGCCGGACATCTGGCTTGGTCTTTTGTGAAGTTGTTCTCCAAGTCCTACTTTTTTCAGCGCATCAATGGCACGTTTTCTTCTCTCTTCTTTTCCGATTCCAGAGATTGTAAGTGCAAGTTCTACGTTAGACAACACCGTCTGATGCGGGATCAGATTATAACTCTGAAATACGAATCCGATCGTATGATTCCGGTATGAATCCCAGTCTCTGTCCTTATATTTCTTCGTAGATATTCCGTTGATGATCAGGTCACCGCTGTCATAACGGTCCAGTCCTCCGATAATATTCAGAAGCGTAGTCTTTCCCGATCCACTGGGACCTAGAATTGCCACGAATTCATTATCTCTTAAGTTCAGGCTCACGTCATCCAGCGCCTTCTGTACCAGATTACCGGTCCTATATTCTTTACAAATATGCTGTATCTGAAGCATGTATTCTTTTTCTCCTTCTTCCATCTGTTATTTTTTTACAGACATCTGTTATTATTATACAGAAATATTTTATAAAATCCGTATTTTTATACTTTTTTAATCTTTGCTTTTTATTTAGAAATATATCCGCTAATCACAGTCTGATTTTTATCTGTATATAGCATCGCAGATGTTAACCTTTCTGCTAAATACAGTTGACTTTTATTTCCCGTCATGTTAACCTTTTGTCTATATCAGTTAACAAGTGATTTATATTACACACAAAGGAAGGTAACACCATGATTTCAGAAGTTCATACACACGAAGATCCTATATTGACACGCGAAGAGGCCATCGAGATTTTAAACACTCCGGACGACCAGTTAGATGCTCTCATCGAACGTGCCGGAATCCTCCGTAAAAAATATAAAGGAAACCACGTCAGCATTCATATTCTGACCAATGTCCGCAGTGGTAACTGCTCTCAGGACTGCGCTTACTGTGCGCAATCCTGTCGCTCTAATGCAGACATCGACACTTATAAATGGGTAGAAGACGAAAAATTATACAATGATAATGATTTTGTAAATGAACATCATCTTTCCCGCCACTGTATCGGATTAAGCGGCATGGGATTCACAGATGCAGAGATCGAACAGCTTGCCGGACGTATCCGCAAGATGAAAGAAACCGGAACCCATCTCTGCTGCTCCATCGGATTCTTAACCGAAAAACAGGCAAAAATGTTAAAAGACGCCGGACTTGACCGTATCAATCATAATCTGAACAGCAGCCGTAATTATTACAGTCACATCTGCACCACACACACTTTTGACCAACGTGTGGAAAATATACATATGCTTCAGAGACTCGGTTTCGAGATCTGCAGCGGTGGAATCATCGGTATGGGCGAAAGCAAAGAAGACGTTGTAGATATGCTTTTGGAACTGAAAGAAATTAATCCGGAAGCTCTCCCGATCAACTTCCTGCTGCCGATTCCGGGTACTCCTCTTGGCGATCAGGATATCTCGGGACTGACTTATGAGTATGGCATAAAGGTGCTCTGTCTCGCAAGACTTCTGGTTCCGCAGTCAGACATCCGCTGTGCGGCAGGACGTGAAGTGTATTTCAAAGGACATGAAAAGGAATTGTTAAGTGTTGTAGATTCCATCTTTGCCTCCGGATATCTTACCGCAGGCGGCCAGGGTATTAAAGATACTATTCAGACGATAACAGATGCGGGATTCACTTATGAGATAGAGTCTGCATAGTTGCTGTTTAATACAGTATCGTGGCCTCTCGGTCCATGAGAAAGAGTTGGTGTTATGTTTGTGGCTAAGATTCCGTGATGTAAGAAAATCTAAGGGTATCCAAATCTCCTAAAAGCAAAGGCATTCCACTCACAACTCGCGTACGCTCAAACAATTCGTTCCATGCCTTTAACGGAGATTTGAATGCCCTAAGTTTTTCTAAACATCACTCCATATACGCCACAAACATAACACCAACTCTTTCTCATGTCGTGATTGGCCAATGATAATGAATTCAACAGAGGGACTGTAACCGTTGTGTAGGCGGAATGTTATGATAAAAATCTTGATTTTCCAGCTTTTTCGTACACTTCCGGTACCACAACGGTTACAATTCCCGGTATTTAATTATTATGGCATGCAAAAACGTTACTGAATAAAAGTATGGGAGTGATTTCTGTGCATATGAGGTCATGGTTAGTAACTCTTGAGTAATAAAATTGGCCGTTAGCCTTGGAAAAATCATTGTCTGAGACGAATGTCGAGTTTTGATTTTTCCAAGGCTGTTTTTAGGACAATTTTGTTGCTCTAGAGTTACTCCATGATCGAATCAGCACAGAAATCACTCCCATACTTTTATTCAGGACCGAGGTAAGCCGCCATGATGAATTAAATAGAAACTACATCTGCTTCCTCACCACCATATACTCATCCCCATTCCGATAATAAGGGCATTGATAATGCTGGTCTGAAATAAGACGCATATATTCATCCTCATCCATATTGATATCGCACATATAACTTTCGTAATCTTCGTCGTATGTATAATAAGTGCAGCTTTCGCAACTATTCTGAGCCATTATAATTCCCCTTTTCTTAATTTGATAATTGAGTTTTTACATTATTGCATAATTTTTTTCATTATGATCTGTTTCCCATCGATTATAGCATATTTCTTGGTACTGTACGAAAAAAAGAGCATAAACATTGCGATTACGGGTTGCCCAGGATTTGTTATCCATGCTATATTTTATGTGATATTTTTATCAAAGTAATCACACAAAGAAAAAGTACTAAAGGAAAGGGTTATTATGGATTCAATGTTTAACACTCCACAGGAAGTTGTGCAGGCCAACATGAATGGCGCTGTAAAAAAAGCTGCAACTTCTAAAAAGAAAGTTTTTTTCATGGGAATCATGGCTGGTGTCTGCATCGCGCTTGGCGCACAGTCCAGTAATGTTGCCATGCATGATATTGCAAATGTCGGTCTTGCACGTCTGGTTGCCGGCTGCGTCTTCCCGGTCGGTCTGATGATGATCGTCTTTATCGGAGGCGAGTTGTTCACCGGTGACTGTATGATGACGATGGCCTGTATTAAGAAAAAAATCAGTGTTGCCGCACTGATACGGACACTGGTTATCGTTTATCTCGGTAATATGGTTGGTGCTGTTGCTCTTGCATATCTGGTATATCTGTCCGGACAATATAATTATACCAGCGGCGCTCTTGGAGCATTTACGATCAAAGTTGCTCTTGGAAAGGTCAGCTTAGCTTTCCTTCCTGCTCTGATTTCCGGAATCTTATGTAATATTCTGGTATGCGCTGCAGTGTTGATGGCTTCTACCGCGAAAGATATTGCAGGAAAATCACTTGCTATCTTTTTCCCGATCATGGCATTCGTTGTATCCGGCTTCGAACACTGCGTTGCAAATATGTATTATATTCCGGCCGGAATCTTCGCTTCTATGAATCCGGATTATGTTGCAAAAGCGAAAGAATTATATGGTATCACCGGCAGTCAGATTGCTGCTTTAAACTGGGGAAACTTCTTCACCGTCAATCTTCTTCCTGTTACAATCGGTAACATTATTGGTGGCGGATTTATCATCGGTGGATTATTCTTCTATCTGCACGGAAAGAACTGCAAGTAGAACTTGCAAAAGCTTCCGTAAGAAACTGTCCGTGACAATTCCTGTGACAGCTCCTTGCGATGCATAACCCAAAATCTGCAATTGTTTATACTTGTCTAAAAGTGTAAACAACTGCAGATTTTTTATTAATCATTCACTTTCCAATTCTCCAGTAATTTCAATTCGATCTTTGTTCCGTTTGGAAGTGCAAACCAGTGATCATTGATAATTTCAACCGGATAAGCTTTTACACGCTCCATAACCTCTTCTACCCGATCTACTGCGATAGAAATATGATCATACCCATTTTCATTTTTCTTTTCAATCGTCTCTGTTTCACAAAGCTGGATTCCTTCTTTATACCAGCATTTTCGTCCCGGTTTTTCTCCGATTTCTCTCCACATATGCATATCGAAAATATCTTCAAAAAATTTCTGTGCTTCTTCATAAGACTCCGTGCGGATTGCCGCATGATCTATTTTTGCCATACCTGCTCCTTTCCTGTAATGTATCTGCGCTTTCATACATAACATTTCTACTTTTCATGACATTTTTATCATATCATGTATCCAATCTCAGGAAAAGTTTTTTTGAAAATACATATCTTTGTGTTTTCTTTCCCGATATGTTAGACTAAATACAACATATATGTACAAACTAATGAGAAACGAGAGGCTTTTCATGAAAGAAAAAATATTTAATATTATTCAGATTGGAGATAAAAGTAACCACATCAGTCGTTTTTTTGATATCTTTATTACCATAACGATCATCTGCAATATAGCAGTTACCTTTATGGAAACTTTTTCGCAGTTATCGCAGTTTTCCGGCTTATTTACCGCAATTGAATATATCACAGTATTCATCTTCTGTATTGAATATATTCTCCGTATATGGACAGCGGATTTTTTGTATCCGGAAAGTAAGAAAGGGCGTGCAAGGATCAAATTTCTGCTTTCCTTTGACGGAATCGTGGATCTTCTGACAATCATTCCTGCTTTCTTCCTTTCCGGATTTGTTATCTTCCGGATGCTGCGTGTAGCAAGGATCTTCCATCTGTTCCGGCTGAATGCAAAATATGATTCATTCAATGTCATTACAACTGTATTATATGAAAAACGTAACCAGATCATTTCTTCGGTATTTATCGTTATGATCCTGATGCTGGCAAGCAGTCTTTGTATGTACAGTGTAGAACACAATGCACAGCCAGATGTATTTCGCAATGCTTTCAGCGGGATCTGGTGGAGCATGTCTACACTTCTTACCGTAGGCTATGGTGACATTTACCCGATCACAACTCTGGGACGTGTAATGGCAATCTGCATCGCTTATCTGGGTGTTGGTGTCGTTGCTATTCCTACTGGTATTATCAGCGCCGGTTTCGTTGAACAATATCAGCGAAAAAGCAACATTTCCGATCTCAAAGATATGGATATAAAAGAAATCGCTGAGGTATTTGTTGACCCCACATACGCCGGCAAGACAGTAAAAGAACTGGAAGAAGCACATCGTATCACCATTTATCTTGTACTCCGCGATGACCTGTCTGTACTTCCAAAAGAAAATACAATTCTACGGTTAAATGATATTATGATCATACGCACAGAAGGCCTGGATAGTTGATACGCTATCCAGACCTTCTATTCTTTTCATCATTTTCTATTCCCGAACCAATCCAGTATTCTTTCCCGGCTCTTATAAGTTTTATTTTTCCAATTCCCGGACCATTTCTACAAGCTTCTCTGCAGTTGCTTCAATTCCAAGCCTTGAACTGTTAATACACAGATCGTACTCATATGGCCTTCCCCAATTTCTGCCGGTATAATAGTCGTAGTAAGCTTTTCTGTCTTTGTCCTTTTTTCTTACCATGGCTGTTGCAGACTTTTCATCTATAGACAACTGTTCCATCTTTCTCTTCACACGCCATTCAAACGGGGCTGCAATAAACAGACTAATATGATCAATCTTTGCCTGTTCCAATATATAGTCCGCACAGCGTCCGACAAATACACAATCTCCTTTTTCTGCAAGTTCTCGTATGATCGAATTATATGCCAGATGCAAAGCATCATTCGCCGTCATTCCATTCAGTTCCTGGTTCGGCACATCATACCATACCTCATGCAGCCACGGATTACGCTTTTTCTCATCTGCTTTTTCCAGTACATCTTTTGGCATCGCTACGATCTTCTCTGCTGCCCTGTCAATTAAATCTCTGTCATATAATTCCAGTCCAAGCTTTTCTGCAACTTTTCTTCCGATTTCGTGGCCACCGCTTCCAAATTCTCTTCCGATACATATAATCATAAGCTTTTCCTCCTTTGTAAGTACCGATTCTCTCGTTTATCTTAAATATAGCTCTTTTCGCTGTATTTTTAAACCAACAATCTGAAGGAAATGTCTATTATCAGAATCTTCTTTTCCTGATCTGTGTATTTTCTATTTTTTTCTCACAAGCTTCACAACCGTCTCAATATGGCACGAGAGCTTCGAATTGATGTCGGATTTTTGCCGATTTTCACAAAGTTCACGGGAATTTATCTACACCGAAAAACTGCCCAAAATCGCCCTGACAGCAAAACTACAGTCTAATCTATGGTAGTAGAAGGAAACATGTCTACTGCTGCCATCGGCCCGCATAAATAGGTGAGTCCTGGATTTACGGCGTCTCCTGCACTCGACCTTGCCCGTCTGGAGTGGGGATTGGTCCGGGTGGACATGTTTGCGTGGGGTAGGTGGCGTCTCGAGGTAAACTTTTCGGAAATTCCGAAGAGTTCATTTCTTTGCATTCTCTTCTAATTCTAACATGTACTTGTCAAAATCAGACATAAACAATCTGTCCTGAACCACGCGATATTTTTCAAATTCGGTTTCAGCTTTTGCCTTGGCAATCTCCGCTGTGATCT
>CAVBHX010000002.1:0-137968 GCA_963595255.1 bacterium
ATAATGAGAAATGGTGTTGGGAATGAATCCCAACACCAACTTTGTCTACAGTCTGAACACGCAGGAAAATCCTGCGTGTTAAAATTCTCTATTAAAATTAAGCTAAAGCAGCTTTTGCAGCTTCTGCAAGTGTTGCAAATCCTTCTGCATCATTTACAGCCATCTCTGCAAGCATCTTTCTGTTCATCTCGATGTTAGCTACTTTTAAGCCGTGCATGAACTTGCTGTATGACAGTCCGTTCATTCTTGCTGCAGCGTTGATACGAGCGATCCAGAGCTGACGCATCTGACGTTTGCGCTGTTTTCTTCCTGCGTATGAAGATGTAAGAGCTCTCATTACAGACTGTTTTGCAACTCTGTACTGTTTAGAACGTGCTCCTCTGTATCCTTTTGCTAACTTTAATGTTCTGTTATGTCTTTTTTTAGCGTTTAATCCGCCTTTAATTCTTGCCATGTCTTATTCTTCCTCCTTCACAAATTGAACCTTATCTTAGAGATATGGTAATACCTTCTTCATGTTCTTTACATTAGTAGCATCAGCGATTGTTGCTTTTCTAAGATTTCTTTTTCTCTTTGTAGATTTCTTAGTTAAGATATGGCTCTTGTAAGCTTTATTTCTTTTTAATTTTCCTGTACCTGTCTTTTTGAAGCGCTTTGCAGCTGCTCTATTAGTTTTAATTTTTGGCATGATATGCTCCTCCTTCAACTTGTATTGTATTTTTAACGTTTTTCAGTTAAAACCATGCTCATGCTTCTGCCTTCCATCTTAGCCGGTTTTTCAATGACTGCGATGTCGCCAAGCATCTGAGCGAAATCGTCCAGAATGTGTTTGCTCTGCTGAACATGTGCCATCTCACGACCTCTGAAACGCAGTGTAACTTTTACTTTGTTACCCTTGCTGATGAACTTCTTAGCATTATTCACTTTAGTATTAAGATCGTTTGTCTCAATATTTGGTGAAAGACGCACTTCTTTTACTTCAACGGTCTTCTGCTTCTTTTTAGCCTCTTTTTCCTTTCTTGCAAGTTCATATCTGTACTTACCGTAATCGATAATCTTGCAAACAGGTGGCTGAGCCTTTGGAGCAATCTTTACAAGATCCAGATCTGCTTCCTGAGCAAGCTTCATAGCTTCCTTTGGACTCATGATACCTAACTGATCTCCATTCTCTCCAATCACTCGAATTTCTTTGTCTCTAATCTGCCCGTTAATCATTAAATCGCTAATTGTCGTGCACCTCCATCATAAAATAAAAATAAGTGAATAGTTCGAGACTATCCACTTGCATATCTGTATCATAAGATCTATAATCAAATCTGTATTATACTCAATATCAAACCATTAGTCACCCGATTGTGCTAAGGTGAGAGTGGATACTCTACTTTCTTTTTTGCCTTACGCAACATATAATTTATCACATTGTTTCTTTTGTGTCAACTATTTTTTCTCACTTTTTCAGATTTTTTTTCTCACTTTTTCAGATTTTTAATCTACATCTTTTTAATCTACAGAACCTGCCGCCGGCAGCTCATTCTGAATGTATCACTCTTTATTCCACAATCCAGCTTTCCAGATCCTGTGCCCCGGCATACGCTTCCAGATATTTTCTGCCGTATTCCAGCGCCTTTTCCAGATCATTATTTCCCGAAAATGAATAGATCAATGTCAATACTTCTGTTGCATCCTCCGTGATCATTGCGCGCTCCGAATCGCTGGTGGAACTTCCAATGGCTCCGTCTTTGTTTGCAAGCACCGGAAGTGCATCAATCTTAATCTCTGCTTTTCCGATCCCTTTGTAAGTCTCGCCTTCCTGCCCGATCCGGAATACCAGTTCCTCTGCGATCTGAGATGCATCATAAGATCCAACTGAAAATCCTGATTCGATCGAGATCAGGTTATTGGCATCTACAACCGTATTAACCTCATACAGACCTTTTCCCTGTCCGATCCGGCGGATCAGAGCCTCTGACGACACACGGTATCTGCTCGGATCTTTTCCGAATGCTTTGTAGGCTGCCCTGGATTCTTTTACATTCGGAATCTCATTGATCCCGTAGTCAAAGATATCATCTCTCGTCTTTTTAAAAATATCTTTCTTCAGATATTTCCAAAGTTCTTCATTCTTCTTTTCTACTTTCACCCGGTACTGCAGGCATCCCACCCTGGTATCCGGCCAGATTTCTTTCATCGTCTTATCAATTGTCAAATGTTTCATATATATACCTCCTGTATGATAAAGTATAAGATCATCGTCTGAGGAACTACAAAAAACCTGCCACTGACAGCTTTTCCCGCATGCTCTGGTATCTACAGAACCTGCCACTGGCAGCTTCTTCCGAACGCATGGCGATAAAAAAGATGACAGTCCACCCTCAAGCTTCCTGTCATCTTTGACTCATTCTTTATGCTGCTTTTGTTCTATTTCACAGTATATTAAGCATGCTTTTCTAGGCGAAAAGACTTGTTGCTCCATATATTGCTACTACTGCAACGATTCCCCATCCGATGATACTTAACATACTCTACACCTCCTCAGGATGTTTTCCTTCTCTTTCTAATTTCAGTATAGAGTATAATTATACATTTGTTAAATGAAGCTTTTATATGTTACTATTAGTATTCTTAATATTTCGGACCGTTCCTGTGTCCGGTCTTCTGCTGCCTTTTCTATGTATCTATCTGTGGTCTGCCATACATACAATTGCGATCATTCCGGCACCGGTATGACCTCCGATCACAGGACCGAGATTGTTCATCATGACATTGGTCACGCCCATTTTCTTACGGACGAGTTCTGCCACATAGGCGGCATCTTCCGGGCAGTTGCCGTGCGGGATCATCACCATGTCCGGCATCTTTCCTTCACATGCTGCGACCGCCATATCCACGATCTTGTTCATGCCTTTCTTTCTGCCCCGCTCTTTTCTGATGATCTGAAGTTTTCCTTCATTGTCCAGATAAATGATCGGTTTGATCTGTACCATTGTTCCGATCACTGCTGCCGTCTTCGAGATACGTCCGCCTTTCTGCAGATGGTTCAGGTCTTCTACCATAAAGAAATGGCAGACTTTTAATTTATTCTCTTCTACCCACTGTGCAACTTCTTCCAGGCTCCTTCCTTCTTTCTGAAGTTCCAGTGCTTTATAATCAATCAGTCCTTCTCCCAGACTTGCACAGAGCGTATCGATCACAACGATCTTTCTTTCCGGATATTTTTCCTGCAGTTCCTCTGCTGCTATACACATGCTGTTATATGTACCGCTAAGTCCTGATGAAAAACTAAGATGCAGGATATCTTTTCCTTCTTTCAGGATTGGTTCCAGCATATCGATTGCTGCCTGCGGACTTGGCTGTGATGTCACTGCCATCTCCCCGGCCCTTAACATTCCGTAGAATTCATCTGCGGACAGATCATACATATCACGGTAAGTATTCCCGCCGATCGTACAGTTCAGTGGAACTACCGGGATTTTTCTTTCCCACACCCACTCTTTTGGCAGATCGGATGTACTGTTGATGGTTATTACATATTCACTCATATTGAAAACCTCCTCATCCTCAAGTCTCTTTCATCTTACCATTGTCTTACATATTACGCAAAACTTTTTTCATCGTATAGATAAATACAACACTTGTCGTCACAACAGAGATTACATCTGCGATCGGCTCCGCACGGTAGATTCCCATCACGCCCATGAATTTTGGCAAAATAATTGCAAGCGGGATCAGCAGAATAATTTTCCTGAGAAGCGCAATGAACAGCGACACCTTTGCCTGTCCCAGTGAAATGAACGACATCTGGCACGCACACTGGATTCCGAAAATAGAGATTCCCAGAAAATAAACCGGCATAACCTGGCATGTCAGTTTCAACAGTTCCTGATTATTCGTAAATAATCCGGTATAAATCTGTGGTGCAAGGATTGCAACGCCTGCAAGCAAAAGCGTTCCTGCCAGACATACCAGGATCATCCGTTTCATCGTATCCTTCACACGTTCCTTATTTCCTGCACCGTAATTATAACTGATGATCGGCTGGATTCCCTGTGTAATCCCCTGCACCGGAATTGTGATCAACTGCATGATACTCATCAGGATCGACATCGAACCAACATACAGGTCTCCGCCGTATCTCTGAAGTCCTGTATTCAGCGTGATCGTCACAAGACTTTCCGTACTCTGCATGATGAACGGTGAGATTCCAAGTCCGGCGATCATCTTGATCACATCCGCTCTCAGGCGCATATTCTTTAGCGACAGGTGCATCACACTCTTTTCTGAAGTCAGGAAATGCACCACCCATGCCGCGCTGACCGCCTGCGACAAAATGGTTGCGATTGCCGCCCCTCGCACACCCAGATGCAGCACGAAGATAAACACCGGATCCAGACAGATATTCAAGACCGCCCCGATCAGTACCGACAGCATCGCCGTCTTCGCTTCTCCCTGTCCACTAATGTAGGCATTCAACCCAAGTGCCAGCTGTACAAAGATTGTTCCGATCAGATAGATGGATATGTAATCTCTTGCATAGACAATCGTTGCATCACTTGCTCCGAATGCATAAAGGATTGGTGTCTTACATATCGAAAAGAACGCCGTCAGAATCACAGAAAAAAGGATCAGCAGTCCTGCCGAATTGCCAAGGATCTGCTCCGCTCCCTGCTTATTCTTTTTTCCAAGCTGGATCGACGCAAGCGGTGCGCCTCCCATTCCGGCAAATGCACTGAATGCCGAGATCATCGTAAGGATGGGAAATGTTACCCCAACGCCGGTCAGTGCCACATCTCCATATCCCGGAATATGACCGATGTAAATTCTGTCTACTATATTATAAAGCACATTGATAAGCTGTGCCGCCACAGAAGGAACCGCCAGAGAAAACATCAGTTTCCCCAGCGGTGCACTTCCGAGTCTTTCGTCTCTGTGATTCATTTGTATCGCTGCCTTTCTTTTGCATATTCTTTTGTATACTTGTTCTCTTATATGCTTACTTTAGTATAAAAATCATTATATCATTTTCTTATTTTTGTGTACACATTCATTGCCGCTTTTCATATTACATTATTTCAGGCTCACATGCAGATAACTTCTTCCGGAAAGCGTCTTATTAAAGCAGATACTGCACACCACCAGAATACAGCCCAGTACGAATCCCCACCAGTTAAATAATGCGGTCAATACCAGTAATGCCAGACGCATGAATTTTAACGCATAACCAAGTTCAAAATTCGGCTGTGTATAATTGGCTACTGCCACAAAGGCCATGTATAACATGACTTCGCTGTTAAACCACCCCGATGCCACCGAAAATTCTCCCATAACCAGACCTGCGATCACACTGAGCGGAGTGCTTAACATACTTGGCGTATTCAGTGCCGCAAGCCTCAGACCGTCGCTCGCTACTTCCAGCATCAAAAGCTGATAGATCAACGGTATATTCACTGTATCCTTCACCGCCACAAAGGCAAATACTTTCGGCAGCCAGTTCAGGTTCTGCATAAAAAGCAGGAAGACCGGCGTCAGAAATATCGTCATCAGATTGATCAGTGTTCTGGATATTTTCAGATAGACACTGGTCAGTGTCGGAAAATAATAATCATTGGCCTCTTCGATCATGTCGAAGATCGATGTCGGAAGTATCATCGCAGATGGTGAATTGTCTACCAGAATTACGACTTTTCCCTCCAGAAGACATGCCGATGCCGTGTCCGGACGCTCGGTGAACTTGAACTTCGGGAATGGATTGTACCATTTCCGTCTGAACAGACATTCCGCCAGACTCTGCTGGTTCATCCGCAGATCATCCGTATCCACACTCCGGATCTTGTCACGTACATTTTTCAACAGTTCCTTGTCTACCCTGTCTCCCATGTAGCAGAGTGCCACATCCGTTCTGGAACTGTCCCCGACTTCCATCATCTCCATAATCAGCGCCGGATGACGGATTCTTCTTCTCATCATTGCCGTATTATATACGAGTGTCTCCACGAAACCGTCTCTGGAACCTCGGAGGGACTTATCTTTATCCGGTTCTTCCACACTTCTTGCCGGATATGTCCTGCAGTCGATCACAATACATGCCCGGTATCCATCAATGAACACACACGTTTCACCAGACAGCAGACTTTTCAGTATCTGATCAAAATCAAACAACACTTCAACCTCAACGTATGGAATGCATGCGTTGGCAAACTCCCACACATCATCCGGCATCTCTTCTTCCTTCACCTTCAGAAGTGCATCCATGATCTTCAACATCGTCTCTTCGCTCGTAAAACCATTTACAAAATAAAAAGAAGAAACCCTTCCTCCGATCAGCAGATCTCTTTGAATGAGGTCAAAGCTTTCCTGGATTGGAAGTGTTTCATTCATATATGCTACATTTTCTTCTCTTGTCTTAAAAACCGGGATTTCCTGGCGCGTCATGTCCTTCTCACCTCTTATATACATAGACTATACTTTCCAGTATGCCCCGGTTCTTAATATTTCATGCAGAATTCGTCATTTCCGGCTATTTTGTTGTGCTGCCGAATCCACCGTTCCTTATCTCTTCCACTTCATCATCTACCGTAATTCCATATTCCATGAAGATTCCCTGCATAAATCCCGTTCCTGCCGGAATTTCCACTGTTTTCCCTTCATTTGTATCATTGGTGATCTTTGCGAAAATATGTCCCTCATTATCTGAATAATAATAATCGCTGTCGATGATTCCTACTGTATTATTCAACTGCAGGCGGAATTTGAATCCCAGACCGCTTCTTGGATAGCACTGAAGCACCCAGTTATCTTCCATCTTCGCACGGATTCCGGTTGGAATCTTCGCCGTCTCTCCCGGTTTTAAAGTGATGGCTGCCGGCGCATAAAAATCATATCCTGCGGATCCTTTTGTTGCGCGTTTTGGAAGTTTTAAGGAATCATAGACTTCCCTGATCTGCTCATCGGAAGCTTCTCCGATCGCATCTGTGTATCCTCCTTTAAACTGTTCAAAACTTACCTTTTCAAATTTCGCAATTCTTTTTGCCATGTGTATGTCCTCTTTCTTATATTCTTTGTATTTTTATACATTTCTTTTTTATCACCGGATCCTTCTCTTTTGTATCCGGCAGCCACAAAAGAAAGCACAGCCTTTAAAGCTGTGCTTTTTACTGGCATATTCAGTATAACATCTTTTAGTTGCCACACTCAATACTGATTTCATTAAATAACGTCAGGATATCATCTACCGACATCCTGTCTTTTTCTTCTCCTTTTTTATCCAGGATCGCATTTCCCTGATGCATCATCACAAGGCGGTTGCCATATTCGATCGCATATCTTAAGTTATGTGTAACCATGATCGTTGTAAGATTCTTTTCTTTTACGATCTTATCGGTCAGCTCCATGATCAGTTCAGCGGTCTTCGGATCCAGTGCTGCCGTATGTTCATCCAGGATCAGGAACTCGATCGGTGTCATGGTAGACATCAGAAGTGCCATTGCCTGACGCTGTCCGCCGGATAATGCACCGACTTTGACGTCCATCTTATCTTCCAGACCGAGTCCGAGCTGGCTTAACTGTTCTCTGTAATACTCAATTCTTGCCTTGTTTGTTCCTCTGGAAAGGCCGAATACCTTTCCTTTATTGTCTGCCAGCGACATATTTTCCAGAATGGTCATGCTCGGGCAGGTTCCCATTGCGGGATTCTGATAGACACGACCGATTCTCTGGTTCCTTTTAAATTCTTTCTGCTTTGTAATATCCGATCCGTTGATCAGGATCTGTCCGCCTTCTACAGGAATACTTCCACAGATAATATTTAACATCGATGTCTTTCCGGACCCGTTACTTCCCACAACAGATACGAACTCCCCTTTGTCGATCGTCAGGTTGAAATTCTGGAACAGACACATCTCATTTACAGTTCCCGGATTGTAATATTTATGAATTCCTTTTAACTCAAGCATTGGTGTTCACCTTCTTCTTTCTCTCCATACTGATGATAAGTACAACCAGGAACAGGACTGCTGTTACCAGTTTCATTGCCTGCGGATCAAAATTACGGAGTGCAATTGCCACACAGGCTTTATAAATGATTGAACCGATCAGTACCGCTGTTGTCGTACGCAGCAGCGTCAGTTTACGGAAAATGCTGGTTCCAATGATCACACTTGCAAGGCCGATGACCATTGCTCCGGTTCCCATTGAAATTTCAAATACTCGCTCCTCCTGTGCAAACACACATCCGGCCAACGCTACCAGGCCGTTTGAAATTGCAAGTCCAAGGATCTTGATATTGCCTTTATCTTTTGCAAGAGACACTACCAGTACGTCATTGTCACCAACGGCTCTTAACAGAAATCCGGACTTTGTATTCAGATAAAGGTCCAGCAATACTTTACAGATCACTGCCAGCACCAGGATAATGATCAGTGTTGAATACGGTGCAAGTGCATCCGGGATGATCTTATCCATCAGGTCATTTTTGAAAATAGTCTTCTGTGAGAACAACGGTACATTGGCCGTTCCCGCTATGTAAAGATTGATCGTCCACAGTGCTGTCATCATAATGATTCCCGAGAGAAGATCTCTGACCTTACATTTCACATGGATCAGTCCGGTGCAGATTCCTGCGACTGCCCCTGCAAGAAACGAAAGGATCAGTGTGATGTATGGATTCATTCCTCTTGTAAGAAGGGCAGCCGTGATTGCTGCCCCCAGAGGGAAACTTCCATCCACCGTAAGATCCGGAAAGTCCAATATTTTATATGTGATATAAATCCCCAGTGCCAGGATCCCATAGATCAGACCCTGCTCTAATATCGATGTGATGAAACTCATGAAAAAATGCCTCCCAATTTTTGTCTGTCTCAGACGTTTCTCTTTTTGTACTTTGCCCTTTCCGGCTTATTCTGCTGTAATCTCGTCAAAACTTTCTACTGCGTTATTTGCAAGATCATCCGGAACCGTAATTCCAAGATTCTCTGCTACTTTGTTATTTACATAGAATCCTGGCTTTGTGATTGTCTCAAAGTTCTGTTCAGAAGCCTTTGCTTCGCCTTTTAATACTTTTGCTGCCATCTTACCTGTCTGTTTGCCAAGAGCGATATAATCAATTCCTTCTGCTGCAAGGCATCCGATCTTTACCTGTTCAATTTCACTTCCGAATACCGGAATTTTCTTTTCATTTGCCTTATCCAGGATAGTCGGAAGAGATGCAACTACGGTGTTGTCTGTCAGGTTGGTGATGCAGTCTACTTTGCTTAACAGATCATCTGCCGCAAGGGATACATCTGCTGTTGTTGTGATTCCTTTTTCTACAAGTTCGAAATCATATTTCTTAACCAGACTCTTATATTCTTCGATTGCTGATACAGAGTTTGCTTCGCTTGTTGTGTACATGATACCGATCTTCTTTGCATCCGGAAGCATCTCGCGGATCATCTTAAGCTGTTCTTCTACCGGAAGTTTGTCAGATGTTCCGGTTACTTCTCCTACCGGCTTTCCATCTTTGTCTGCAAGTTCTGCTGCTACAGGATCTGTAACTGCAGTGTAGATAACCGGGATATCTGCTTTCATTGCTGCATTGTATGCACTCTGTGCACTTGGTGTTGCGATCGCGCATACCAGATCTACTTTATCAGATACCAGACTGTCGGAAATCTGTTTTGCAGTTCCCATATCTGCCGCTGCATTTTTATATTTTACTGTCAGGTTGTCGCCTTCTTTGATTCCTTCGGCCTCCAGACCTTTTAAGAAACCTTCTCTGCAGTTATCAAGAGAACCATGCTCTGCAAACTGCTCAATTCCGATGGTATAAGACTCTTTCTTGTCACTTCCGGAATCGGATGATTTGCCACATCCTGCTGCCATTGCTGTTACCATTGCTGCTGTTAATAATACTGTTACCATTTTCTTTTTCATAATCTTTTTTCTCCTTTTCCTGTATGAAATATTGTTGTTGTCTACAGATTGCAATTGCCAGCTCTCTGTAACTGTTAGGAGAGAAAATCTTTCATCGATAACGTCTGTCATACCTTTTTTGATAAAAAGAAAACCGCCCCAAACCAAAAGGTTTGAGACGGTAATAAAATCTATTATTATCGCGGTACCACTCAAATTGACGAATCGTCCACTTTCTCATGTACTAACATACACTCCTGATTGATAACGGGTTCGGTTCCCGACAAGCCATACTCTCTTGAATTACGTATATTCATAAATTCTTGATTTCAGACTGCCCTCGAAAGTCCATTCACTTATCAATTTCATACAGCAATCACACCACCTGCTGCTCTCTTGGATGTCATTGTATAAGCTACTCCTCTTTCTCAACGGTTTTGCTTTGTTATGGTTATACTTTACTGTATCAAAGTTGTTTTGTCAAGAAGTTTTTTTACTTTTTTCATTTCACTACCGGTACCGGTGTGTCATCTTTTGCGTCCAGATTATGAATATATTTCTTCGTATCTTTTGCCATCTGTCCCGATAATGCCAGTACAGCGATCAGATTCGGAATTGCCATCAGGGCATTCAATGTATCTGCCACCAGCCATACGGTATCCAGCGTTACGACCGGCGCAATCGCTGCCACTGCAATATAAAGGACACGATATCCTGTCAGAATTCTTTTTCCACCCAGATATTCCACACACCGTTCTCCGTAATATGCCCATCCAAGCACCGTCGAATATGCAAAGCATATAATTCCAAGCGTCAGGATGATCGGACCCAGAACCGGGATCTGTCCAAATGCCAGTGAAGTAAGCTGACCTCCGTTATCAACCGAATCTACATTGATATGCGGATTCTTCATAATTGTTGAGACCAGCACAAGCCCAGTCATCAGACACACAACTACTGTATCCCAGAATGTTCCGGTTGACGATACCAGTGCCTGCCGTACCGGATTTCTTGTCTGTGCCGCTGCTGCAGCGATTGGTGCAGATCCAAGTCCCGATTCATTGGAAAACAAGCCCCTTGCAACTCCAAAACGGATTGCCATGCGGATTCCCGATCCGATCAGTCCGCCTGCTGCTGCTCCCGGTGTGAATGCAAGCTTACAGATCACGCGGATCGCAGGAATGATATAATCATAATTCATACATAAGATGATCACGCATCCGATCACATAGAATGCTGCCATAAAAGGTACCAGTTTTTCACAGACTCTGGCGATAGACTTGATTCCTCCAAAGATTACGATCGCTGTCAGAACAGCAATCAAGATTCCGACTACCACCGGAGGAATTCCAAAATTCGTATGACATATCTCAGCAATGGAATTAACCTGCGTTGCACATCCGATACCAAAAGAAGCAAAGCCTGCAAAGAATGCAAATAATACACCAAGCCACTTCATATGCAATCCACGTTCCAACGCATACATAGCTCCGCCCTGCATACGTCCGTCTTCCGTTTTTACTCTGTATTTGACCGCAATATAAGACTCTGCGTACTTGGTTGCGATTCCGAATACACCTGTCAGCCAGCACCACAAGACTGCTCCCGGGCCACCAAGCGCGATTGCTGTTCCTACTCCAACAATATTACCGGTGCCGATCGTTGCCGCAAGTGCCGTTGTCAGTGCACCGAACTGCGATACTTCTCCTTCTGCATCCGGATCTTTTTCCACAGACAGTCTGATTCCTTTTGTAATGGTAAAACGCTGGATAAATCCTGTCTTGGCTGTCATATAAATATGTGTACCAAGCAGCAGAATGATCATTGGCCATCCCCAGACGACTCCATTTACGGTTGTGACGATTGCATTCAATAACTCCATACCCTCTTTTCCTCCTTATTCCTTTATATGCAAAAAGACTCCGGGGATATTCCATCCTCGGAGTCTTTTGCCTGCAATATTTTTTTGATATTATAACACTCTGTGTAATGAACTTCAAGTTAATCTTGGTTCCTGCCTTGGTATTTTTTTGCTTTCTGGCTAATCCTTATTTAATACCGTCTGCTTTTCCTGCTGTCATTTCATTTCTTCAACCTGACTCACAATTCCCTGAAAATGCCCTATTTCCAAGTAAAATCCGGTGTTCCTTCAAGGTCATATGGCGTAGCCTGATACACATAATAATTTAACCAATTAGTATATAAATTATTAGCTGTTGCTCTCCATGTAAGCAATGGTCCATTCTCCGGATTATCGTCCTGATAATAATTCTTTGGAAGTTCAATCGGCAGTCCCTTGCTCTTATCGCGCTTATACTCTCCATCCAGTGTCACACGATCATATTCCGGATGTCCCATCACGAATATCTGGCGTCCATTCTGTGCCATCGCAAGGAAGAGACCCACTTCATCCGATTCTGCCAGAATCGTGATTCTCTTATCTGTGCGCACTTTATCCAGTGGAGTCTCTGTATGACGGGAATGTGGTGCCAGGAATACATCATCAAACCCACGTACCAATGGAATCTTACGGTTTAGCACTTTGTGCCAGAACAGACCGAACGCCTTCTTATCCAGCTGGACTTTATCGATTCCATAATGATAATACATTCCTGCCTGAGCTCCCCAGCAAAGATGCAATGTTGATACGACATTTGTCTTTGTCCAGTCCATAATGCGTGTCAGTTCGTCCCAGTAATCCACTTCTTCGAACGGCATCTGTTCTACCGGTGCCCCGGTGATGATGAATCCGTCGAATTTCCGGTCTTTGATTTCATCAAACGTCTGATAGAATTTGTTCAAATGACTCTTTGACGTATTCTTTGACTGATGTGAAGCCACTGCAACAAATGTCACATCTACCTGAAGTGGTGTATTAGACAGTGAACGTAATATCTGCAGTTCTGTCTCTTCTTTTAACGGCATCAGGTTCAAAAGTCCAATTTTGATCGGACGGATATCCTGATGTGTTGCACGGTGTTCATCCATTACAAATATATTTTCACTCTCTAAGATCTCCTTGACCGGGAGATCATTCTGCACTCTGATCGGCATAATCTTATTCCCCTTTTTCTTCTTTATTTTTTTCTATTTTCTGTTCTTCTGTTTCTGCCCCGTCATCTCTTTTTTGAAAATATGTACCGTCATTGTCTACATAACTGTCCCCGTTATAGCAGTCCGAATCTGTCGGCAGTTTCTTTTTCTCCAGCTGGTTATCCAGAAGGAGTTTTATAATATAATAGACAACCGCAAACGTCGGCACTCCAAATAACATACCAAGAATTCCGAACAATCCGCCCCCAAGAAGGATTGATACGATTACCCAGAATGCAGACAGTCCCGTAGAATTGCCAAGGATCTTCGGTCCCAGGATATTTCCGTCAAACTGCTGTAACAACAGGATAAATATCAAGAAATATATCCCTTTCATCGGATCTGCCAGCGCAATCAGGACAGCACTCGGGATTGCTCCAATATACGGTCCGAAGAACGGAATCACATTGGTCACCCCTACAATTACACTGACAAGCATTGCATACGGCATCTTTAAGATCGATGTACCAATAAAGCATAAAATTCCGATAATGATCGAATCTATCATCTTTCCAATGATAAATCCACCGAATATCTCATTCGTCTTTACTGCGATATGAATCAACAGGTTTGCACGTTCTGCAGGAAAGATCGCATAAGCTGCTTTTTTACTCTGATTAATGAACGTCTCTTTTCCAAATAAAATGTACACCGATACGATCACTCCGATCACTGCATGGAACATTTCCATAATCAATGTATACAGACCAACCGTCAGATGCGTCATCACTTCATTCACCTTATCCAACAGATCCGTACGCATCCACTTCTGAAGACTTGACGAAGCTTCGTTCATTGCATTTTTTAATACTGCTGTCGTGGTCGAATCATCCAGCTGTATATTATTGATCTCTTTTACCAGCTGATTGATCTGCGCCGGCAGTGTAAATATCAGATTACGGATACTTGTGATCAGTTCCGGTATCAGCATATTGATCAATGTCGATACAACCGTAATCAATACAACCAGCGCCACGATCACTCCTATACTTCTGGAAACCTTCTTCGCTTTTTCTTTCTTCTTCATGTGCTTTTCCAGCACTGGCACCAGATATGCATCTACGCTCTTCACGATTGGATTCAGAAGATACGCAATCCCGCATCCATACAATACAGGCTTTAAAATCGACAGGATCTTTGACAGTGTATTCGAAATCGCTTCTACCCTCAGCATAGCAAAATAAACCAGAATACAGGCAACAATTACCAGGAAATAGGTCATTCCACGGTTAAATTGCTGTCTTAATTTGGACGGTCCTTTTCTGCCAAACTTGGGACTGTTTTTATAGTATGTATTCTCTTCTTTGTTCATGAAATCCTCTTCTTCCCTGCCAGTTTTGGCATATAAAGCTATTATACCCTCACTGTAAATTTACGTCAACATACTTTGATACGACAAAAACCGGAGTAAAAACTTATTCTTAAGCTTTATTCCGGTTTTTCACACTTTTTTCTTTATCTGTACATTTTATTCACTGATTCACTGATCGTATACATATGACCTGCGCATCTTTTCTTCCAAAGATTACGCACAGCCACATTTGAACGTCGCGCATTCCGTCTCTTGACAGTGACAGGCATTCCCGCCTTCTACACTGATCTTTCCTGCATGACACTGACATTCTTTGTTATACATACAGTCTGTTGCCTTACAATCCACGTCACTCTTGGCAGATGCTTCTTTTCCCGCCATGTCCGAGTATGCATTCGAATAGGAGCTTCCACCTTTTCGCTCTTCAAAACTGTCACAGCTTGTCTCATCTGCTTTTTTTGCGGAATTTCCTCCTACTACGATACTGTCAAGATTACAGTAATAATTCTGGTTGTGTGTACAAGTCTGTACGGTACATCTTAAATCTGGCATAATATATCCTCCTTTCAAACTTCAAGATATATTATGCCAGTTCTCTTTATTCTTTATACATTTGTAAAACGAATTTAGTTTTCTTCTTTTACGACTTCACGTCTTGCTCTTGTTGCAATCTCTTCTGTAACAGATGCTACGAACTCATCCAGGCTCTTCTGTCCTTCGTCTCCTGCGAATCTGCTTCTTACAGATACCAGATTTTCTTCCTCTTCTTTTGCTCCTACTACAAGCATATAAGGAATCTTCTGCATCTGAGCCTCACGGATCTTATATCCGATCTTCTCTGCACGTGTATCGATTTCTGCACGGATACCTGCCGCATTCAATGTATCCAGTACTTTCTGTCCATATTCCAGATGTTTATCTGAGATTGGAAGTACCTTAACCTGTACCGGTGCAAGCCATGTAGGGAATGCTCCTGCGAAATGCTCGATCAGGATTCCGATAAATCTCTCGATAGATCCAAATGCTACACGGTGGATCATGATCGGACGGTGTTTCTCCCCATCTGCTCCTGTGTATTCCAGTTCGAATCTCTGTGGAAGCTGCATATCCAGCTGGATAGTTCCGCACTGCCATGTTCTTCCGATAGAGTCTGTCAGATGGAAGTCGATCTTCGGTCCGTAGAATGCTCCGTCTCCTTCATTTACCACATAGTCAAGACCAAGGTCATTAAGCGCACCACGAAGACCTTCTGTTGCAAGTTCCCAGTCTTCATCACTTCCCATGCTGTCTTCCGGACGTGTGGAAAGTTCTACGTGATATTTGAATCCGAACAGCTGATATACCTCATCGATCAGGGCTACAACACCTTTGATCTCGTCACGGATCTGTTCCGGCATCATGAAGATATGTGCATCATCCTGTGTGAAGCAGCGTACACGCATCAGACCATGTAACTGTCCTGATTTTTCATGACGGTGAACCAGTCCGAGTTCTCCGACACGAAGCGGAAGATCTTTATATGAACGCGGTTCTGCTTTGTATACAAGCATTCCACCCGGACAGTTCATTGGCTTAATTGCAAAGTCCTCTCCATCGATCTGTGTTGTGTACATATTCTCTTTATAGTGATCCCAGTGTCCGGATGTCTCCCAGAGGTGTCTGCTTAAGATAATTGGTGTAGATACTTCTACATAACCTGCTTTTTTGTGAAGTTCTCTCCAGTAGTCAAGCAGTGTATTCTTAAGAACCATTCCCTTTGGAAGGAAGAACGGGAATCCAGGACCTTCTTCGCACATCATGAAAAGTCCAAGCTCTTTACCAAGTTTTCTGTGGTCACGTTTTTTTGCTTCTTCAAGCATGGTCAGATATTCGTCTAACAGTGCTTTCTTCGGATAAGAGATACCGTAGATTCTTGTAAGCATCTTGTTCTTTTCGCTGCCTCTCCAGTAAGCACCTGCAAGGCTTGTAAGCTTGAATGCTTTTACAGGCTTTGTTGTCATCAGGTGTGGTCCTGCACATAAATCAACAAATTCTCCCTGCTGATAAAAGCTGATCTCTTCTCCTTCCGGGAGATCTTCGATCAACTCTACTTTATATGGTTCGTCTTTTTCTTTGAAATATGCGATTGCTTCTTCTCTTGTCTTTGTAAATCTTTCGATCGGAAGAGCCTCTTTGACGATCTTCTTCATCTCTTTTTCAATCTTTTCCAGATCTTCTGCTACAAATGGTGTCTCGCGGTCTACATCATAGTAGAATCCATTCTCGATTGATGGTCCGATTGCAAGCTTTGTATCTGGATACAGACGTTTGATCGCCTGTGCCATGATGTGAGATGTTGTATGCCAGAATGCACCCTTTCCTTCTTCATTATCAAATGTAAGAATCTCCAGTTCACAATCTTCGCTTACAACGTGTCTGAGATCTACTACTTCACCATTCACTCTTGCAGAAGTCGCTACTCTTGCCAGACCTTCGCTGATATCTTTTGTGATATCCAGTACTGACATACTTCCTTCATACTCTTTGAAAGATCCATCTTTTAATGTAATTTTCATAATTATCATGTCCTCTCTTTTTATTTTTATATCCTATCCTCGGGCATGTATCTTCTTTCCTGCCCGTTCAGCAATCATCCGTAATCTGCTGCTTTTTCCCAAACGCATGGCATCTACAGGACCTGCCACTGGCCACTCCTTACGAACGCGTGGCGAAAAAAAAGCCCCTTACAGATAATCACTGTAAGGGACGAGTTATCTCGCGGTTCCACCCTGTTTGAACTGACACTTCACAGTCTCTATATCCACCAAAGACTTTTATGCCAGAACCTCTTAATTATGACGATAACGGAATCACCGGACTGTTTTGCAGCCACTCAGAGGTAGTTTTCAGAAGGTTCCAAAATAAGAAGCTTTCAGCCCATGGCTTCTCTCTCTGGCATTTCTTTCCCAGCCTACTCTTCTCTTCAACGTGTTTTCTCATACATTTTCATTATAACACGGCGTTTTGCTTTGTCAATATTTTTTCAGCCACAGTTTCCAGACCGCAAAACATTCCCGCACAAAATAATTTGGGAATAATAATGGATGGCAGCTTGCCGGTATCGGAAACGGCTCCTTAAATCCTGCACGTTTTGCATATACACACCCTCGATATACATGGAAATTATTCGAGACAATTCCTACCGGTGTATCTACATCTGCAATAAGGTTTCTGGAAAACTTCAGATTTTCCAGTGTGTTTACCGACACATCCTCCTGCACAATACGCCTGCAGTCAATCCCTTCACATTCCAGATAACGTGCCATTGCATACGCTTCTGTTACTTCTTCATCTTTTCCCTGTCCACCGGAGACGATCACATGCACATCCGGATGCTCTTTCAGATACTCTGACGCGCAGTCCAGTCTTCGTTTCAGTGAATCGGTAATCTTCCGGCCTCTTACCTGCGCTCCCAGTACAATGATCCATCTTGCAGCGGATCCTGTTTTTGCGTCTTCTTCAAAGTGTTCTTTTCTTTTTCCCAAAGGTTTTCTGTGCATTCCTTTTATGATCTTTATCTCTGCGATCAGAAGAAAACATACCGAAATACCAATCATTGCTTCTACGATACACGGCATTCCATATAAACGGATCAGCGCACTCCCTGCAATTCCCACTATTCCGGTCGCCAGCCAGAATCTGGAAAAAGTAGAGTCCCATTTTTTCAGTGCGATACAGATCGCACTGTAATAAATGAGACTCAGGATACCTGTGACCAGAAATATTATCTGCCACAGCATTTTTTATATTTTTTTCCTGATCCGCACGGGCATGGATCATTTCTTCCGATCTTTTTAGGTTTGCGGATTGTTGTAGATTCCTTCTGTTCTTTGTAGAATTTCTTCAGTTCTTCTTCTGAGAAAATCTCTTTCCACTGTGGAAGTTCATACAGCCAGTCAGCTTTTGCCGCTACCATATTCTTATACAGTCTTTCCTTGTCAAATGCAAGACTTACTACTGTATCTTCTTCTACTGTATCAAGATCGATCTCGATCAGAAGACTTTCATTGATACCATCCAGGAAACCGATCATTGTCAGAACTTCCTGTCCGAATTTCTCAGCCAATTCTTTTACTGTTCCTTTTACAACTTCATCCGGATTAGAAAGAAGCTTTTCATAAATTTCTTTCTCAATCTGGAAATAAGTTCCCCAGAATTTTTCTAACTGACTTCTGTCTGCAGTTTCATCATAAGCGATGTTCTGCCACTGCTGATATAATGTACTCATATTTCTATACTCCTTTGTACGATATTCATTTGCAATTTTTCACTGCTCTCTATATAATATACTAAAGTCTTGATTCATTGTAAAGGATGATTATTATGAAAAATGCAAAACGTATTCTGGCACTTGCTGCCGCCATTTTATTATTTGGTATGTATCTCAGTACATTAATATTTGCCCTGATCGGGAGTCCGCATTCCATCGACCTTCTCTGGGCCTCTATTGCATGTACGATTGTGCTTCCGATACTTCTCTATGGTTATATGCTGGTATTCAAACTCACCCGGCATAATACTCCATCTGATGATTCAGCTGACAGCTTTCACAGCCACAGCTCGGATGATGTATCTAAGTTGTCACAGTCTCATGACCAGGCAAGCGATGATACCATATAAAACTCAAAGGGCATCAGACTTTCTTCGCGATCGTCTGATCCTTTTTTCTTATGTTTTCTTTCATCTTCTCTGATCTTCTTTCTCTTAGCAAGGTATTCTTCCATTGAAATCACTTCTGCTTCCTCTTTTGTCCAGTCTCTCGTATTCATAGTGCATACCTCCATCTTGATTATTTTTTATCCCCTCTTACGTCTCTGGTGTCTGATTACACCGACGTTATTATTATATTTACGATGGTTTCATTATATGCATAGAATGTGTCAACATTATGGAAAAAATCTGAATAAAGCATAAGAAATTTCTTAAGGAAAACATAACAATCTACAGAACCTGCCACTGTCAGCTCCTTACGAACGCATGGCGATGCGGAGAACTTGCCACCGGCAACTTCTCTTGCATACTTTGGTATCAAAAAACAGAGATAGAGCAGCTCTCCTGTCTTCAAAAGACACGTGGCCTGCTTTATCCCTGTTTTTCATCTCATGATTCGAAATATTTTATCTTATTTGGAAAGTTTTGACTCTCTGTAAATGATATCATGTCTTTCCGGACCATTCGATACCATTGTAATTGGGTATCCGATCTGCTCTTCTACAAACTCAATGTAGTTTCTGCAGTTTTCCGGAAGGTCTTCGTATTTCTTAATTCCACGGATATCACTCTTCCATCCCGGAAGTTTCTTAAGAACCGGTTTTGCCTTCTCTAACAGATGTGTGGTCGGGAAGTCTGTTGTTACTTCTCCATCGATATCGTATCCTACACATACCGGGATCTCGTTCAGGTATCCAAGTACATCTAATACTGTAAATGCAACATCTGTGGTTCCCTGCATTCTGCATCCATACTTAGAAGCTACACAGTCAAACCATCCCATTCTTCTCGGACGTCCTGTTGTTGCTCCGAATTCTCCACCGTCACCACCACGGCGTCTTAATTCATCTGCTTCATCACCGAAGATCTCGCTCACGAACGCTCCTGCTCCTACTGCGCTTGAGTATGCTTTACATACAGTTACGATCTTCTTGATCTCATATGGAGGGATTCCTGCTCCGATTGCTCCATATCCTGCTAATGTAGAAGATGAAGTAACCATTGGATAGATTCCGTGATCCGGATCTTTCAGTGATCCAAGCTGACCTTCTAATAATACTTCTTTTCCTTCTTTGATTGCATTGTTCAGGAAAAGAGATGTATCACATACGAATGGTTCGATCATCTTTTTATATTCTTGAAGTTCATTATATAAATCATCAGGATTGATCAATGGTTTATGATAAAGGTGCTCCAGTAATACATTCTTCTGTTCTGCCACACGGACAACTTTCTCTTTTAACAGTTCATCATCAAATAATTCACTGACCTGGAATCCAATCTTTGCATATTTGTCTGAATAAAATGGTGCAATACCAGATTTTGTAGAACCGAAAGATTTTCCTCCCAGTCTCTCTTCTTCGTATGCATCAAAATTCTTATGATAAGACATTACCATCTGAGCACGGTCAGATACCAGAATCTTCGGCATCGGAACTCCCTGATCGATAATAGACTGCACTTCCTTGAATAACACCGGTACATCCAGTGCTACACCATTTCCGATAATACTGGTTGTATGACCGTAAAATACTCCTGATGGAAGTGTGTGTAATGCAAATTTTCCATAATCATTGATAATTGTATGACCTGCATTCGCGCCTCCCTGGAATCTTACGATGATATCTGCCTGCTCAGCCAGCATATCTGTAATCTTACCTTTTCCTTCGTCGCCCCAGTTGGCACCGACTACTGCTTTAACCATATCCATTCCTCCTGCGTTATTAACATGACTTATCAGTCTTCTTTAGCGATTCTAATCAAACCGCCTTAAGCATTATACTATACATTTTATCTTGGTTCAATAATATTTTTACAGAAAATACATATGATTTCCTGTATTCTTTACATTAAAGGCGCAACCAGTCTTAACACCTGCCCGGCTACCTTCATAAGAACTCCTCTGTTTCTCACCTCGGTCACTGTAACTTTGTGACATTTTGCCAGGGTATTCTGGAAGTCTTCTTCCACTTTCTGAACCTCCGGATTATCATAAATAAATACTCCGTTTTCAAAATGCAGATAGAGACTCCGGAAATCCAGATTGATACTGCCTACTGTTGCCGTATCATCATCAGATACAAATACTTTCGCATGTACAAATCCCGGTGTATATTCATAGATCTGCACTCCGCCTTCAATCAATTCTTTATAATATGTCTTTGCTACCGCGAATGCATACCATTTATCCGGAATATGCGGCATGATGATGATCACTTCAATACCACTTTTGGCTGCACGTGTAAGTGTTGTCAGCATCTCATTATCCAGTATCAGATACGGAGTCATGATATGCACATACTTCTTCGCATGATTCAGGATATGGAAATACACCTCTTCTCCTACGTTCTCATGGTCAAACGGACTGTCCGCATATGGGATCACGTATCCCAGTCTGTCATTCAGTGATTCCGCTTTTTTTGTAAGATATTTTCCATAAGGCTCAACACCACGCATATCTACATCCCACATCTGCAGGAATATCATTGTCAGGCTCTGGACCGCATCTCCTCTTAACAGAACAGCTGTATCTTTCCAGTGACCGAATCGTTCTTTTTCATTGATATATTCATCAGCCAGATTCACACCACCTACATACCCTGTCTGCCCATCGATCACACAGATTTTTCTATGATCGCGGTTATTCTGGATTGTAGACACAAAAGGCCGGATCTTATTGGACATTTTGCACTTGATTCCGAATTTCTGAAGTTTCTTAGGGTAACTGTACGGCAGCAGATCAAATGCACACATTCCATCATACATGAACCTGACTTCTACACCTTCGTTCACTTTCCGTTTCAGGATCTCCAGGATTGTATCCCACATAATTCCTTCCTCTACAATGAAATATTCCATGAAAATGAACTTCTCTGCTTTTTCCAGCTCTTTAATCATAGAAGCAAATTTATCCTCTCCCACCGGGAAATATTCGACTTCCGTATTGCGGTAGGTCGGAAATCCAAGTTGATGTGACAGATAATAAGACAGCTGTGCATTTGCCGATTTGCTTGCCCAGAGTGCCTCTGTAACCTTCTCATCCTGATCCATATAAGGTTCTGTCTCCATACGAAGTGCCGCAAGTCTGTTCTGTACAAATCTCGTCTCCAGTTGCAGATGTACATAGATATAAAATACCGTTCCTATAACCGGAAGTGCCATCACACACAGCATCCAGGTCATTTTAAATGCCGGGTTCCCTTCTGTATTAATGATATATACAAGAACAACGATTTCCATCACGCTCATCGCACTGTATATAAAGGTTGCATACTCTTTCAGATAGTATGGAATTCCTAAGAATACCAGTAACTGTATCAGAATCAATATGACAAAAATCCCGGCACGGCTGAACACCATTTTAAAAAATTTCTTCTTTGCCACCGTCTTTTTGCTTTGTTCTTTCATACTTTTTCTCTCCTTTATCCAGGACCATACAATTCTCACCGGATTTTGCCGTCCCAGGCTCCCTTCAGGTACTGATACAGCCAGGATATGATACAGTGTATCATATTTTTATTTTCTTCTCAACTTGCAATAATTTATTTTAATTTAATGGAAAAAAGCATATAATATGTGCTATGATAAGGGAAAGAACGGAAAGGAGTCAGATTATCATGGCAAAATGGAGCAAAAAATTATTAGGTCTTGCAGCAATCGGCAGTGCCGCAGCAGGTCTGGTTTATTATTTAAAGAAGTCAAAGAAAGATGAGGACGATGATTTCAACGATGATTTTGAAGACGAAGACTTCGATCTGGATAATGACCTCCAACCGGTTGACCGTGGATATGTCGATCTGAATGCAGCCAAAACAACTACCGAAGAGGACAATGCAGCAGATGACAGTACAGAAGTATCTTCTGCGGACAACACAGAAGATACTTCCGAAGATGCTGATGCTAAGGACACTCCGGATACTTCCGAAGACACTGACGAAGACGACGGGGATGACGAGGATTAATCGGTATTTATTACCTTTACTGCAGAAGACATTTCTGTATCCAATAGTCTTTTTGCATACACAAGTATAAAAGAGCAGTATATGATATCAACAGGGTAATCTTTTTATTCTCCCCGTTTGATAATATATACCGCTCTTTTTTCTTTCTAAAATGTTGGAAACACTTTCTATTTTCTCCAGCATTGATTCAGAATTGCCACAGCTTCTTTGATATCTTCTTCTCTCATATTCGCATATCCCAGAAGGATGGTTGCTTTTTCCTTTTCTTCTTTGCGGATCCGGTAATCAGAAAGCCCATATACCCGGATATCTGCTTTTTTCGCCTTCTCGATCAGATCTCTTTCTTTTTGTCCGTTTTTAAATGTTAACAGGATATGAACCCCTGCATGTTCCCCCGATATCTCACAGATATCTCCCAGTGGTTTCAAAGCTTCGATCAACACATCATGCCTGTTTTTATATAACGCCCTGGTCTTATTCAGATGGCGTTCATAATATCCTTCTTCAATAAAGTGCTGCACGATCGTCTGATCCACTTTTGATACCGTAGAATTCACAAAGCTTCCCTTCTTCCGATATGCTTTCAGAATATCTTTTGGCAATACCATATAACTCAGACGTATTGCGGGTGCGATGGATTTGGAGAATGTTCCAAGGTAAATGACTTTATCTTCCGCATCATATCCCTGTAATGCCGGAATCGGTTTCCCTTTATAGCGGAATTCACTGTCATAATCATCCTCTATAATATATCTTCCGTCTTTTTCATATGCCCATTTCAAAAGCTCCATTCTTCTTCCTATCGGCATAACAATCCCGGTCGGATACTGATGGGATGGCGTTACATAAGCAATATCAGCTCCCGTACTTTCAAGATCCTGTATTTTCATACCATGTCTGTCCATCGCCACAGGAACCGTCTCATACCCAAGTGTATGGATCACTCTGTATGCCTGTTTATAAGTCGGATCTTCAAATGCGATCATATGTTCTGTTCCGAGGATCATCCCAAGCAGCATCAGAATATAATCACTCCCTGCGCCGATCACAACCTGATCCGGTGTACAGTCCACTCCCCGCGCCTGATACAGATAATTACTGATAGCACTCCGGAAACCATATTCGCCCTGCGGATCCCCTGTACGGAATAATTCTGTCCTGTCATCCATCAGGATATCTTTTGACAGTTTTCGCCACACATTATACGGAAAGCTGTTCAGATCAACTCCATTCAGCGTGAAATCATATTGATACACTTTTTTCTTTTCTATTTTCCGTCCGGACTTCTTTTCTTCTTTTTTCAGTTGATATAATTCATCAATCTGAGCCACGAAAAAACCGCGGTATGGAGCAGATTCGATATATCCTTCTGATAATAATTGTTCATATGCCAGTTCAACCGTACTGCGGCTGACTTCCAGATGCTTTGCCAAAGCCCTGGTAGACGGGAGTTTTTCCCCGTAAGGAATCCTCCCGTTCTGGATATCAGACTTGATATAATCATAAATCTGCTCATACAGCGGCTTCTTCGAACGACTGTCTAGATTTATCGTTAATTCATTCATTTTATTTTTCCATCTTAATCACAGTATCTTTATTAATGTATTCTGCTGTTCATTATTTCTTATTTTTTAGGCAGCTTAAATGAACTCTTCAGCGATACGATACGGTTAAATACCAGATTCTCCGATGTAGAATCTTTCGAATCGATACAGAAATATCCGTTTCTTACAAACTGGAAGCTGTCGCACGGACCTGCTTCGTTAAAGCTGTCTTCTACATAGCACTCCTTTAAAATCTGCAGTGAATTCGGATTCAGATTCAGGGAGCCGTCTTCTTTATTATATACACCCTTCTCTTCATCGATCAGATTCTCATATAATCTTACTTCTGCTTTCTTTGCCTGTGGAGCACTTACCCAGTGGATCGTTCCCTTCACTTTACGTCCGGTAAATCCTGTTCCACATTTTGTCTCCGGATCATAAGTACAGTGAACAACCGTTACATTTCCTTCGGCATCCGTCTCGTAACTTACACATTTTACAAAATATGCATGCATCAGACGTACTTCATTGCCAGGGAAAAGACGGAAATACTTCTTCGGCGGCTCGATCATAAAATCATTACGCTCAATATAAAGCTCACGACCAAATGGCACTTTTCTCACACCAAGTTCCGGATTCTCCAGGTTATTCTCTACATCCAGATACTCAACTTCTCCCTCCGGATAGTTATCAATTACCAGTTTGATCGGATCAAGAACTGCCATCATACGAGGCTTCTTCATCTTCAGATCCTCACGGATACAGTACTCAAGCATTGCATAATCTACAGAGCTCTGGCTCTTGGATACTCCACACATCTCAACGAACATCTTGATAGATTCCGGTGTGAATCCTCTTCTTCTGAGGGCTGCTATTGATACCAGTCGCGGATCATCCCATCCGTCTACGATACCATCCATAACCAGTTTCTTAATGTATCTCTTACCTGTAACGACATTTGTCAGATACAGCTTTGAAAATTCAATCTGTCTCGGTGCCGGATCAAATTCACATTCTTTCACAACCCAGTCATATAATGGTCTGTGGTCTTCAAATTCCAGCGTACAGATAGAATGTGTGATATGTTCGATCGCATCTTCGATTGGATGAGCAAAATCATACATTGGATAGATGCACCATTTATCTCCGGTGTTATGATGTGTCATATGAGCCACACGGTAGATGATCGGATCACGCATGTTAATATTCGGCGATGCCATATCGATCTTTGCACGTAAGACTTTCTCTCCGTCCTGATACTTGCCGTCTTTCATCTCTTCGAAAAGTCTTAAGTTCTCTTCTACCGAACGGTCACGGTACGGACTGTTCTTTCCAGGCTCTGTCAGCGTTCCACGATATTCACGCATCTCTTCTGCCGTCAGATCACAGACAAATGCTTTTCCCTTCTTAATCAGTTTTACGGCACACTCATACATCTGATCAAAATAGTTAGATGCAAAATAGAGATGATCTCCCCAGTCAGCGCCTAACCATTTTACATCTTCTTTAATAGACTCTACGAATTCCATATCTTCTTTCATCGGATTCGTATCGTCAAATCTCAGATGAAATGTTCCATTATACTTCTTTGCAAGTCCTGAGTTCAAAAGAATAGACTTTGCATGTCCGATATGCAGATATCCGTTTGGTTCCGGTGGGAATCTTGTACATACTTCACTGTACACTCCTTCTGCAAGATCTTTATCTATTTCCTGTTCAATAAAATTTTTGGAAACTGTTGTTTCTTCTCCCATGGTATCCTCCTTAGGTTTTAACTATACATTATGCTCATTATCTTATCATAAAAAATATAATGAAACAAGGGAAGATACTTTATTTTATCCCAATTACCTTTAGCGCAAATGTACGGATTTTGGAACAGACGGATTTTGCCCGGCCTTACAGATCCATCCATTTTCCTTTCCATACATACAAAAGCATCAGTAGCATTCCCAGAAGCCAGGACGTCGGATAACACATCATCACATGTCCGAGACTTCTTGTCCATGCCATTGTTCCCGCGATCCACATCACACGGAATCCACACAAAGATACCAGGAATACGACCATTGCCTGCATCGTCTTGCCTGTTCCTCGTATCGTTCCTCCCAGCACATGCAGAATTCCAAGCATCCAGTAAAACGGACAGAAATACCTCATAATATATACGCCATACTCCACGACCTTCTGGTTCGTCGTAAAGACACCTATCACCTGTGGAGCAAATATCAGCAACATAATTCCGGTTAACACCGAATAGCCAGCCCCCATCACAGTAGATATATACATTCCTTTTCTGACTCTGTCCGGCTTTCTGGCGCCAATATTCTGTCCCGCAAATGTAGTTGCGGCCATACTGATGCTCAATACCGGAAGGATGTTAAATCCATCAATCTTTATATATGCTGCAAATCCGGCCATAACCGTTGCCCCGAAACTATTCACGCTCGTCTGTACGATCAGATTCGAAAGTGAAATTACAATATTCTGGATTCCCGTCGGGATTCCGATACGGATGATCTTGGAAAGCAGATGGTCATAGCAGCGGATTTCCTTAATCTTCAACTTATATACATCTTCACTTCTGATCAGAAATCCCCATATAAAAATGCATGATATCAACTGACTGATATCCGTAGCCAGTGCCGCGCCAACGATTCCAAGCTTCAGTCCGACAACCATGATCAGATCCAGGAATATATTTGAAATCGCCGCGATCATCAGGTATACCAGGGAACGTCTGGAATTGCCCACGGCATTCAGAACACCCGCCGACATATTGTAAACTACCGAAAATAAACTTCCGCCAAAATATACCTGCAGATAGATTACCGACTGTTCAAATACCTTGTCCGGTGTTCCCATCAGGCGCAGCATCGATGGTGTCACTGCAATCCCGATTACAGTCAGAAGCACTCCTGCTGCCAGCGCGATCGCCATCGTAGTATGTACGGCCTTCCTCACGCCTTCTGCATTTTTGGCTCCATAAAACTGCGAGATCACAACACCTGCACCGGTCGATGCTCCTATGCAGAAACCGATCAGCAGGTTAATGATCGCACCGCTGGATCCGACTGCTGCCAGTGCGTTACTTCCCACATAGTTGCCGACAATAATCGAATCTACCGTATTATATAACTGTTGAAACAAATTCCCCAGAATCAGCGGGATTGCAAAAAAAAGTATTTCTTTCCAGATCACGCCCTCTGTCATTGTCTTCATCTTTTTCATGTTTCTCTCCCCCTTCTGTCTACCATGTTCTAGATTACTATTCTATTCCTATTTTCATTTTCCGGCAATGTGTTTTCTTTATATTTCTTTTGATTTTCTCCCGATATCACAAAAAAATGTATTGACAAAATCACCTGATTCATTGTATAGTATCAATGTTGCATATCACTTATGCATGCTGCCTTGGCTCAGTCGGTAGAGCGTCGCCTTGGTAAGGCGGAGGTCGGCGGTTCGATTCCGCTAGGCAGCTTAAAAGAAAAGCTCTGTAAATCATGATTGATTTACAGAGTTTTTTATTTTTTAGTTCTTCTTTTCTTTTGCTTTAACGATTGCCTTCGGCGTACTATACCACACTTTCTGATATGATCCTGTATCCTTTTTCAAAATTGCCTGCATCAGCCGGCATATTTCCATTACCTGATCTTCCATCTTATTGTCAATCGTTCCATACATTTCGCCCGACATAATCTTCTGGTGCATTTCTTCACTGTTATTAATCCCTATGATCACTGGAAGTTTCAGATTTTTTTCTTTGTAATAATCATACACCCCAAGTGCCATATCATCGTTATTGCAGATAACAGCCTCTACGTTCTGTACTGCCTCGTCATCTAATGCCGCAAACTTTTCATAAGCCAGCTCTCTCTTCCATTCAGCCAGGATATTTCCCTTCTGATTCAACGGAAGTTCTGCACCCGCTTCCAGGAATCCGCTTGTTCTGCGGATTGCATCAAAATGTGATTCTTCTCCTTCTACCAGTACATAATCCAGCATTCCATTTCCATTCCAGTCGAGTATTCTGCTTTGTTTTTTCCAGAGATCTTTCAACAGTTCCCCCTGCATCACACCGGCCGCTCTGGCATCCGTTCCTACATACCAGACATTTTTCGATATTTTCAAGTCCTTTTCATCAATCTCCCTGTTAAATAAGATGACTGGTATGTCTGCATCTTTGGCATCAGTCAGTACACTTGCCGCAGATGCCGGTTCTACAAGATTTACAAGCATCACATCGTAATCCTGAGCATACATCTCCTGCAGCTGTTTTTCCTGACGGCTGCCGATCCCTTCTGCATCATAGATTTCATAAGATACTTTTTTCCCAAGTATTTTCGTCTGTCCTATCTTATCTTCCAGTTCTCTGATATAACTTTCCATAAATGTATCGCTACGGTCATATACTGCAATTCCGACATGTATATACCGGTCTTCTTTTTGCGGCAGTTTCCATGCGATCACAAGTCCGGTCAGAAGAAGGAGCAAAACGATCAGTATGAGGGTGTATTTATCTATCTTGCATTTTTTACCGTGTTTCATCTTCCGATCACCTTGAAAGCAACGCATCATATTCACCGCTTTCCATCCTTTCTTTATCCAGTCTTACCGGCTTCAGACAAATATTCTTCATATCTTTTGTCTTTCCTTTCTTTTCTAACATCTGCATGCTTTCATAACCAAGTCTGTATGTATTTTCTACATAAATAAATGGTTTTTCCCCATTTCGCACCTGCTCCAGCACTGCATCTTCTACCGGCAGACGATATTGTTCTTTCTTACTTTTTAAAGTAGCTGCATAATACTTAAACTCACTCTGCATCGTATCTGTCACTGCCAGAAGATTATTTTTCTTATAACCGCCTTCCTTTTTCTCCAGATACATTTCCGGATATACGAGAAGGATCCCTTCAGAGCCATTCTCCATTTCTTCTTTCACAAGTTCATCAAACGCTTTTTCCGTCAGTCTGCTTTTATACCATACATCTAATTTCACATGGTCATCATAAGCCTGGTCCCGTATTCCATCCAACAGGCCATACAGCTCATTCTGACTGTCTTTCGGTAAAATCACCGTTATCCTCGTCTTTTTCTCTGTGTAATTCTGGCCTGCCATCATCTGCATGGATACAAATGCGATCAAAAGAAGTAAAAGGATCAGCAATATATGTTTTTTTCTACCTTGCATCATCGGTTTCCTCCATCTTTGGAATTGTAATGGTCGCTGTCGTTCCTTCATCCAGTTCGCTCGTGATGGTTACGCCATAATCCTCTCCGTAGATCAGCTGGATCCGTTCGTTTACATTCCGCACACCAATCCCCGATCCGCGTTTGCTCGAAATTACTTTGTTGTGCATGATATGATCTATGGTTTCCTGTGTCATTCCAGGCCCGTTATCTGCTACATCAATTCCAATATCTCCATCCCTGTCATAGATCCGGATGGTAATCTCTCCGTCCTCATACATTCCCTCCATGCCATGATAAATCGCATTTTCAAGCAACGGCTGAATGGACAATTTCGGACACAAGTATTTTAACAATGCCGGATCTGCCTCTATCTGAAATTCAAATTTATCCTTAAATCGGATATTCTGAATTGCGAGATAACTGGATGCATGTTCCAATTCTTTCTCCAACGGAATCATATCTTTTCCCTGACTTAGAGAGATACGGAAAAACTTTGCAAGCAGAGATACCATCTTTCCTGCCCCTTCATATTCCTCACTTCGTATCATCCAGATGATCGAGTCCAATGTGTTATACAGAAAATGTGGATTAATCTGAGACTGCAGCAACTTCTTCTCCATCTGCTGACGCTCGCGTTCGTTCCTTCGGATCTCTTCCATCTGTTCCTGCAGCTTATCTGCCATGATATTAAAATGTGCGCTGAGATTTTTCAGTTCTCCGATTCCCTCTTCTTTTGCCTTAATATCATAATTGCCTTTTCCAAATTCCTGCATCGTCTGAAGCAGACGATAAACCGGATCCGTAAAGCTTCTAAAAAGTAAAATATCCAGGAAAATTAATATCACGCCAACCAGCAGCAGAGTAAACCATGCAACATAGTGCAGATTATAACTTTCAAAATCCAGACTGGACATCGAGTTTACGAGTACCACATTCCATCCGGTATATCCGATCTGCTGGCGCTCAATCAGCCATTTTTCTCCGCTTTGCTCTTCTATTTTATAATTCTTGCAGGCCATTGCCTCTTTCACCGTTTTTTCCTGATACATTCCCGAAACGATCTCTTTTTCAAATGGATGATACAGTAATCGCCGGTTTGTATCCAGAAGGTAACAGTATGCCGATTTTTGACTCTTATAATGCAGCAATACCTCATCTATCGAATCCGTATAATACTCCAGAAGCAGTACTCCGGACTTCATATTGCCATTTTCCACATATTCTATGTAACGGCTGATTTCATAAACGTATCTTGCCTTCCGGGGCTGTACCAGTTTCTTCTCTCCGTAATGAATCGTCTCTATATTCTTTTGTGCATTTTGAAACCAGTCTTCCTGTTTTACCTCTGCTTTATTCCTGTCCGGTAATTTTTCCGAATGCCACAGACTGCTTCCATCTGCATCGTAAATTGCAGCGCCATAAAGCACCTCTGATTCCCGCACCATACGTTGTTCCATTTCTCTTTGAAACATTTCTGTTGCCGTATCATAGGTCCGGATATCCTGATAATAAATCGAGTTGATCAGTTCATTGATATTCTCTATCTCCGCTTCTAAATCCTGGGCCAGTGTTTTTTTCTGTTTTGATACTTTCTCAATAGTATCTCTTTGAAAATATCCCGAAAAATAATGCGAAAACAAAAACATACAGCTTATAATACAGACCGCAATGGAAACAGACATCACGAACGGGAACACAATGCGGATACTTACTTTTTTATCCTTCATCCGCATCTCCCCCCTGTTTTCTGTATTTTACCGGAGACATCCCACAATTTTTCTTAAATACATAACTGAAATAATTCGGCTCCGGATATCCCACCATATTTCCGATCACCTGACTCTTATAATCTGTCTGTAAAAGCAGTTTTTTCGCCTCTTCCATCCGACGTCCGGTCAGATAGTTCACAAATGTTCCACCTGTTTCCTGTTTGAAGATTTTCGAAAAATACGATGAACTGACATGCAGCTCCCCACACACGGTCTCTACACTTAAGTCAGGATCTGGAAACCTCTCTTCTACGATCTTGCGCGCATGTTCCGCCAGGATGACATTGTTATCAATCTGTTTTTTCTGAATCAGCGACCGGATCAGTTCACAGTAATTGACCAGCCAGTGATCCAACTCTTCCCCTGTACTTAACGAGAGAATCTTCACTGCCATTTTCTTCGTTCCTGCAAATTCCATATCCGATGTAATCTGATATTTTTTGTAAAATCTGGAGAATGAAAATGAAATTTCCAGGATCAGAACCTGATATTCGTTTAACGAATACTGTCTCCTATGAAGCCATGCAAGCAGACTTTCCACCTGACTTTTCAACTCTTCTTCCGTATAATGTGTGATATTTTTCCCTATATTCTCTACTTTTGTATTCCAGTCTTCTCTGACATCCTGCACCGGCATGATGTCATTATAATACGTATAACTTTCTTCTACCGTCACCAGATTGTAATCCAGTGCCTCAAGTGCCTGCTCATACAATGACGGCATATCCTCAATTCCTTCCCTGCTGACACTGATTCCGCAGGAAATCCTGCTTTGGAAAATACGTTCGATCAAAACAACTGCTTCATCAATCGTCCTTGTAATTCTTCCGATATCATGTTTTTTATTACTGCCCAGAATGAATATCTCATTATCACTCATACCAAATTCGTATACACGTGCAATCTTTTCCAATGCCTCTTTTATGGTCTGCTTCACTGCCAGTTCGCTCAGTACATCCTTTTCATCCCCTCTGCCCACTTTCATTGCAACAACCGAATATACTGCATCTGTAAATTCCAGCTTCAGATTATCAATCTGACTTTGCAACTCATTTTTATTCATTTTTTCTGTTACCAGGCGGGTAAAAAACTGTTGCCGCAAAAGCGGAAGGCTCTCCATATAGGCATGTTCCAACCGGGCACGGTTCATTTTTTCATTGTATTCTTTATCCAGTTCTTCGTGCATCTTCATAAGAAGATTCTGCATCTCCTCATAGTTGATGGGTTTCATAATATATTCCGATACCCCATAACTGATTGCGAGTCTTGCATATTCAAAATCATCCCATCCGGAGAATAAGATTACTTTCGTGTTCATATAATCCTCATGGATATGCTTTGCCAGTTCCAGTCCATCCATAAATGGCATCTTAATATCACTAATCACCAGATCCGGATGCACCTCTTCCATCAGTTCCAATGCTTCTTTCCCATTCTGTGCCACTCCGGCCACACGAAATCCAAGTTTTTCCCATTCAATTCCTTTTTTCATTCCATACAGGATCTGCTGTTCATCGTCTGCCAGAATAATACTAAATATCCTCACGGTTCCTCTCCATTTTCCAACTTATTTTTCATGTCTTTCTTTCCGTTTCTTCTCAATCAATGTATTTATTTACTGTTGCTTTTGTAACCTGTTAAGTATTCTTAGATTATATAATGTACCTGCGTATACAGCAATAAGGCAAGCCGATTTTAATTTAAAATCCAGCTTGCCTTATGATTATGTATTTCGCCTTTTATGCTTCCTCTCCGGAGCCATTAATCTTAGCCACTACTTTTTTCATAAATTCATCGCTTAATTTATATTTGTTCTTATATACGATGTATGCCAGAATGACTCCGATTGTCGGTACGATACACATCAGTACACGGATAGAATTCTGTGTTGCCAGCGACTGTACTGCATTCGGTACATATCCGGTAAGTTCCAGTACGAATCCGATTGCCAGTGAAGTAAATGCTGCGGTCAGTTTTACGATCAGTGTCTGTAAAGAGAATACCACTCCTTCATTTCTTGTTCCAAGAACATATTCACCATAATCAACAACATCTGCAAGGAATACAGTCGCACATCCAAGTTCCAGACCGGTTCCTGTCTTGACGATCACACCTGCAACTGCTGTCAGCGCAATGTTATTCGGGCATACAATACCAACGATCAGTAATAAGATCAACCCGATTGGCGGGAGTACACATGCCATCAGGAACGCTTTCTTTCTGGATAATACCTTTGTTACCTTCGGGAAGATCAGAAGTCCGACTACTTCTGCAACTGATGCACTGATCATAAATGCAGATAACATTCCCGCATTATTACATACATAACTGAAGTAATAAGTTGCAACTCCCATGATTGCCTGAATTGCCACGTTATATAAAAGGATCAGTAATACTGCCCATCTTAACTGATCATTCTTCTTAATGACAGTAAAGATGTCTTTGAATTTCATCTTGTCCTTTTCCTCAACATCATGCTGGATCTTCGGCAGATTGATCACACATACAGCCATTGTAAAAATAAATGTTGCTGCAATGATCAGTGCGAATCTGTGATATCCTGTATAATTGCCGCCAAGTCCTTTAATAATCTGCACACCAAAGCCTGCAATGATCAGTGACTGTCCGATACTTGCAAAAATTCTTGGCAATACCGATACTTTTTCACGTTCCTGTGGATCAGAAGTCAGATTCGGAATCACTGACCAGTATGGAATATCCATGATGGTATAAGTCATTCCCCATAAAATATATACAACCGTCGCAAAGACGCAAAGCTTCACACCTGTCAGATGAAAATCTGTAAATACAGTTACAAATACGAACGCATTGATCAGCGTTCCGATTGCCAGCCACGGAACAAACTTTCCAAAACGGCTTCTCGTATTATCCACGATCATTCCCATGAACAGATCATTGAACGCATCCCAGATCTTCGCCACGAAGAACATCGTTCCGATAAACGCCGGTGCAACTTTAATGATATCTGTAAAATAGATCATCGAAAATGTTGCGATCATTCCATAAATCAAATCCTTACCCAATGCTCCAAATGCAAATGTATACTTTACTCTTCCGGGAATCTTTCCCTGGTATACTACACTGCTCTTACTGTTATTTTCCATTCCTCTTTACTCCTTCTTACATTTTTTCTGCACAGCTCTTTAGCATGAATAAAGTTTAACATTTGGGAATGAATATGAACATTTGATATTCTATTCAAAAAATATGAATTTCTATTTGGTATCTACCGAACCTGCCACCGGCAACTTCTCTTGCATACTTTGGTATCTACAGGACCTGCCACTGGCAGCTCCTTACGAATGCATGGCAATAAAAACAGGGAAGCCTGCGAAAAGACTGCCCTGCATATAAATTGTATTTCCAACTTATTAAAAATTTCTATTTTTCATATCCATTTGGATTCTGCGACTGCCATCTCCATGTATCGGCACACATCTCATCCAGTCCTTTTTCAGCCTTCCAGCCAAGCACTCTTGCTGCCTTGGCAGGATCTGCATAACACATTGCAATATCTCCGGCTCTTCTTGGTTTGATCTCGTATGGAATCTCTTTTCCACATGCTTTGCCGAATGCTTTTACCATATCAAGCACAGAATATCCGACGCCCGTTCCAAGATTGATCACATCAAGTCCCGGATTGCTGAAGATATAGTTAATTGCTTTTACGTGTCCTTTTGCAAGATCTACTACATGAATGTAGTCACGGACTCCGGTTCCGTCCGGTGTGTCATAGTCATCTCCGAATACGCCGAGTTTTTCAAGCTTTCCTACTGCCACCTGTGAAATATATGGCATCAGGTTGTTCGGGATTCCCTTCGGATCCTCTCCGATACGTCCACTTTCATGTGCTCCTACCGGGTTGAAATAGCGAAGAAGAATAACATTCATATCTGGATTGGCCTTCTGTACATCCGTCATGATCTGTTCCATCATGGATTTTGTCCATCCGTAAGGATTCGTGCACTGTCCCTTCGGGCACTCCTCTGTGATCGGCATCTCTTTCGGACTTCCGTATACGGTTGCAGACGAACTGAACACGATATTCTTAACACCTGTCTGTTTCATAACATCCATAAGTGTCAGGGTTCCTGTTATATTATTACGGTAATACTCTAATGGCTTCTGTACGGATTCTCCGACTGCTTTCAGTGCCGCACAGTGAATGACTGCATCTACACTTTCTTTTTCTAACATTTCCCTCAAAGCAGTCTCATCCATCACATCTCCTTCATAAAATGTAATGTGCTTTCCGGTAAGTTCTTCTACTCTTTTGATAGATTCTTTTGATGAATTGCACAGATTGTCATATACAACAACTTCATATCCTTCATTCAAAAGTTCCAGTGCTGTGTGACTTCCGATATAACCGGCGCCTCCGGTGATTAATATTTTCTTTGCCATTACGATACCTCCTATTTTTACCTTTACTGCATATATCATTATAAGCATCTGTAATTTTCCTGTACATACAAAAAACTCTACAAAATATACACTTTTTTCTTCTGGACATATCGTAATTTTAATTATATCTATTTTTCCTTTTCCAGAATCCTCTGCATCTTCCCTTTGATCCTCTGAAGTGCATTATCAATCGTCTTCGGACTCCGGTCCAGAAGCTTTGCGATCGTCTTATAATCGGTCCCCATCAGGTGTAAATACAAGACTCTGCGTTCCAGTTCACTTAAATCCTTTTCCAGCCGTTCTTCCAACGACTTTGCATGTTCCTGGCTGACAAGCAGTTCTTCCGGATTTGTCTCATGTTCTGATTCCATCGTATCGATCAGAGAACCTTCGCCATCTTCCCTTTCATACAAAGAAATGTAACTGTTAAGCGGGCTGTGTTTCTTTCTGTTCGAAGCTTCGATTGCCGAATAGAGCTGTCTCGTCACACACAGTCTTGCAAAACTGAAGAAAGAAGCTTCCTGATCCACATCATAATCCTGAACAGCTTTGAAAAGACCAATCATTCCTTCCTGGATCAGGTCGTCTGTCTCTCCGCCGAGCAGATACATTGCATTGGCTTCTTTTCTGACCAGATTCTTATATTTTTCCATCAGATAATCTATAATCCCGGTTTCTCCCATGCGGAGTCTGCGGATCAGTTCTTCGTCTGTTAATTTTTTATACTCTGTCATACTTTCCTCCGAAGTCCACATTTCACTCTATACTTATCTGCTTATGGCAATCGCCTGTACTTCACTTTCTTACTGCATCCGCTGTCTTACGATCTCATATGCCAGCACACCCGCTGCTACCGACGCATTCAGGGAATCGATGTCCCCTTTCATCGGGATTCTGGCGGTAAAATCGCAAGTGTCTTTGACCAGACGTCCCACGCCTTCGCCTTCATTACCGATCACCAGACCGATCGGTCCCTTCATATTGACATCATACATGACATCTCCGTCCATATCGGCACATACGAACCACAGACCCTTCTTCTTCAGATCTTCCATCGTCTTTACCAGATTCGTTACTTTTGCAACCGGCGTATAATTCAGCGCACCTGCGGAAGTTCTTGCCACAGTTGCCGTCAGTCCGACTGCACGTCTCTTCGGAATGATCACGCCATGTGCACCTGCCTGATTTGCGGTACGGATGATCGCGCCAAGATTGTGCGGATCTTCGATATTATCCAAAATGATCAGGAACGGATCTTCCCCTTTTTCTTCTGCAAGCTTTAACATATCTTCTACTTCTGCATACTCATATGCGGCAACACTTGCAATCACACCCTGGTGTTTTCCGGTCTCTGACAACTGGTTTAAGCGGTCCTTTTCCACGAAATTCAGGATCGTGTCATGCTTTCTTGCCTCACGGATGATGGATCTGACTGCGCCGTCCTGACATCCGTCCAGTACATACAGCTTGTCTACCGGTTTTCCGGAACGAAATGCTTCCATGACGGCATTTCTTCCTTCTATGATATTTTCATTTTCTTTCTTATCATACGATTTTTTATCGTGTATCTTCTTATCATGTACATTCTTATCGTGACTCATATTCGACACTCCTTATTGTTCTTTGATACTGTCCAGACCTATTTTAACCAGTTCCAGCATTCTTTTCCACTCTTTTTTCAGATACAGATAACCAAGCAGGGCTTCGAATCCCGTCGCACGTCTGTAATCTGTGATCGACTGGTTCTTCGCCGGCGATACACTCTTGGCATTGCGGCCTCTTTTATAGATGGCATGCTCTTCTTCTGTCAGATGTTCCTGCATTGTACGCATCATTTTCGACTGTGCGGATGCCTGTACATAAGAGCTGGTCTTCTGGTGCAGTTTCTGTACCTGACGGTTTCCTTCATTGATCACCAGCGTTTTGATGATCAGGTCATAAATGCAGTCTCCGATATATGCCAAAGTAAGAGGTGAATATTCTTTGATATCCACCTCTTTCATCTGGAAAATCTCCTGCATATAAGTGTCAAATTCCCACTCTACGCTCTTTTCCATTGTACTCCTTCTCTGGTATCCTTTAAGATGATACCCTTCTCTAACAATTCATCACGGATTGCATCGGCTCTTGCAAAGTCTTTCGCCTTACGTGCTGCCTGGCGCTCCTCGATCAGTTTCTCGATGTCTTCGTCCAGGATCTCTTCTTTCTTATCTACGATCAGTCCCAGAACTCCTGTTAACTTCACAAGCAGATCGAATAATTTCTGAAGATATTCTTTGGAACTTTCTGCATCGGTTGTTGTATTGATATATTTTACAAGGTCAAAGATTGCTGCAACGGCATCTGCTGTATTGAAGTCATCGTCCATTGCCCTTTCAAATCCTGCAACAAACTCTTCTGTTTTTGCAAAGTTTTCTGCTTCTGCATCTGTGATTGCTTCTGCTTTTGCATTTCCCATAAGGAACTTCAGATTATCTGCTGCATTTACGATACGCTCCAGACCATTCTTGGATGCTTCCATCAGATCTGCACTGAAGTTCAGTGGGCTTCTGTAATGTGCACTCAGCATGAAGAAACGAAGTACCTGCAGATCGTACTGTTCGCTGATCTCACGTACGGTACGGAAGTTTCCGAGAGATTTACTCATCTTTCTGTTATCAATGTTCAGGAATGCATTGTGCATCCAGTATCTTGCAAATTCTTTGCCATTGGCAGCTTCGCTCTGTGCGATCTCATTTTCATGATGTGGAAATACAAGGTCCTCGCCGCCGGCATGAATGTCGATCTGCTCGCCTAAGTATTTCTTAGACATCTCTGAGCACTCGATGTGCCATCCCGGACGTCCCTCGCTCCATGGAGACTCCCATGCTGGCTCTCCTTCTTTTTTCGGTTTCCAGAGCACGAAATCCAGTGGATCTTCTTTTTCATCTTCTCCTGATACCAGAAGGGAACGCTCACCGGAACGCAGATCATCCAGATTCTTGTGTGAAAGTTTACCGTAATCTTTGAACTTTCTTGTACTGTAATATACGGTACCGTTCTTCTCGTAAGCAAATCCTTTGTCGATCAGTGTCTGGATCATATCTACCATACCACAGATTTCTTCGGTTGCCAGAGGGTTCTTGGTTGCCGGCTTGATGTTCATACCATCCATGTCTTTTTTGCACTCTGCAATGTAACGTTTGGAAATCTCGTCGGCTGTTACGCCTTCTTCAATGGCTTTCTTGATAATCTTGTCATCTACATCCGTAAAGTTTGATACGTAATTTACATCATATCCTTTATATTCAAAATATCTTCTTACGGTGTCGAATACGATCATCGGTCTTGCATTACCGATGTGGATGAAATTGTATACGGTAGGTCCGCATACATACATCTTTACCTTTCCTTCTTCCAAAGGTACAAATTCTTCTTTTTTCTTTGTCATTGTATTAAATATCTTCATTTTCTGATATTTCCTCCTTTTTTTCTTCCGGTATCGGATTCTCTTTTAAGCACTGCATACGTTTTTCCATCTCCTGGATCTGTCTGTGCATTCTTAAGTTATCTTCCTGCAGGGCTCTGATATCATTTTCAATCGGATCCGGCAGATGTACCTGATCCATGTCGAGTCTCGGTATCTTCTCATCATTCATTTTAACAACTCTGCCCGGCACACCTACGACCGTACAGTTCGGCGGTACCTCTTTTAATACGACAGATCCTGCCCCGATCTTGGAATTTTCTCCAATGGTAAAAGAACCAAGTACTTTTGCCCCTGCGCTGACCATGACATTATCTTTTAACGTCGGATGTCTCTTTCCCTGTTCCTTTCCGGTTCCTCCAAGTGTGACTCCCTGGTACAGCGTGATATTATCTCCAAGTTCTGCGGTCTCACCAATGATCACTCCGCTTCCGTGGTCGATGAATAATCCTTTTCCTATCGTCGCTCCCGGATGAATTTCAATCCCGGTCTTTCTTGCTGCCCGTTGCGATACCCATCTTGCAAGGAAATAATGTTTCTTCAGATAGAGCTTATGTGCGATTCTGTAATGAAGAATCGCTTTAAAGCTGGAATATAGGAACACTTCCATATTTGACTTAATTGCGGGATCCCGCTCCCGTATTACCTGGATTTCTTCATTGACATATGATATGATGCCCATCTATGATCTCTCCTTTTTATAAGTTTACCGCCCAACCTGCATGCTTTAACATACAAGAAACAAAAAAACTTCGTCTCCTGCTTTACACAAGAGACGAAGTATATCCGCGGTTCCACTCTTTTTAAAGAATACAGTTATATTACCCGTATCCTTCCCTCAGTACACGTAACGTGTGTAATCCCGGATCCGGCTATGACACTTTTCATCTTTTTCACCGGACCGACTCCCGGACGCACTTCACAAAAGCTGTAATCCAAAACTGCTTTCAGCCGGTGACAGTTTCTCTCTTTCGACACATCGCATCTGCTACTCTTTCCGTTCAAAGTCTTTCTCATATAGAATATATATTATGCGATATCATCCTTTTTGTCAACCAGTTTCCAGCGAATCTCCGCTTTAAAAAGATCCGCCTCCGTCTCGATCCAGAATTTTCCTTTCTGAATCTCCACGAAACTTTTGACGATTGCAAGTCCGAGTCCGGATCCTTCGGTATTTCTTGACGAATCCCCTCTGACAAAACGTTCCGTGATCTCCTCTGGGTTAAATGTAAGCTCGTTTGCCGATACATTTTTCATCTGGAACACCGCATCCCCGTCTTCTGCCGCAATTTTCACATATACCCTCGTATGAGGCATTGCGTATTTTGCTGCATTTCCAATCAGATTTTCAAAGATCCTGTATGTCTTCTGTCCGTCCAGTGCCACGATCACTTTATCCTCCGGAATATCCAGCCGGAAGTCCAGATTCGCTTCCGTGATCTTTTCTTCCATTTCCAGCTTCACCTGTTTGAACAGATTCACAATGTCAATGTTGGCAATGTTCAGATTCACGGATTTGCTGCTTGCTTTACTGATCTCAAACAAATCTTCGATCAGTGCTTTCAGTCTGAGAGACTTTCTATCCAGCACATCGATATATTCTTTCTGTCTCTCCGGATCCTGTTCAATCTTCAGAAGATTCACATAGGTGATGATCGCCGTCAGCGGCGTCTTAAGGTCATGCGAGACATTCGTTACCAGTTCAGTCTTCATACGCTGGCTTTTTACTTCCTCATCTACCGCCTTCTTGAATCCGCTCTGGATCTTCTCGATCTCTTCTTTAAATGGCTCGAATACACCCAGATTCTCATCGATTTCTACATCCAGATTGCCATCTGCAATCTCATTTGTCGCTTCCAGAAGTCTGTGATAATTCCGTTTCACCTCATTAAAATATTTTTTTAAAATAAAGTACAGGATTGCAGAATAAATGATCAGTGCCATAATTCCATATACCCAGACACTCGTCACAGCAAGGATGATAAAGTTCACCAGTACGATCCGCAGGATTGCCTTACTTCCTTTATCGGTAAAATCAATGTCTGTAACGATCTCATATACTCTGTTGGCCAGTTTTTTCACCTTCCGGTACAGTCTCCCACCGTCCCGTCCGACTCTTTCTGCAGCCGCCGGAGCTTCTTCCCTCAGCGCCTTCCACAGCCGCCATACCAGCGTCCGTTCCGTGACATACCTTCTGAACCCAATCTTCTGAACCGCACTGATACACGTTGCACCCCAGTATGTGACCACAAATGCACCGACCCAGATCGCAAAATCCATTGGCTGCGGCAAGCCTTCCTCTCTGGTTATAATCCAGTTCAGTTTATCATCCAGAATCCCAAGAGTAATTGACGCAGCAACAAAAACAACCTCGAATGGCTGCCGGAAGATCTTCCTGCCACCAATTTCCAGTGTCTCACTCTGTGCGAAAATCCATGCCGCCACGCATACTGCTGCCATGCAGGCAAGCATCATATACCATGCATCATTCGGAGCTTCATCCCCGAACCAGTACCATTGATTCAGATACTGTTCAATGCTGCTTTTCTTCATTCCGTAGATGTATGTACGGTTTTTCGGCGTCTTCAGTTCTCCATCCGTAGCATCCTCAACCGTCTCGCTCCAGTTGTCAATGATCTTTCTGAGAACAATACTCTGCGCTGTCTTTTCGCCACTCTTTACAACTTTCACATCCGGGTTGCCATGCTCATCGTAAGTCAGCACCATACCAAATGCATATTCTTTAAAGCTGTCATCTGTCAGACCATTTCCGGTATTCGCCGTACTTCGTCCCAGAACCGTTCCCGATCCATCCTCGATCCGGTAATCCAGATAAGGATATAATGCTTCATAATCCTCCATCCACACATCTGCCACATCATTGATCTCATCCTGTGACATCTTGGCTTCTCCTGTCTTGGATGATATCTCCTGATTATAAAGGATATAACTGAATTCCAGAAAGCTTTCCAGATATTCCCTGTCCGAAAGCGACGTCGTATAAGTCTTCTGTGCTTCCTCGACCGCTTTTTCATAAATCATATCATAATTATACAGCATGACATATGCTGCACTTAATATTGTTACAATTATCAGAAAAATTCCCAGTTTACGCCTGCTTTTCAATTTTGTATCCAACGCCCCACACCACCTTTAAGTATTTTGGTTCTCTTGGATTTACTTCTATCTTTTCACGGATATTTCTGACGTGCACCATGATCGTATCGGTATTGATCGCACGTTCATTCCATACCCGCTCGTAGATTTCCTCCGCAGAGAACACCCGTCCGGGATTCTTCATCAGAAGCAGCAGGATCTTGTATTCAATCGGAGTCATCTTTACCGGTTCGCCGTCAACGGTAACTTCTACATTATCTTCATTGATCTCGAGTCCGCCGATCGTATGGATTCTGGCATTTTCTTCTTTATCTCCCAGTTTTTCCATAAAGCGGCGGTATCTGCGAAGCTGTGAGTTGACTCTGGCGAGCAGTTCCATCGGGGTAAATGGTTTCGTTACGTAATCATCCGCTCCCATATTCAGTCCCATGATCTTATCCACTTCTTCTGATTTTGCGGAAAGAAAGATCACCGGGAAATCATATTTTTCCCTGAGCTTTACCACCATAGAGATTCCGTCCATCCTCGGCATCATGATATCCACAATTGCCAGATGGATGTCTTCTTTTTCTATGACCTCCAGTCCTTCCACACCGTCAGCTGCCTGGAATACTTCATACCCCTGACTTTTCAGATATATCTCCACACCTTCTCTGATCTCCTTGTCGTCTTCTACGACCAGTACATGATTCATCTCCATCTTATTTCTCATCCTTTTTCCTAATTCCAGCTGTTTCCTCTGTTGTTATTATATTACCCGGCATTTCTTAAGGGTGACTTCAGAAAATTCTAAAGAAAAACGAAAGACACTTCCTTTTTTACACTGTCTCGTTCAGATAAACCCTTGACAATGGTATGATCTTACCAAGTTCTTCTTTCATACGTTCCGACATGACTGCATCACCATCCGCACAGATTTCTTCTGCAGTCTTTACACCGAATACAAGGTTTGCAAGTGCTCCCACTGTGATCGTTCCTTCACTGTTCTCCGGCTTTCCATCCATCAGCATCACACCCGAGAATTCTGTTCCCGTGATCATCACACAACGATTGTTCTCTTCGATAATTGGATCCGTTACATTAAAGCATGTACCCATAAATGATTGCAGGCGCAATGACATCAGCATTCTTCTGACATCTACGATACGGATCATGATCTTTGGTTTGCCGCCGTCTACCTCTTCCGCTTCTGCCGCGATCTTGATATCTGTAATTTTGCCGTCTTTTTTGTAAATCTTTAATATTCCGCCATCACTTGCATATTCCCTGATCAGGCGTTCATAATACGCTGTGCTTCGTTTTGCATAAACCTGATATGACTGTGTCAGTTGTGCTTCCATATAAGCCGCCATCTCTTCTGCATCTGCATTCACTGCATCCGTTACGACCACGCCTTCTTCTGTTTCCTCCTCCGGATCATAATATGACCGGTTCTGTTCACATACCGTTCGGAAATCAAAGGGCAGATAAATGCTCTCCGATGCAGGCATCAGGAATGTAAACGTCTCTCCGTCTGCGTACATATCATTCAATGCCTGTTTCAACAATCCTGCCATATATCCACGTTTCCTGTAAGATTCTCTCGTTGCAACGGCGACGATATAATTCACATCTTTTTTACTGCCGTTCACCGCGAGTTCATATGGATTCAGATGCAGCATAGCCTGTATTTCTCCGTCCTCTTCTACTGCATAAATCTGATTGTCTTTTAGTTTTTCTTCATAATAATAATCAACAAAACTTTTGCTGTCTTCTGAAAACACTTCTTCATACAGCTTTTTCGTGTTCTGTTTTTCTTCTGTTTCCAGTTTTCTTATCTTCATTTTGTTTTTCCCTTTTTCTCTTATTTTTCTATCTGCTTCTGTGCATTTGCTGTCTATACGCCTGCTTTTATCATTTTTGCGTTATCTAACTTTCCTGCATTTTCATACATCCGCCACAGCCGGCACATCCACCTTCTGAAGGTCCGACTCTGTAACTGTAATTAGCGATCGTATCCAGACTTGCAATTGCCTGTGAAGAAATTCCTTCTCCCGTTCCGGTAAAACCAAGTCCTTCTTCTGTCGTTGCCTTGATATTTACCTGATCCACATCGATATGCAATGCCTCTGCCACATTCTGGCGCATCTGTTCAATGTGCGGCGCCATCTTCGGCCGCTGTGCAATGATCGTTGCATCGATATTGCCGATCACATATAATTTCTCGTCGATCATTCTTCCCACTTCTTCCAAAAGCCTGATACTGGACGCACCTTTGTACGCCGGATCTGTATCCGGAAAATGCTTTCCGATATCACCAAGTGCTGCTGCCCCCAAAAGCGCATCCATGATTGCATGTAATAATACATCTGCATCCGAATGGCCAAGAAGTCCTTTCTCGTAAGGGATCTTCACCCCACCAAGGATCAGATCTCTTCCTTCTACTAACTTGTGTACATCATATCCCATACCTACGCGCATATATTCTCCTCCTTATTTTTGTTTATCTTTTTGTTAATCTTTTATCTCACCGGTTTGTCATTTTCTGGCGTGGCGCTTTCTTCTGTTTCTTCCACCGGTTCTTCTGCTTCATTTTCTTCTGTTGCTGTTACTTCTTCCGTCTCATTCTCAGATTCATTCATACGGCCCCTAATGCTGTCGTCCCGGTATTCCTTTTTCACCATCTTGATTCCGGATCCTACCAGCCAGTAAAGACCAATCAATGCGAATATTACGCCTGCCGCTATATAAAGTATATAATTCTCCGGTCTATCCGCAAGTGAACTGTTGATCAGCCTTCCTCCTAAATATATTACATATGCACCCGCAACAATACGAATGAATAAACTACTCTTTGGTACCATCTTCGTTAACCTCCTGTTCTTACCATATCTGCAGAATCTGCCAAAGCATCCGCAATGAACTGGCAGTGGCAGTTCCTGCAGACAGCAGTTTCTTTCGAACGCATGGCGATGTAAAATATTATAAACGATTTTACTTTTCTTGTATACTTTGTTAGGTAAATTGGGCATAAAAAAAGAACCGGATTCTTTTCCGACTCTCTTGCTGTGTATACCAATATACTTAGAACCTGCCACCTCCGAAAGCTGTCACTGGCAACTTTTACGGATGCATGGCAATAAAAATAGCGGGAACTGGATTTGAACCAGCGACACCACGGGTATGAACCGTGTGCTCTAGCCAACTGAGCTATCCCGCCACAATCAATTTTAGAAAATGTATGGGACCAATAGGGCTCGAACCTATGACCCTCTGCTTGTAAGGCAGATGCTCTCCCAGCTGAGCTATGATCCCATATATTTTGTCGTCTCTCTCGAACCGACTTCGTTAGTATAGCATTGGTTTCGGGGAAAGTCAACACCTTTTTTCAAATTTTTTAAATAATTTCTACAATTGATATTTAATTCAACAGGCTGGTGGATACCCGGACCGGAATAAAGGTTAGAAAACCGTTCCTGTTCAGGTTCCATCGGTGGGAATGCCTGAAGAATTAAATGCTGGAATTGGAATCTTTGTGATACCGGAAGATTACTATAATTATCTGTCATGTAGTGGATTTTCAAGAATTTCATCAGATGTTGTACCGTAATGGTCTCCACCAGGTTACCGCTCCCGGCACTTAATTTATTAACTTCCGTAACCAGTTACGACTTGAAGAATGCAGTATAAGGCAATTCTAGTGAATGTGGAATGAGGCTAGAAATACTTAGAGCGTGGAAATTTACGTTAAAATAAAATTGCGAGTTGTCTGAACCCCGAATGGGGTGAGTTCTCGCAATTTTATTTTGTTCTTAGTAAATTTCCACGCTCTTAGTGTTTCTGCCTCATGGAACCTGAACAAGAATTGCCTTATACTGCGTTCTTCAAGGACCGAGAGGCCAACCCAGTTAATAAATTAAATACCAACTCTATACGATTCCCTGAGCTGTCATAGCATCTACAACTTTTTCAAATCCGGCAATGTTAGCTCCGGCAACATAGTTACCTTCCATTCCGTAACGTTTTGCAGCATCGTCCATGTTGTGACAGATGTTTACCATGATGTTTTTCAGTTTTGCATCTACTTCTTCGAATGTCCAGCTAAGTCTCTCGCTGTTCTGAGACATCTCAAGTGCAGATGTAGCAACACCACCAGCGTTTGCAGCTTTACCAGGTGCGAAGATCACACCGTTCTCCTGCAGATACTGTGTTGCTTCTAATGTAGTAGGCATGTTAGCACCTTCGCATACAGCTACGCATCCGTTAGCAACTAACTGTTTTGCATCTTCAAGGTGAAGTTCGTTCTGTGTAGCACATGGAAGAGCAAGGTTAACCTTAACAGACCATACACCGCGTCCTTCATGATATTCTGAATTAGGACGGTAGTTCTTGTACTCTGTCAGTCTTGCACGTTTTACTTCTTTGATCTCTTTTAATGCTGCAACGTCGATTCCATCCGGATCATATACCCATCCTGTAGAATCACTTGCTGTTACAACTTTAGCTCCAAGCTGCTGAGCTTTCTGGATTGCATAGATTGCAACGTTACCAGCTCCGGAAACTGCAACTGTCATTCCCTTGATGTCTTTTCCGTTGATCTTTAATAATTCTTCTGTTAAGTAGAGAAGTCCATATCCTGTAGCTTCTGTTCTTGCTAAAGATCCGCCGTAGCTTAATCCTTTTCCTGTCAGAACACCTTCATACAGGCCTCTGATTCTCTTGTACTGACCGAACATGTAACCAATCTCTCTTGCACCTGTTCCGATGTCTCCTGCAGGAACATCTGTGTCAGCTCCGATATATTTGCAAAGTTCTGTCATAAAGCTCTGGCAGAATGCCATTACTTCTCTGTCTGATTTTCCCTTAGGATCGAAGTCAGAACCACCTTTACCTCCGCCGATTGGAAGTCCTGTCAGTGAGTTCTTGAAGATCTGCTCAAATCCAAGGAATTTGATGATACCAAGGTTTACAGATGGGTGCAGACGTAATCCTCCTTTGTATGGTCCGATCGCACTGTTAAACTGTACACGGTATCCTGTATTAACCTGAACCTGTCCTTTATCGTCTACCCATGGAACACGGAATTTGATCTGTCTTTCAGGTTCAACAAGTCTTTCAAGAAGAGCGTCTTTTCTGAATTTCTCCTCGTTAGCCTCTACAACAACTCTTAATGACTCTAATACCTCTTTTACTGCCTGGTGGAATTCTGGCTCTGCAGGATTCTTAGCTACTACTTTCTCCAGTACTTCATCAACATATGACATAGCTTTCTACCTCCTAAAATAATATACGTATCCTTTTCAAAAGCGTCCCTGTCCAACAATTTGTCCAAACGCTGCGATCCAGCCGCCGGCTGTTTTTTCTACACGCTTTGGAATACAGAGAACTTGCCACCGGCAACTTCTCTTGCATACTTTGGTATAAAAAAAGCAGATGACTTACGCCATCTGTTTTTCCCTGACGCCTTTGTCCTTTACTATTGTAAAGCAAACAAGTGTATCTGGCAAGATATTTTTTACAGTTTTTATTATTTTTTGCAACTTTTTACAAAACCCTTGCAGATTTTGCAAGGGTTTTGTGCTTTTTCTCATGTTTTATTCGTTTTTATGAAACAGATTGCGCTCCAAATTGCATTTATTATAATACAAGGATGCCTATTTCCATCTCATTACCGGAAGTTCCAGACATCTGAGCATTCATTATTTGAAGTATTTTACTCCGGATTCGAAGATCTTCATATCCTGTTCTCCGTAAATGTTCATTGCCACACTTCTGTTTCTTCTTTCTGAATGCGCCATCTTACCAAGTACACGTCCGTCCGGGCTTGTAATACCTTCGATTGCACAGTAAGAACCGTTGACATTCCATTCTTCGTTCATTGTGATATTTCCTTCCGGATCACAGTACTGTGTTGCAACCTGGCCATTCGCGAATAACTTGTCCAGCCATTCTTTATTTGCAACAAATCTTCCTTCTCCATGAGATGCAGGGTTGGTGTATACTCCACCAAGTTCTGCTTCTCTGAGCCATGGAGATTTGTTCGTTACTACTTTTGTATAGACCATCTTGGAGATATGGCGGCCGATCGTGTTGTATGTAAGTGTCGGTGAATCCGGCTGCTGTCCTGTAATCTCTCCGTTTGGTACCAGCCCAAGCTTGATCAGAGCCTGGAATCCGTTACAGATACCAAGTGCCAGTCCGTCACGCTCATTCAATAATTTTTCTACCGCTTCTTTCATCTTCGCATTCTTAAATGCTGTTGCGAAGAATTTTGCTGATCCGTCCGGTTCGTCACCTGCACTGAATCCACCTGGGAACATAATGATCTGTGACTGTTCGATCGCTTTTTCAAATACTTCTACAGAATCAACGATATCAGATGCACTCATATTTCTGAATACTTTTGTGATCACCTTTGCTCCTGCTCTTTCGAATGCTTTCGCACTGTCATATTCACAGTTTGTTCCAGGCATTACCGGGATAAATACGGTCGGCTGAGCGATCTTGTGGTCACAGATATAAATATCAGATATATCATATAATCCTGTCTCCACCTTCGCATCCTGTCCTTCCGCTCCGGAATTGGTCGGGAATACTTTTTCCAGTGTTTCTTCCCATGCAGATACTGCTTCGTCTAACGCGATCTTCACATCGTTATATTCAATAGCTGCGCTGTCTGTTACTTCACCAATTACAGTATAAGTAATTCCAAGTTCAGATACCTTATCAGCCGGTACTTCTGCGATGATATCTCCGAATGCCGGTGCAAATAAGTCTCTTGCATCTACATCATGCTCGATCTTCACACCCATGCCGTTACCGAATGCCATCTTGCTGACTGCTGCCGCAATACCATGTCTGTCCAGTGCATAAGCTGCTACGATCTTACCGCTGTGGATATCTTCTGTAAATTTACCGTACTGATCCATAACTTTCTCGTATACAGGAATGTCATAATTATCTGTCTCAATACGAAGCCATACCAGTTTATCTCCGGCTTTCTTAAGTTCCGGTGTGATAATGTCTTTCTCTTTTGCAATGTCCACTGCGAAAGATACCAGTGTTGGTGGTACATCGATGTCTTCGAATGTTCCTGACATACTGTCCTTTCCACCGATGGATGGAAGTCCGTATCCAAGCTGTGCACTGTAAGCTCCGAGAAGAGCTGCGAACGGCTGGCTCCATCTGTGTGGATCTTCTGTCATACGACGGAAATATTCCTGGAATGTGAAACGGATCTTGCTGTAATCGCCGCCTGCTGCAACGATCTTTGCGATAGACTCTGTCACTGCATAGATTGCTCCGTGATATGGGCTCCATGTTGACAGATATGGATCAAATCCGTAACTCATCATACTTACGGTATCGCAGTCTCCTGTTAATACCGGAAGCTTGGCAACCATTGCCTGCGTCTCTGTCTTCTGATATTTTCCACCATGCGGCATGAATACAGAAGCTGCTCCGATGGATCCGTCGAACATTTCTACCAGACCTTTCTGTGAGCATACATTCAGGTCTTTTAACATACCAAGCCATTTTTCTCTTACGTCTTTTACTTCATCTCTTACGAGGATGCTGTCTTTTCTGTTCGGGATATCAACCGCTACGGTTGTCTCCTGGTGTGCTCCGTTGGTATCAAGGAATGCACGTGAAAGATTTACGATCTCTTTTCCTCTCCATGAAAGGACCAGTCTTGGATCTTCTGTTACGACAGCCACCTTTGTTGCCTCCAGGTTCTCTTCCGATGCATATTTCATAAATTCATCTACATCTTTTGGATCTACAACAACTGCCATACGTTCCTGTGATTCGGAGATTGCGATCTCTGTTCCGTCAAGACCGGCATATTTCTTAGGTACTTTATCAAGGTCGATCTGAAGTCCGTCTGCAAGTTCTCCGATGGCAACAGATACTCCGCCTGCTCCGAAGTCGTTACATTTCTTGATCAGCTTACTTACTTCTTCTCTTCTGAATAATCTCTGGATCTTTCTTTCTGTAGGCGCATTACCTTTCTGTACTTCTGCTCCACAGGTCTCGATAGACTCTTCTGTATGTACTTTGGAAGATCCGGTTGCTCCACCGCATCCGTCACGTCCGGTACGTCCGCCGAGAAGGATAATGATATCTCCCGGATCTGAAGTTTCTCTGATGACTGCACGTCTTGGTGCTGCCCCGAGTACTGCTCCGATCTCCATACGTTTTGCAACATAATTCGGATGATAGATCTCTTTCACTGCTCCGGTTGCCAGTCCGATCTGGTTACCATAAGAGCTGTATCCGTGTGCTGCTTCTCTGACCAGTTTCTTCTGTGGAAGCTTTCCTTTTAATGTATCTTTTACAGATACGGTTGGATCAGCGGCTCCTGTTACACGCATTGCCTGGTATACATATGTACGTCCTGACAATGGGTCACGGATGGCTCCTCCGAGGCAGGTAGCAGCTCCACCGAATGGCTCGATCTCTGTCGGATGGTTATGTGTCTCGTTCTTGAAGTTCACAAGCCACTCTTCTTCCACACCGTCTACTTCGATTGGTACAACGATACTGCATGCATTGATCTCATCGGATTCTTCCTGATCCTGTAATTTTCCTTCACGTTTTAATTTTCTCATTGCCATCAGTGCAAGATCCATCAGGCAGACAAATTTGTCTTCTCTTCCTTTGAAGATCTCGCTGTGATCAGCGATGTACTGTTTGTAAGTCTCTTCCATCGGCTCTCTGTAATCGCCGTCGCCGAATGAAACGTCTGTAAGTTCTGTCGAGAATGTTGTATGACGGCAGTGATCTGACCAGTATGTATCCAGAACGCGGATTTCTGTCATAGAAGGATCTCTGTCTTCTTCTGATTTGAAATAATTCTGGATATGCTGGAAGTCCTTGAATGTCATGGCAAGTCCGAGAGAATCATATAATTCTTTTAACTTGCTTTCTTCTATATCTTTGAATCCGTCAAAGATCTTTACATCTGCCGGCTCGTCAAATACAGTAACCAGTGTCTCTGGTTTTTCGCCCTGTGCTTCTCTGGAATCTACAGGGTTGATGCAGTGTTCTTTGATTGCTTCGAATTCTTCATCCGATAAGCTGCCATCTCCACCATGGATCACATAAGTTGTTGCGGTACGGATGACCGGCTGCTCGTCTTCTTTGATGAACTGAATACACTGAACAGCGGAATCCGCTCTCTGGTCAAACTGTCCCGGAAGAAATTCTACAGAAAAGATTCTGCTTCCTTCTTCTGCCGGAAATTCTTCTTTATATAATGTATCTACAGGTGGTTCAGAAAAGATGCCATTACATGCTTTTTCAAATGTCTCATCGGATACATTTTCCACATCGTAGCGGATCAGTACACGAACACTGTCCACGTCTTTGATTCCAAGATAGCTGCGGATCTCGTGTCTGAGCTCTTTGGCCTGTACATCAAATCCTGATTTTTTCTCCACGTACACTCTTTTTACATTGCTCATAAGTAATCCTCCATAAATGAATTTTTACACATTTTCTATTGTTAGTATAACATAACAACCATTATTTAATACAATTAATATATCTAAACACTTTTATAACCTATGCTTATTAATCTGTTATTATTTTGCTTCTTCTTTTCTGCATATCCACTTTTTACGATTTCCCGGGCTTTTTGCAGCTTCTTCTGATAAGAAATAATACGATCCATATCAGAGCCAGCACTGCGCCAAACACTTCGCTGATGCGGATCACCATATCTGAGAAGAATCCTTCCGGGAGCATCCGGATCATATAATCGGTCGCCGGATCAAACACCCACAGATTATTGGTAAAAAATATCTTATGAAAAATCGTAAAACATGTTGTAAAGTCTATGCTGAACACAATGCCAAGCAGTACACCTATGACCAGCCATACACCCAGTGCAATCGAATATGTCCTGAAAAAAAGTCTCTTCCAGTCTTTTTCCCGCTTTTTCAACACTGCCAGTATGACCGCTGCCACAGCCAGACAGATTACTCCGACTTTGATGCCTCCCAGAAAAAGATTCCTGACATCCCTCATATGAAGCCTGTCTCTTTCATTAAAGAAGTCCTGTTCTTTTCCTTCTACTGTAGTAACCACCGACAGCTTTTCTTCTTTTCCGATCAGATAGTTCATCATATGTTCTGTTACATACATGACATGGTCGATGTTCATATCCAGATCTTCTGTCACTTCATATTTCTGGTATTCTTTTTTGTAAAATCTGTAATGACTGTCTCCGTATACTGCTGCCCAGATACTGAATACAAGTGCTGCGATCACCGCACACATCATGGCTGCGACAGATAAGGTTGTTGTTAACTTCTTCAAATATTTTCTCCTTTTATGTCTTCTTTTATTTTTGTTTCCGCAATCTACTGTTTCTGTCATGAATTTTATATTTCACTTTATAATTTTGCGTCTGCCTTTTATTATTATAACACTTCTATTGTAAATACGGTTGTAATTTTCTTTCATTTCACTTATAATACAGTTAAGATTCATTAGGAGGACTTATCATGGATATTAACTATGAATTATATAAAGTATTTTACTATGTAGCTTCCACCTTAAGCTTTTCGGAAGCTTCCAAGCAGTTGTTTATCTCGCAGTCGGCTGTCAGCCAGTCGATCAAAGCATTGGAGAAAAAACTGGATCAGACCTTATTCATCCGGAGCACCAAGAAAGTACGTCTTACTACCGAAGGAGAGATCCTTCTCCGTCATATTGAACCGGCAATCAGCCTGATCAAGCGCGGGGAAAGCCAGCTTCTCGATGTCGGCGCACGCGGAGGACAGCTTCACATCGGAGCCAGCGATACGATCTGCCGTTATTTCCTGGTGCCTTATCTGGAACGCTTCCACCGTGAATTTCCGGGAGCGCATATCAAGGTTACGAATGCGACATCGATCCGCTGCGTAGAACTCCTCGAAACCGGACAGGTAGATCTGATCGTTGTCAATTCACCGAATTCCTATCTCGGAAATGTCCCGAATGTGAAAAAGATCAAAGATTTTCAGGATGTATTCATCGCCAATGAGGCATTTGAAGAATTAAAAGGAAAGAAGCTTTCTTTCAAAGAACTTCTGGATTATCCGATCCTTATGCTGGACAGGAAGAGTACGACAAGTGAATATCTGCACAATCTGTTCCTTCAGAATCAGCTGGACCTGGTTCCGGAGATCGAACTCAGCAGTAATGACCTTCTGATCGACCTTGCCCGCATCGGACTTGGAATCGCATTTATTCCGGATTTCTGTCTTTCCCAGACAGCCGATTCGGATTCTCTGTTCATTGTTGAGACGAAGGAATCGCTTCCACAACGAGAGCTTGTCATTGCACATAACGAGAAGGTTCCGGTATCCAAGGCCGCGCAGGAATTTTTATCTTATTTTTAAAGCATGTCGAACACTGCAGACTTTTCCTGCATTCTTTGACTGTTGCAGAACCTGCTACTGGCAGCTTCTCTCGAACGCATAACAATAAAAAATACCATGAGCGCATATATTCCTCATGGTATTTTTCTTTCTATCACCTTTTTCTGTCACATTTTTCTATAAATAATAGCTTTTATCTTGTTCTGCTTAGTTTATATCTGCCTCTTCTACCGTCCAGAACTGCGCTATCTTCTCTTCGATATTTTCACTGTTACAGATCTGAAAATCATTCCATTCCCGAGGAAATACCTCCTGGCACCGCCGGTCCATAAAACGATCATCTAAAAGTGCGATCACACCTCTGTCCTGATCTGTCCGTATGACTCTTCCCGCCGACTGCAGCACCTTATTCATTCCCGGATACAGATACGCATAATCGAAGCCATTCAGATTCTTCGAGTCGAAATAATATTTTAACAGCTCCCGTTCCAGACATACCTGTGGAAGTCCTGTTCCGACGATTATTGCCCCGATCAGCTTGTCTTCCGTCAGATCAATTCCTTCTGAGAAGATACTTCCCATCACGCAGAATCCAATCAGGCTGTGTTCCCGTTCCTGCTCGAATTTTTTCAGGAATTCTTCTCTTTCCTGTTCTGTCATGTACTGCGACTGCACTGCAATTTCAATCGGTTCCTGTTCTAAGAAGCTGCTGCCTTCTGTATTTTCTTCTGACTGCGGCTTCCACATATTTCCATACTGTTCCTGCTGCAATTCTGAAAACGCTTCCCACACTTCTTCCAGAAAACGATACGACGGGAAAAATGCAAGATAATTTCCTGTCTTTCCTGTCACCACCCGCATCATATATTCTGCATATTTCCGGTACATCTCCGGCCCGCGTCTGGTATATTTCGTGCTGACATCATTTCCCAGAAGTAATAATCGTTTGCTCTGTTCAAACGGTGACTCCGCATAGATCGCATAGTCATCTTTTGCCGTAGACAACAGCTTTTTATAATAATTGATTGGCAGAAATGTCGCCGAAAATAATATCGTACTGTTTCCTTTTCCCATATACTCCTGCAGGCATCCCGCCGGATTCACACAGAACAGATGCAGATAGAATTTTCCTTCTTCGTTTAACTCCGAATAAATCAGATAGTTTTCATCCAGCCGGTCATGGATATATATGAAATTGCGGATGCTAAAATAAAAGTCCGCCACTTCTTTCCGTACTGCCTCATCTTTGCAGTCTTCCATGAACTCTTCCAGTTTCGTCATCAGAGACAACAACTTGATATACACATGTGACACACTATTCAGGATCTGGCAGCCGTCGCACTCTCGTTTCAGGGTCAGCAGCTGCTTATTACAGCTTTCCAATGCTGAGACAAGCTTCGGTTCACCGTATTTTACCAGTTTCTTTATCTTCAGAAAATCTTCTTTACAGATACTGGTACTGTACATTGCTCTTCCACGTTCAACCAGATTATGCGCCTCATCGATCAGAAACAGGTATTCTCCTTTGACACCGTCTCCGAAGAAGCGTTTCAGATGTGCATTCGGATCGAATACATAGTTATAATCGCAGATGACCGCATCCACCCACTGCGATACATCCAGAGCCATTTCAAACGGACATACGTTCCATTTTCTTGCCTGTTCTTCCAGGACTTCCCTGCTCATCTGATCCGTCGAAGTGAGGAGTTCATAGACTGCATCATTTACACGGTCAAAATGTCCTTTCGCATACGGGCATGCATCCGGGTTACAGACCACCTCTTCGCAGAAACAGATCTTTTCTTTCGCCGTCAATGTAATGACTTTCATCTGCAGATCCTGTTCCCGCAGGATGTCAAATGCCTGACTTGCCACCGTTCTGGTGATCGTCTTGGCTGTCAGATAGAATATTTTTTCTCCCAGTTCTTCTCCGACCGCTTTCACCGCCGGAAATACTGCTGCCATTGTCTTCCCGACTCCAGTCGGTGCCTGAATGAACAGCTTCTTCTTTCTTAAGATCGTCCGGTATACCGACGCCACCAGCTTTTTCTGTCCTTCCCGGTATTCGAATGGAAATTCTACTGTTTTGATCGAAGCATTTCTCTTCTCTCTCCACTCCATCTGGTATCTTGCCCATTTTTCATATTCTGACACCAGGTTCCCGAACCACTCTTTCAGCTCAGCTCTGGTATACACCTGCTGGAATCTGCGGATTTCTTCCGTATCCAGATTGCAATATGTCATCTGTACGCCGATCTCTTCCAGCTCTTTTTGTTCCGCATAAATGTATGCATAACATTTTGCCTGTGCCAGATGCAGAAGCTGTGGTTCTTCCATACGTTTCAGGTCTTTAAATACTCCTTTGATCTCATCGATCACCACACGTTTCGGAAGCTCTATAATCCCGTCTGCCCTTCCTTCTACACTCAGGATAAAATCATCACACGGCACCTCATATTTTAACGGAACTTCTGCCCGGTATTCCGCCCCCTGCTGCCTCTGTATCTTCCGGTGTATCCGGCTGCCCTGCTGCATCGCATCCTTATCTGCCCCGCCTGCCCGATTATCAATATCTCCATGTCTTAATATAAATTCCACCAGATTCCGCACCGAGATGCGGATACAAGGCTGTTCCAGATTCATTACCTGTTTCCTCCCAGTTCATTTCTGCCGTTCTCCATTCTTTCTGGTCCGGCTCCCGTCCGCTTTCTTTCTTCAAACATCGGCTCTACCGCTCCCGTCATCCCTGCGATCGCATCGATCATGGTCATGATATCTCCGCCTCTGTTCTTCTGATAAGCATGATAACTCCCCTGAATACAAAAGCTCAGCATGACGTTCATCGCCGTGTCTTCCCTGAATTCCGGATATTTTTCAAAGATCATCTGCTTAATGCTCCGCTCAATACTGTCTGCAAAGTGATTCGCCTGACTGCCGGAAAATAAGATCGCCGTCAGGGAATTCTGGGATACATAAGCCATCAGAAGCTCCCTTGCGAATTCCGCCGAATGCTCCAGCAGATATTCCGGATGTTGGATACTGTTCGCAATCGACTCTACCACTTCTTCCTCCATCGCATCCGACAGATCATAGATGTCTTTATAGTGTGCATAAAATGTAGATTTATTGATCCTTGCACTTTCACACAATTCTTTTACCGTAATCTTTTCCAGCGGCTTTCTGGAACGCAGTTCGATGAACGCATTCTTGATCCCCCGCTCTGTTTTCTCTATTCTAAGGTCCATTTTATCTTCCCACTTTCCCGACACTTTTTTACATTCGTCGGTTATCCACCCATTCGTCGGTTTTGTCGGTGGATACCTTCTCAGATTTTTCTTATAATATGATTATAGATCAAAAAAGCAACTACTGTCCATTATCTTTTTTGACAGTTGGTTATGTAACTATTTATTTACGGAGGTTAACATGGATTTTTACGGATTTTACACAGGAAAAATATTTGACGCCTATGAATTTCTCGGCGCACACCCGGACAAAGACGGAACTACATTCCGCACATTCGCTCCTGCCGCATCACGCATTACAGTCATTGGGGAATTTAACGACTGGCAGGAATGGGAACTGAATAAAACTTATGACGGCAATTTCTGGGAATGCTATGCCAAGGGTGCAAAGCCGGGCATGATGTACAAGTACCGCATCTACAGACACGACGGAAGCTGCGTGGAACACTGTGATCCTTACGGCTTCGGCATGGAACTCCGCCCGAACTTTGCTTCCATCATCCGCGACCTGTCCCACTACAAGTTCAAAGACAGCAAATGGATGCAGAAGCGTTCGGTATGCAAGGACAAGCCGCTCAATATCTACGAACTGCATTTCGGATCATTTAAGAAGCCTTCTGAAAAAGCAGACGACTGGTACACCTATGTGGAAATGATCGATATCCTGATTCCTTATCTTAAGGAAAATGATTACAACTACATCGAGATTATGCCGCTCAGCGAGCACCCTTGCGATGAATCCTGGGGCTATCAGAACACCGGATTCTTCAGTCCGACTGCCCGCTACGGAACTGCCGAAGAACTGATGAAATTCATCGATGCCTGCCATAAGAATGACATCGGTGTGATCATGGACTTCGTACCGGTACATTTTGCCGTTGATCATTATGCACTGGCTGACTATGACGGAACTGCCCTCTACGAATACCCACATCAGGATGTCGGTGTCAGTGAATGGGGAAGCTGCAACTTTATGCATTCCAGAGGTGAAGTCAGAAGCTTCCTGCAGTCTGCCGCAAACTACTGGTTAAGCGTCTACCACGTAGACGGAATCCGTATGGATGCCATCAGCCGTATCATCTACTGGCAGGGCGAACCGGCAAGAGGTGTCAACAACAACGCCGTAGATTTTATCCGTGAAATGAACCGCGGATTAAAAGCAATGCATCCGACAGCCATGCTTTCTGCTGAGGACTCCACCTCTTTTGAAGGTGTCACAAAACCTGCAGATCAGGGCGGACTTGGATTCGATTACAAATGGGATATGGGCTGGATGAACGATACGCTCGACTACTTCCGCACCGCACCGGAGTACCGAAGTCGTGATTATCACAAGCTTACATTCTCGATGATGTATTATTATAATGATGATTTCCTTCTTCCACTTTCACACGACGAAGTTGTGCACGGCAAGGCAACCATCGCCCAGAAAATGCATGGTGAGTATGAAGAGAAATTCCCACAGGCACGTGCATTCTATATGTACATGTACGCACATCCGGGAAAGAAATTGAACTTCATGGGTAACGAGATCGGCCAGCTCCGTGAATGGGATGAAAAGCGCGAACAGGACTGGGATATCTTAAAATATCCGATCCATGATGCGTTCCACCACTTCATGCAGAAGCTGAATCATCTGTATATGACGACTCCGGCTCTGTCTGCGAAAGATTATGAGAATGCCGGCTTCCAGTGGCTGGACTGCCATCAGGAAGATCGCTGTATCTATGCTTTCGAAAGAACGGATGAAAAAGAACGGATTGCTGCTGTCTTTAATTTCTCGGATGAGGATCAGAACGGGTATGAACTTCCGGTAAAGGATGCGAAGGAACTGGAAGTGATCCTGGCTAGTGATGATGTGACTTTTGGGGGATGTAAGAAGTATACGAAGAAGAAAGTGAAAGTTACGGATGGGAAGGCTGTGCTGGATCTTTCGGCTTATTCGGCAGTGTATTATTCGATTTCTACTTAATTCATCATGGCGGCTGTCACCGATCGGAATAAACTTACAAGGTCCTATCCTGTGCTGACTCCAACATGGGGAAATTCTAAAGCAAAAAAGTTGACCTAAAAACGAGCTCACAAAAAATCCAAACTCGACATTCGTCTCAGACAGTGGTTTTTTTGTGAGCAAACGGTCAACTTTTTTACTTAAGAATTACCAACCATGAGTCCGTATGCACGGGATAGGACCTTGTAAGTTTATTCCTGCGTTTTCGCATGCCATAATAATTAAATGGCGAACCGTAACCTTTGTGTCTAACCGAAAAGTTATAGTAAAAGCCTTGATTTTCCAGTGCTTCTACACACTTCCAGTATCATAACGACTCCGGGCACTCTATTAATTCACTAGAGCGTTAGACACACACGTAATAAAAGTTGGAAAGGCATTCCAGTGAATATGGAGTCATCGTTGGTACTTCTAAGATAAAAAAATCGGCCGTTAGTTTTCAAAAAATCCACTGTTTGAGCCGGATGGCGAGTTTGGATTTTTTGAAAGCTGCTTTTAGGCCGAGTTTTTTATCTTAGAAGTTCCCGATGATGGAATCTGAACAGGAATGCCTTTCCAACTTTTATGAAGGTACGGGGATCTAGCTTAGTGAATTAAGTAGAAATTCTCTCAATTTCCCTATTCACCCGGTTCCTCAACGCAATCAAATACATATCCGACTTCGGATACCGCTTAAACGTCAGCGGCTCAGCCAATTCACCCTCGATCAGTTCCATCACATGTTCCCTGCTGGTCAGGGATTCCAGAAGTTCCAGCGCCCGCAGATCTGTTAGTGCTTCATAATGCACCATCATACGGATAGATTCTTCCGGATTTCCATCTGTTCCCGGATAGACCAGGAATGGATCGCCGGAAGGGAACGCATTTCCTGCATCTGTCACTTCATATGGATTGATATGCTCTATCGAGAACTGGCTGTTATAGAAATTATATCCCCAATGAAGGATTCCGATAATCTTGTATTTGTACAACTGAATTCCATATATCCTGTTTCTTGCAGACGGCATGGACATAAAGCGGTTGCTCACTTCATAAAACTGACCGGTACAATAATAAGTCCACATATCTGTCAGTCCATGTTCCAGAAATTCTTCGATTTCATTGTTTCCCGGAATCGGCTTATCGATCAGGCCATGACGGTAGAATTCATAACTTGATAATGCATCAAATGTATGGAATCCATCCAGCATATTTCCCAGAGATTCTTTTGCTGCACGGTAGCTTTCCAGATGTTCTTCTCTCGGCTCATCCGAAATGTGGAAATATGTAACCTGATCAATGTTCCATTCCTTTAATTTCTCAATCAGTTGCGGAAGAAATGCCTCCAGAAATCTGGTATATTCACCAACTGCCGGGGTATGCCATCCAAATATCTTTTCTTCTTTTCCGTCTACCTCTGCCACAACCTTCGGCGCATACTTTGCTCCCCATTGAGAGAAAAGATGTGACATTTCAAAATATTCTATTCCGCATTTCTTACAAAGATCGATCCATCTCTTCAGATTCGAAAACTCAAAATGATATTCTCCTTTTGCCACTTCAACTTTTATCAGCTGTGTTGTTGTACGTTCCAATCCTACAGCCGTATCAAGCGGAGATGTAAAAAGCGGTGTCAGCATCATGTTGCAGCCACGTTTCACATATTCCTTGAAATAATTCTCCAGTATCTTCCAATGTTCCTCAGAGAATACGTCTACATGATAATAATCGGCAAGGCAGTCTGCATGCATCCATTCTGTGTGCATAATCTTCTGCTTCGGAAGCTCCACTCCGATCACTGTTAACTTCTGACTCACGGATGCCACGACATTTTCTTCTTTTTTTAATTGAACCTCTATCTCATAATTTCCCGGTGCAATATCTTTTGTAACTTCAACATCGATCCAAAGACTTCTCCATTGATTGGAACACACGATCACTTTTCCATCTTTCACATCACGCAAAAGATCCGGGTATAATCCTGGTTCTGTCCGCAGATAATTATCATCTACAATTCCATTCGTCGCCCTTCCTACCGGAACCTGCTCTACCGTCCGGACCCTGATATAGTCTTTTAATGGTGAGACCACTTCCACATCCAGTCGTTCCCGCATAAAAAAATCTCCGGTATATGCCGCCTGAAAAGATACCGTTTCACCCCAAAGAGCACTTAATGTCTGGCATTCCATCTGGTATACCGGTTCTTCATCCTGAAATACCTTTGCCAAAGAGCTTAAAAGTTTCATCCTGTATGTTATTTTCTTCTGTTCAAACATAACTACTACCCTTTCATTCCACTTAATGTAATACCTTCTTTAAATTTCCTTTGCATAAACAAATAGAATATAAATGGCGGCAGGAAATTAATTACTGCACAGGCCATTGTAAGACCAACATCTGTATTATACTGTGTTTTCATCATTCCCAATGCCAGTGGCAACGTCTTCATCTCCGGTCTGTTACACGACACCATAGGCCATAAAAAGTTATTCCATGCACCTAAAAAAGTAAATATTGCCAACGTTAATATTGCAGGTTCAACTAATGGCAATATTACTTTAAAAAATATTTTAATATCACTGCATCCGTCAATTTTCGCTGCATCCATCAAATCTTTTGGCACACCCAGAATCGCCTGTCTCATAATAAACACACCAAACGCTGTTGGTAATGGCAGAATCAATGCCCAATATGTATTCAGCATATTCATATGTTTTACAATTAAAAACAAAGGTGCGACGATTACTTCTGATGGAACCATTAAAGTTAATACCATTATCAAAAATATTTTATCATTTCCTTTAAAATTTAATTTTGCAAATGCATATCCGGCAAGTGAACATACAATTACTGTTAACACCACTCCTGCGACAGCAACAAAAACACTATTAAAGATGTATTTTCCAAAATTTTCCAGTGCAAATATTTTTCGATACTGAAACAATGATAATTTACTAATTGAAATACTAATATCCGCCGCATTTGTCGTAGATTTAAAAGACATGATAAACATATAAATAAACGGGAAAATACTTAAAATAATAATCAAACACAATATTAAATCTGCTAATCCTCTTTTTATATATTTGTTGATTTTCATAGTTCTCCCCCCTTAAATCTCCGAAGCCTGTCTACTCATTAATTTTCTCTGCCACAATGCAACGACAAGTACTACTATAAACAATATATTTGATACAGCCATTGCATATCCTGCTTTTCCAGAACTAAAACACAACTGATAAGCATATACAACCAGCGTTGTTGAGGCATTGTTAGGTCCTCCTCCTGTCAGATTAAAAATCAGGTCGAAACACTGTAATCCACCTGCAATAGACAGAAACAACACCATGATAATCGTCGGTTTCAAAAGCGGAAGTGTAATTTTCAAAAATCTCTTCGTACTTCCTGCCCCATCAACTTTCGCAGCCTCATAACAGCTTTCAGGAATGCTTAATAACCCCGATGAAAATATAACCACATAATATCCTACCATCTTCCATACAGCAACCATTGCCACAACAATCAATGCTGTTTTTGCATTTCCCAAAAACATTGCCGGATCCATTCCAAAAAGTCCAAAAAACCATTCTACAACCGGAACTTTTCCATTCAAAAGTTCCCGCCATACAACTCCTACCACGGCATTCGAACACAATACCGGTATAAAAACAATCATGTTTGTCAATTTCCCCAGAAACCGTTTACGATTTTCATGAATAATGATTGACACCAAAAGAGAAATTATAACCTGAAATGGTACAATCATAATTGCTAATTTGAATGTATTTTTTACCGCTTTCATAAATTTAACATCTTCCATCAACCGGCGGTAATTTTCCATTCCTTGAAAAACAGGCTCTACAATAATATTATATTTTGTAAATCCCAACGCAATAGAAATCACAACGGATCCTATCACAAAAACAAATAATATCAGGGAAATCGGCGTTACATAAAGATAGGGGACGATTTTTTTTAATTTAGAAGTACCATTTCTCATATTGTTTCCTCCTCAGAAAAAAATGCCCACAATTGTGAGCATTTTTCACTTATTTATTATTCTTTATCCTGCCAATAATCTTTCAAAGTCTTATTTGCAAATGTTTCAGCTTCTTTCAATCCATCCTCTACAGACGTTTCACCACTCATAATTCCCTGGAAATCTGCAGCAAGCTGATTCAGGATTTCTGCTCCACAAGGACCAACCTGTAAACCATGCCATTTATCTTTATCTGTCGTATAGATTTTTTCCATTTTAGCATCACCTACATATGGTTCGCTTTCTGTCAATGCTGCCCCCGGGCACTCTTTATGATACTTTGTCATGAATTCAGAACCCGTTACATATTTAATAAAATTCATTGCAAGGTCTTTGTCTTCCGTCGCTGACATCAATGTAAGACAATCTGTCGCACCAAATGTTCCATATTCTTTCTGTTCCAATGAAGTTACAAAATCCCAATTAAGGTCTGGATATGTCTTCTTAAACGAAGTTTCATCTGTCTGAGAAGAACGTGTAATTCCAAATGCTGCTTTTCCAGCTCCGAACACATTAGCAAATGCATCTGACCATGACTGTGACATGTAATCTGTATTCATATACTGTGTCAGGTCTTTTAACCATGTCATGGCTTCTTTTCCTTCTTCATTTGCAAAAGTTACCGATTTCAAATCATCATCGTAAATCTGTCCGCCATTCTGCCACAATGCACTATAGTAATATGCATTTAAAATCTGTGTAGCTCCAATATCACTTGTATTTAAGCCACATGCAAAACCATACTGGTCAACTTTACCGTCTCCATCTGTATCCTTTGTAGCTTCCTTACAAATTCTTGCAAAATCATCCCATGTTTCAGGAACTTTCTCGCCAAGTTCATTTAAAATATCCTCGTTATAATAAAGAACAAATGGAACTCCTGTAACCAGCGGCCATCCGTACTGTCCATCCATCATGTATCCATTAGAAAGATATTTATATTCTTTCTTATCATCTTTGGTCACATAATCAGACATATCTGTAACTGCACCGGCATCAATATATGTCGGGAACATTTCATTATACATATATCCAACATCCGGACCTTCCCCAGAGTTCATTGCTGTAGTATATGTTTCTTCATATGATTCCCATGGAATAACTGTTAATTTAACTTTACAGTCATTTTCTTTTTCCCAGTCTTTTAAAAGTCCTCCCCAGTTCTTTTCTGTTGCATCATCAAGCGGTGGAACCCATACTTTTAATGTTTTTTCTCCTTTATCAGAAGACTTTTCTTCTTTGCTTCCACAGCCGGCTGCCATTGTTACAGCCATTGCCGCAACCAGCAATACACTCACCAATTTCTTTTTCATAATTCCTTTTCTCCCTTTCTGCGTCGACTAAATTCGACATCTGTTAGAATTTTATCATTATTCCTTCCGATACACAATTGCTATTTTCTATACATATTGTTATTTATAATTTTTTTCTATGTAATTCCTATTACTTTATACCACTCATTGTCATTCCTTTTACAAACTGCTTCTGGAAAATAATAAATATAATGATCATCGGCATCATCATCATAGATGCGGCCGCCATCGTTGCCGACATATCCGCTACTCTCTGCGTATCAAAGATTACCAGACCCAACGGCAATGTCATTTTCTCCATATCATTTAACATCAGCAATGGATTCAGGTAGTCGTTCCAGTTCATCATTGCTGTGAATATTCCGATTGAACCGATAGCCGGTTTTATATTTGGAAGGATCACGCTCCAGTAAATCCTGAACGGTCCGGCACCGTCTATTTTTGCTGCCTCACACAGACTATCCGGCACATCCGCAATGAACTGCCTTGCCATATAGATAGAAAATGCACTGACCAGTCCCGGAACGATCAACGCCCCAAGTGTATTGAATAAATGCATCTCCTGAATCATCAGATAACGCGGGATCATTGTTACCTGCGGCGGTACCATCATCGTCGCCAGAAGTAATACGAATAATACCTTTTTCCCTCTGAATTCATATTTCGCAAAAATATACCCGATCAATGTACTGGTAATGATCACAGCTGCCGTAACGATCACCACCACCAGGATACTGTTAATAAACCACTGCGCGATCGGTGCTTTTTCAAATGCTGTCCGATATCCTTCTAACGTCCATTTTTCCGGAAAAAACTTTGTCTTATTTATCTGGATATCTGCATTGCTTTTAAATGATGTCATCAACATCCATGCCATCGGATACATCATGATGATCGAAAAAATTGTAAGAAATGCAATGATCACTATATGGTGTTTTTTATATACATTTTTCTTCTTTTTCATTATTCATAACTCCAATCCGCATGCATCATTTTATTCTGAATCATCGCTACAATAAATACGATCACAAACAGGGCCGCCGCCACGGCAGAAGCATACCCCATATCATAACTGCTGAAACTCGTTTTATAAATGTAATTTGTCAGAACCATTGCCGAGTTACTGCGGCCTCCGTCCGGCGCAAATATCTGAAACTGTGCAAACATCTGAAAATAGTTAGCCATTGTCATAATTGCCACGAATGCAAATGTACGGCTCATCAATGGTAATTTTATAGATATAAATCTCCGGACCGGCCCGGCGCCGTCAATTGCTGCTGCCTCATCAAATTCCTTCGGTACACCTTCGATTCCTGCTGTGAACAGTACAACATTATATCCGATATCTGCCCACAATGTATATACGATTATAATTGCAAGCAGCTGCCAGGTTGTCAGGAACCAGTTTCTCGGCGGCATCCCCACAAGTCCCAGGATACGGTTCAGTAATCCCCCGTCCGTTCCGACCATTCCATATTTCCACACCATCGAAGTTCCAACCATTGGTGCAATACATGGAATAAAAAGTATCGTACGGAAGAAAGTTTTCATACCTTTCGACGGCAGAACAGAAATAATTTTGGCAAGGAATAATGTGATCACAATATTCGCCGAAACCGCCACTACACAAAATATGATCGTATTTTTTACTGCCATCCAGAATACTTCATCTGTAAGCAGCCTTTTGTAATTTTCCAGTCCAAGGAATTCATTATAAGAACTCGTTGGATTATAATCATAAAATGATATTCCCAGTCCGTAAACTACCGGAAACACTGCAAATATAAGTAAAAATATAACGCTTGGTATCAATACACAAGCCACAAAACGATTATTCTTCATTGATTTTCCCTTTTGTCAAAAATGGCAGAGAACCCTGTGCGGTATTCTCTGCCATGCACTTATCTATTCCATAGAATAGCTGATCTTACATTTTTCTGTAATCTTCTGAGATGCTTCTTTTAATGCACCTTCTACATCTGGTTTGTCAGACTGGCAAAGGTCAATAAACATTTCATTAAAGATATCTCTCATGTCAGAAGTGTTGTATGGTCCCATCCACTGTCCGTCCGGCAGGATATCCAGAAGGAATGCGATATTCGGCATTGCTTCTTTGTATTTTTCGCTGTCTAACAGAGATTTTCTTGGTGGAAGCTGATTACATGCAATATTGTGTTCTACCAGATTGTCCGGATCACTGAAGAATTCAATGAATTTCCAAGCCATATCCTGGTTAGCACTGTTCTTCGGAACCATTAATCCCCATCCGGTCTCTGATGCAAATGCCATCTTCTCGCCATACTGAGGAACCTGCACATATTCAAAATCTTTACCATATGTAAGGTTATAAGTATCTGTTCCTTCTCCGATTGCCCATGATCCTACGGATGACATATATCCTTTATCTTTGTATACATCATTATAGCAATATTCACCGGCTGTCAGATTTTCAAGGTCGCATTCTCCGTCTTTTACCATGCTTACGATCTCATTCATTGCTTTGATTCCTTCCGGAGTTGCAAAATTGATGGAATCATCATCTTCCAGATACTGTCCGCCCTGCTGAAGGATCATTGCAAGGTAGTTACAGATCAGAGCATCTGTATCGATCATCTCGAAACCTTTCATCTCTGATACATCACCATTCATCTTAGATACCTGTTTTGATACACTTCTCAGTTCATCCCATGTCTTTGGATAAGAAATTCCGGCTTTGTCAAATAACTTTTTGTTAACGATCATTCCGCCGTATTCCAGGTTGAATTCCATCGGAACACCATAATAAGTTCCTTCTTTTTTGTAAATTCCTGTCGTTGGTGCAAGATAATCTTCATCCAGCTCTTTTGTCAGGCTCTCCGGTACTTCTGAGAGGGAATCTGATTCGATAAATGCAGGTGCATTTCCTCCCCATACTGCAATAATGTCCGGTCCTGCAGTCTTTGAAGTCAGAGCTGTCTGGATCTTGTCATTGTAAACTTTGTACGGATAATCTTTTACAACAACTTTGTAATCCGGATTTTCTTTTTCGAATTTTTCTGCTACTTTCTTGTAAGATTTTACCCATGGTTCGTTGTCATGACACCAGAAAGTAAGGGTAGTTTTTCCATCGGATGATTCTTTCTTATCATCTGATTTTGATCCGCATCCTACTACAAGTGATGCAGTCATTGCAACACATAAAAGTGCGCTGATGAGTTTCTTTTTCATAATGTTCTCCTTTTCCTTTTTTACAAATGTCCCAATCATTTTTCATAATCCATTTCTTATTATAACCAAGTCTTTCGACACTCTCAAATTGATTATATTTATAAATTATATAAATATATTGATATTTCCTATAATTCCAATACCTATTCCCGGATTCTTTCCTTCCATCAGATACTGCTTCAATTTTTTTCTCAAACTGGTATTTTCCGGATACTGCTTCTTGTCCTCTTTTACATCCAGAAAAACTCTTTGTTCTGCCTGTGGATATGTTTCATATATCCTCACAATCTCAAACATATTCTGGAATTTCAAAATATTACTTTCTTCTCCCAGCACTTCTTTCAGCCTCGGGGATAACAGCCATGAATCACACATATAGATATGCATTTTGCCATCATCCGCAAAAAAGTGTTCCGCCATCTTAAATGACTCCAGGCATTTTTCATGATCCAGCGGTTCTCCGGCCGGGATATGTACATTGAGAACTTTCGTTCCATGCTTTAATATCCCCGACTTACATTGCAGGTCTTTCTCCAGCACATATGGTTCAAATTGTAATCTTCCCAATCGGAAAAGATTCATTTTTACGGACTGTGTGATCCATCCGATTTCTTCCAGTCCGTATACCTGATATTTACGATAACACTCTTCACACCAGATAGTGATATCATAAAATGTCCCGTCAAAGATTTCATCGGCAATTCCTTTTTCTTTGTAAACTTCATATGTTTCACAGGATAACATCAGATAGAACTTCAATGCCCATTCATATTTATTCTCTCTGTTCTTCCATTCATCAATAAATTCTTCCAGATTTCTGTCGAAGATCTGTTTTTGCTCCTGATACTCTGCGTCTGTAATCTGTATCTGTTCTGCCGTCTTTCCTGCCGCTTCCGGCAGTTTGATTCTTTTTTCCAGTTCCTGTATATTCATCATAATCTCTTTTCCGTCTCTTTCCTGTCTCTTTTCTATCTGTTCACATGATCCGTACCGTAATGTCTGACTGCTTCCATAAACCAGTCTATCTGTCCCGGATCCGTCCTTTCCGGAATATCACATCCTGTTGCCAGGTGATATCCCTGTTTTGCTTTTTCTCCGGTCTGTATACATGCTGCAACTGCCTGATCAATTTCTTCTTTTGTTCCATTCATTACGATCTGCACTGGATCTACATTTCCTGCGATCGGAATCTGATTTCCTATTTCATCTACTGCCCGCTGCAGATCAATAATATTATCCAGACTCAGTTCGTTCAGTTCATACTGTACAAGATATTTCCATATGCTGTATGTATTGCCGCACATATGAAGTGATACTTTCTTTCCAGTCTTTTTCACGGTATAGTCTGTCAGCCGCTTTGTATACGGAAAGACAAATTCCTCATACATCTTTGGTCCGATCAAAGCCGGATTTGCAACCGGATCTGCCATTGCGATCCCCATTCCATATTCTGCTGCCATCTCAATACAGCTCATCTGCGTCTGCGTGATCATTTCCAGAAGTCTGTGCACCGCTTCCGGCTTCTTCCTGCAGTCTCTGAGCAGATATTCCACACCTCTCAGATTCGAAGCGATTGTAAACGGACCCCCGATACTTGCTTCTAGCGGCACAAGATTCTCTGCTTCTTTACTCAGTATATCTGCCGCCTGTGCGAACACCTGTATCCTGTCATTCTTTTTGGCATTGACCGGTTCCATACGGTCTAAGATGTCATAATCTGTAATATGCGGACTCTCTATATATGGGATCCCATCCTCCGGATAAACGAACGTCCCTCCCAGAGCTTCCACGATTCCCCTTGTATTCGGCCCGAGAACGATCCTGTCATATCCCCATCTGTTAAATGCGATTCTCTCCGCCTGTGCAATCTTTTCTGCATCAAACCAGAAATCCCGGATACGGATGCCGCTTAAATAACATTTTAATTCTCCCATAAACGGAATCGTGATCACACGATCCACCATTTTTCCTTCTTCTGCCGCCGCAATCCGTTCCACCGGTGTCATCTGGTCTTGTCTGTGTTTTTCTAATCTCATGTTTCCTCCCGGATAAAATTTTCATCAAATTTTTCTGTCTTTTATTATACCCGCTTCCCAGCCTTGTTCAATATCATCTATGCTATTTTCATTTATTAATTTTATTTATATCGCATATTATTTATAAATATTTTCAATAAGATAATTCCAGCTTTCTCTGACATTTTCTTTCATTTACGATATAGTAATATTATCACAGTGCTAAGAATCTGCCACTGGCATTTTCTTCATGCATACTACAATAAAAGGAGCGTACTTATTATGCACAAAGATGATCAAATGACGCCAAAGGAGCGTGCTTTCGCCCTCTTTGCAGGGAAACCCGTTGACCGTATGCCTATCAAGCTTTTTTCTCCATATATCGGAATGAACTTCGGGGCATCTTATCAGGAAGCTTTCGTAGAGGCGAAATCCCGTGCCCACTGGCTCATTGAAAGTTACAAACGCTTTGGTCAGGACGGCTTAAGTGTTAATTACCGTATTGATGGTATTCCGGTTGCGTTCGGAGCTGCATCTACTTACGATGCATTCGGAATTCCGATCATCAAGGAATCTGTTCTGGAAAACATTGGGGATGTTGACCAGTTAGACCTTGAAAAGCTTCGTTTTGAAAATGACCATAATGCCCAGGTTGCTTTTGACGCCGTCCGCTATATCCAGGATGAACTGAATGATGAGATTTTCACCGGAGTCGGACTGATGGGACCTTTTACAACGGCAGCAAACCTTGCCGGTACAGAAAAAGTCTTAAGAGCAATGCGTAAAGACAAAGAGAATCTTCACAAACTGCTTGATTTTGCAGCTGATGCAACAATCGAAGTCGGTCGCAAATTCGTTGAAAATAAAGTCGGTATCGGACTTGCCGAACCTACTGCTTCTCTGTTATCACCAAAACAGTTCCGTGAATTTGTCATTCCATACTATGTAAAAGTTATGGACAAATGGAAAGAATGGGGCAGCCGTGGTTCCGGATTCCACATCTGCGGCGACACTACCAAGCTGTTAGAGACCTTCCCGGAGATGGGTATCCGTGGAATCAGTATCGACAGTTCCGTTGATATCGCTTACGCAAAAGAAACGGTCGGCGATAAACTTTCTATTATGGGAAATGTATCCCCTATGGAAATCTTAAACGGTACTCCGGAAAGTATCGAGCAGGCTGTTATCGACTGCTTCCGCAAATGCTGGGACAACCCACGCGGATTCACGATTGCACCGGGATGTGATATTCCTGTCACAGCTTCTCTTGAAAATATCGACGCTTATATGCGTGCAGCAAGAAAATGTGCGAAATATCCGGTTCAGCCTTCAAACTGGGAATAGAAATCCGAGAAACTCAGATTCAAAAGTTTTGAATTAAAGTAAAATCAGCTTGTGAGTAAAAACTATTTTTTCACTCATAAGCTGATTATTTTTATACAGAGTATCTGCCCATTATTCCGGCATCCGTAAAGAACTACCATTGGCAATCCGGGAAATTGCAGGTCCTCTATCTATCACGCTTATAGTATATGTACTTCCTTCATGCTTCCATTCTTTATCCTGTAATCCAGATTTTTTATACACATCTGTCCTGCAAGACGTATTTCCCCCTTCATCCGGATACATGCTTCCGCATAACTTAACATATCCCCCTCCGGAGACGTATCTTCTTCCAGAATAGTATCTTTATTGATCCGGCGGTCAAGCAACTCTGCTTTTCCCGTCCCAAGAAGCGCAAACGTCGTTTTCGGACAGAGCAGAATCATCGTGTGCCCATCTGCCAGTTTTTCCGCCTGTTTTACAAAATCATATGTAAAAAGATCCACCATCTGTTCTGCCATCTTCGGTCCCAGAATATTAACCCCGCCGAAAGAATCTGCATAACTTATAAGATCGGCTCCATGTTCTTTCGCAAGTTTCATATAGGCAAGTATCTCTTTTCCTAATTTTGCAAATATCTGCGCCATAAGTTCCGGCTTTTTCCGCATTCCTTTGAATACATATCTGGGATCGATCAATACATTTAATATCGTCAGCGGTCCCGACACATCAAATACGATATGTTCACCTTTCTCATGCAATATCCTGCATGCCTGTAACACTTCCTGTATCCGTCCTTTTTCAAAATCAATTTCCGGAAGGTCTAATATTTCTTCTATTTCTGTACACAGGTATTCCTTTGCTCTCGGACCGGTCTTTTCATTTCCGTAATTGATGATTCCTCCCATTGCCTCTGCTTCAACTGTATGGCAAAACGGAAGTTCACAGAATGGCGCCTTATCACATTCCTTAAGTACTTGCGCCAGTTCTGCCATCGTTTCCGCATGCTTATATGCATCAGGAAATGTCAGATGTGTCCGGTTTGTTACCTCTTCACGGATACCTGCGGAATTTCCATATGTACATTTAAAATCCTGAATCATTTTTACACTCTCATCCTATCTATCCGGATATTCCAAATACACGGTATTTCTCCTATTCAACTATTCCGAATACCTGTCATTCTATAATTTCAGCTTCATCCGGGAACATCAGGCAGTCTGCGAACAAGCGCCCGTACCCTTCCGTTGCTCCCAGCTCCATGTATTCCATGTGATGTGCCAGTTCTTCCATCTTTTTTTTCGCTTTGCCGGACATTAATGCAAGATATGCTCCTGTTTTGGAAGAGTTACCTACATAGACCAGTTTGTCTTTTACTTCTTTTGGCAGGATTCCGGTTCCGATCAGGCTTTCTGCCGGAAGATGTGCACCAAACTGACCGGCGATCATTACCTGATCCAGATCTTCCATTGTCTTTCCTGCCTTTTTCAACAATGCATAGAATCCCGACAGAATCGCACCTTTGGCCAATTGGACCTGACGGACATCGCCTTGTGTGATTCTAAGCTTTTCCGTCATCTTGAATTTTCGTTTTCTGCCATCTAATTCCAGCATCGGATAACGATAATCTTCTTCACTGATATCTTTCAGTTTTATGAACGCTCCGTCTTTCCGGATCAGTCCGGTCCTTCTAAGCTCTTTTACTACTGCAAGAATTCCACTGCCGCAGATGCCTTCCGGTTCTTCCTGCCCAATCACCTGCAGTTTTATTCCCTGTTCTGTGATCTTCACATCTTCAATTGCTCCATCCGCCGCACGCATGCCGGAACTGATATTCATTCCTTCCAATGCCGGTCCTGCCGCACAGGAACAACTGAGCAGTCTTCCATGATCCGAGAATACGATTTCTCCATTCGTTCCAATATCGATAAACAATACATTCTCCTGTTTCTTGCGAAGTTCACAGACATATGCTCCCGCAACAATATCCGCACCAATATAAGACGATACCGATGGCAGACAATAAAGTCTCGCCCCTTCTCCTGCCTGAATGCCGATTTCTGACGCACGCAGATTCTTTGCCTTTACAAATACCGGAGCATACGGTGATCTTCCAATGGATCTGGCTGACACCCCCAGAAGCATATGCATCATCGTGCAGTTTGCCGCCACTGTAATCTCGTAGATATCACTTTTCCGGATTCTAGCATTCCTTATTGTTCCAGCCTTTCGGCAGGCTTCTTCTAACATTTCGTTGATAGAATCTACAATTGCTTTTTGTAATTCTTCTTTTCCATTTTCCGGATGTTCGTTCTCATAACTGATTCTTGTCAGGACATCCAGACCAAATACTTTCTGGGCATTTACATTCGAAGCAGTTCCCAGTTCCTTTCCCGTCATCATATCGATTACCGACACTACAACCGTCGTCGTTCCGATATCAATTGCCGCTCCATACAAATGTCCGGTCTGATCCCCCATTTCCAGGTCTAACAATTCTTTTTCGCTTACTTTTTCTGGTCTGTTAAGTATTTCATTTTTCCAGATGACCGCTGTATAAATTCCTTCCTGTAATTCCACTTTCTGCAATACGGTAACCGGAATTTTCACATTCCTTAACTGCTCCAGGAGCTGGTATTCCAGTGATGTCTGATCTTTCAGTGATGGTTTCCGAAGATTTACCACACATTTTTCTATGTCTGTGTCAATGTCAAATTCCGGGACATAACCTTCGGAAAGTACCTCTGTCTTCCGGTCTTTCTGCAAAATCTCCACTTCCATTTTTTCTTCTGGAACTACCATACATGCAAGCCGGATTCCCTGTTCCAATTCTTCTGTGCTTAGAAAATGTTTTTCAGTCTCTGTGATTTTCCCCGCATCACCGTTTAGAATCTTTACTTTACATTTTCCGCAGATTCCCTTCCCGTTACAGGGATTTTCTACATATCTCCCTTCTGCAAGTAATTGTTCTAACAGGCTTTCTCTTTTTTCTGTTTTCTTCATCTCTTTCATTTCTTCCGGTTCTAAATATTTAATGACTCAGTCTGATTTTTCAGTGCTGCTTTTTGAATTCCTGTTCTTATCGATTGAATATTGACAAGCGGTGACTTTGTTCCCAGTCCGCACGCAGGCGAAATAATTCCTGATCCGTCTCTCCAGCATTTCGCAGCCAACTGTTCTACTTTCTCCGGCTTTCCAAATTCCAGTGTCCATGTACTGACATTTCCCATCAATACATGCTTTTTCAAATGCTTTTTCGTATCACTCATTGCCACGCAGGAATCAAAACTCAAGACATCCGAATGGATCATTTCTGCCTGTGCGTATACATTTTTCATCTGTCCACAAATGTGTACGATCACGCCCATCTTTTCCTTTTGCAGATGATCGATAATGCGGTTAATATAACGCACCGCATATTCCTCAAATAACTTCGGTCCAAGTATCTCTCCTGTTCCGCTCGGATCCGAAATCGCTATGATATCCGCTCCCGCATCAATCTGTGCTCTGGCGAAACGAATGATCTCATCCGATACCAGTTCCATATATTTATGTGCGTCTTCTTTCTTCTTACGTAATTCTTTGTAGAATACCACCGGCTCCATCACAGAACTCGCCGTACTGACCGGTCCTGTAATATTTCCGATAATCGGTACATCCAGATTTCTCAATTTCAAAATGCGGATTGCATCCAGTACCACCTTGGCCCTTCCGGAATTCATATCCATTGGTCTTATTTTTTCCCATTCTGACACCGAATGCAGTGCATATTCTGTTACATGCGGCTCATGCACCCGGTCTCCCATCGTGACCTTTGCCCCCATGGATTCTGCCTCAATCGTCATGCAGAATGGCACCCCCACATTTTCAAAACATCCATTTTCATAATTGGCCTGAGCAAGATCTGCCATCATCTCTGCATTCAGATGTGCTTCCGGCCATGTGATCCCTGACCTGTCCATCAGATCTGTTGTGATCATGTTCATCATTCCACCCGGGCAGATGCACGGCGGACGGTCCGTCGTTTCGTGGTGCAGTGCTTTTTTCAGTCTTTCTTTTTCATTCATTGATTACTCTTTTTCCTATCTGATAGTTTCTCTTCTGATCTCTTCTCTGTTCGTCTGAATAATTTTATGCTTTTCATCAATTAATCGTTTTATTTTCATAGCAGGCTATGCAATATCCAGCAATTCTTTTGCGACTCTGACTGCCTCTACTGCATTCACCGAATATCCGTCTGCTCCGATATCATCCGCATATTTCTTCGATACCGGACTGCCGCCGACCATGACTTTTACGTTCTCTCTGATACCTCTTTCTTTCAGAAGCCCGATAATATCTTCCATATTTCCCATTGTGGTAGTCATCAATGTAGAAATGCACACCAATTGGGCTTTTAATGCTTCTGCCTGATTCACAAATTCTTCTGCAGGCACATCCCTCCCAAGATCATGCATCTCAAATCCGGCAGTCTCCATCATGATCTTAACCAGATTCTTCCCGATATCATGCGTATCCCCTTCTACCACACCGATAACTGCAACTGGTTTTGCTGCCTGTTCCTCTTCATCCGGCAGATATGGTCTCAATACCTCCAGTCCGGCATACATCGCATCGGAACACAGCAGAATGTCTGTCACAAAATATTCTTCTTCCTCAAACAACTCGCTGGCCTTATTCATACCGTCTACCAGCCCTTCCATGATTCCATCCAGTGCCGGATATCCTGCTTCGATGTATTCTTTCGCCACATCAGCGACCTCTTCATCTTCCATTTCCAGAACACATTCTGAAAGTTTCTCCAATAATTCTTCCTTTGATGCCGCCATCTCTAACGTCCTCCCAATGTTTTTACTTAATCTTTTATTCTTACACCATAAGTTGTGTATTATTTTTCTTCTTTTTCATCCTGTAATACCCGTTCAACAACATCCACCGGGACTTTTAAGATCTTGGAAATTGCATTTTTATCTTTGATGCTTTTACCTCCATCATTGCAGTCCAGTTTGCACGGGTTATTACGTCTGTTTACTCTTTCTTTCATTATAAATTTACGTGTTTCATTTTGCAATAATAATTCATGCCTAAAGCATTCTTGTCTTATTACTATTGATTACTTTTCGGGAAACTTTTTATTTAATTCATCAGACTGGCTACCCGGACCGGAATAAAGGTTAGAAACTCGTTCCTGTTCAGGTTCCATCGGTGGGAATATCTAAAGGCATAAAATTATGCTAAAAACGGGGCTCTAAAATTTGCAACTCGCCATTCGGCTCAAACAGGCAAATTTTAGAGCCCCAACGCATAATTTTACACCTTAAGATATTCCAACACCTCGTCACATTCACTGGAACGAGTTTCTAACCTTTATTCCGTGTGTATCGAATGTCTGAAGAATTAAATGGCGGGAGCGTAACCTTTGTGATACCGGAAGGTTATGAAAAAATATCCATGAAAAACTTAGAAAAGCCGTGGATTTACAATGCTTATCGCTATTTTTTGTACAGTAGTGGATTTCACTCTGTTACCGCCTCCGCTATTAAATTGATTAACTTCTGCAGCCAGTCACGACTTGAAGAACACCGTATAGGACACTTCTAGTGAATGTAGAATGAGGTTAGAAATACTTAGAGCGTGAAAATTTACGTTAAACTCAAATTACGAGTTGTCTGAACTCCGGATGGGGTGAGTTCTCGTAATTTGAGTTTGTTCTTAGTAAATTTCCACGCTCTTAGTGTTTCTTCCTCATGGAACCTGAACAAGAAGTGTCCTATACGGTGTTCTTCAAGGATCGAGAGGCCAACTCCGTTAATCAACTAAATAGCAATTTACTTCTTCTTCCTCGGCACCACATGCACCGCACCGCCCTCAAGTTCCTCGAGTGCTTCTCCGATTCCCTCATTATAAGTCGGATGTGACCGCATTCCTTTCAGCATCTGCTTTACAGTCAGTCCATTCGTGATCGCTGTCACAAATTCTCCGATCATATCAGTTGCTCTGACGCACATCATCTGTGCTCCCAGGATCCTTCCGGTTGCTTCTTCAGCTACGACTTTGATAAAGCCGCGCTCTTCCTGTGTAATGATAGATTTCCCATTTGCGCTCATAATGAACTTACCACATTTTACGGCAATTCCATTTTCTTTTGCCTGGTCTTCTGTCATTCCGGCAGAAGCAATCTCCGGATCTGTATAGACACATCCCGGAACAATACTCAGATCTATGGACGGTTCTTTTCCGGCAAGCTTTTCGGCTACAACCATTCCCTGCGCGCTTGCTGCGTGTGCAAGCTGTGCACCAAAGATCAGATCACCGATTGCATAGACTCCCGGGATACTGGATTCAAAGTTTTCGTTCACCAGCACACGCCCGCGTTCCATATCCGGTTTTACATTTTCTCCGAACAGGCCATCTGTATTCGGACAGCGTCCCACTGCACACAGCACATACTCTGCTGTTACTTCCTGTTCCTTTTCTTTCTCTATATAGTGACAGGTACAGTTCTCTCCTTCAACTGTTACGCCCTGTACTGCCGCAGAAGTATGGATATCAATGCCTCTTTTTTTCAGGATCATCTTAAGGTTCTGGCTGATCTCTTTATCCATGTTCGGCACTAACTTTGGCATTGCTTCCAAGATCGTAATCTTGCATCCGAGATTCGCATATACAGTAGCGAATTCCACACTGATCACGCCGCCTCCTATGATGATCAGACTCTTTGGAGCTTCTTTCATCGCAAAAAGTGCATCACTGGTCAAGACTCTTTCATTGTCCATTCCCGGGATTGGCAGTATCAGTGGTTTTGAACCGCTGGCAAGGATAATATTTTCTCCTTCTATCACCATATCATCCACCGTATCATCCGCTGTACTTTCTGCTATTGTTGAATCTTCCTCATCTTCAACTTTCTTCTGAATCCGCACCTTTTTCTCTTCCAGAAGCGTACCTTTTCCTTCATACACATCTACGCCATTTGCCTTCAGAAGCTGCTCGACACCCTGTACCAGTTTGTCCGTTGTCTCTTCTTTATAGGCAACGATCTTTCCGTAGTCATATGTCACATCTGAAGCCGATACTCCAAATCGTTCTGCTTCTTTCATCTCTCTGTATAACGAAGACGCATGGATCATTGCTTTTGCCGGGATACATCCACGGTTCAGGCAGGTTCCGCCTGCTCTTCGTTCTTCTATAATGGCCGTCTTAAGTCCGAGTTTTGCAGCTTTGATCGCAGCTACATATCCACCCGGTCCGGCGCCGATTACTATCACATCATATTTTCCGCTCATTTCATTTTCCTCCTGTAAAATCTGCATTTTTACAAGGTTTTTCTATTCCATCTTTATAACTCTGACTCCTGAATCCACGCAATCACATCATTCATCATATTCTCAATCGTCTTATCCTTCGACCAGAATAATCCAAGCTGTACACACATGGTCTCTTTGCGGTATTTGATTCCTTTTAAGAACTTTGGAATCGCTTCCGCCAGCTCGATATTCAGTGCATCGGAATAGACTTCCACATCTTTGATCTTTCCTGCTTCTACCTGGAACTGTAATGTAAGCCCTCCCCATGCAAATCTGTGGCTCAGTTCGTACTGGAAGTCCAGTTTTCTTCCATACAGCCATTTCCATGATGAAAAATGTGCAGTCTTTTCTTCGATCTTGGCTGCATCCAGATCTTCCATCTTCTTTTCTTCTGCTTTCAGACCATAGACTTCCTCGAATGATTCACGAAGTGCTTTCTTTAACTCTTCCAACGTCAGTTCCGGAAGATATTCTTTCAGGTTTGTCACTCTGGATTTCACAGAATCCACACCTTTGGATTTTAACTTATCTTTGGATACGGTCAGATATCTGGACAGTGTTTCCATGTTCACATCTACCATGATGGTTCCGTGGTGATAGCAGTGCTTTTCCTGTTCGTAAAATGCATTACCGGAAAATTTCTTTCCATCGATCAGAATGTCATTTCTTCCGGATTTTTCTGCCTTTAATCCCAGCCGTCCCATTGCATTTATGATTACCTGCAACTGCTTTTCCAGACTGTACTCATCCTTATTTACCAGAAATGTAAAGTTCAGATTGCCCAGATCATGATAGACTGCCCCGCCTCCGGAAAGTCTTCTTGCAAGATGTCCGTTCTCTTCTTCTAATTTTGTAACTTTACATTCTTTCCATGCGTTCTGGTTACGCCCGATCACAACCGTATTCTGATTCTGCCAGAGATACAGAATACACTCTTTATCCTCACAGTGGAGGAGTAAATACTCCTCCACTGCAAGATTCTTGTATGGGTTCACCTGATCGCTTTCTATATACGTAAGCTTTGTGACCATAACTGTTCCTCTCTTCAATTTTTACCAACACAGGTTTTCCCCAAAAACCGTTTATCGCTTCCAGGTATTCTCAGATACGAAACCTGTTAACATTTCTTATCCTGTTAAAACTCATAACGCAGATGCGGATGTCTTGCCGCATTGACTTCATCCAGTCTTGTAACCGGAGTTGTCACCGGAGCCTGATGTAATTTCTCAGGATCTGTCTCTGCCAGTTCGTATAACTTGCGGAATACTGCGATCGCATCATCCAGCGTCTCTTTCGATTCTGTCTCGGTCGGCTCTACCATCAACGCTTCATCCACGATCAGTGGGAAGTACATTGTAGGTGGGTGAATACCATCATCCAGAAGTCCTTTTGCAATATCCATTGCCGAAATGCCTGTCTTCTTCTTCAGATTTGCAAGACTCATAACGAATTCATGCATACAAATCTCGTCATATGCCATCGGATACAGATCTTTTAATTTGTTCATCATATAGTTGGCATTCAGTACTGCATTCTGACTTGCCTCCGGGATACCCTCTCTTCCGAGCGTCTTGATATAGGTCAGAGCTTTTACTACTACAAGGAAGTTGCCGTAGAAGCTCTTCATCTCACCGATACTGTTTGCCGGTTTTTCCAGATGTAATGTCTCTTCTCCTTCTACCAGATATGATGGTAAGAAGTCAGATAACATTTCTTTACATCCGACCGGTCCGCTTCCCGGACCTCCGCCGCCATGTGGTGTGGAGAATGTCTTATGAAGATTCAGATGGATGACATCGAATCCCATATCTCCAGGACGTACCGTACCCATGACTGCATTTAAGTTTGCCCCGTCATAATAGCAGAGGCCGCCACATTCATGAATGATATCCGTAATCTCCAGAATATTCTTATCAAAGAGACCGACTGTGTTTGGATTGGTAAGCATCAGTCCTGCCACATCATCTCCTGCTGCCTCTCTTAATTTCTCAATATCTACGCCTCCGTCCGGTGCGGATGGAATGCTGACTACTTTATATCCGGCCATCGCTGCACTTGCCGGGTTCGTTCCGTGTGCGGAATCCGGTACAAGAATCTTCGTACGCTTCTCGTCTGATCTGCTTTCGTGATAAGCCTTGATCAGAAGCAGTCCTGTAAACTCCCCGTGAGCTCCGGCTGCCGGCTGTAATGTCATACGGTCCATTCCCGTGATCTCACACAGAGAATTTTCAATCTCTCCGATAACTTCCAGACATCCCTGTACGGTATGTTCCGGCTGTAATGGATGGATTTCTGTAAATCCAGGCAATGACGCCATATCTTCATTGATCTTTGGATTATACTTCATCGTACATGATCCAAGTGGATAGAACCCGTCGTTCACGCCGTGTGATTTCTTTGCGAGTTCTGTATAGTGTCTGCTCAATTCACCTTCAGACAATTCCGGAAGGTGAAGCGGCTGTTCTCTTTTATCTTTTTCTTCCGGTAAGTAGATTTCTACATCTGATGCCGGTAACAGGTCACAGCCTCTTCCCGGTCTGCTTTTTTCAAATATTAACATCCCTGCACCTCCCTTAAGATATGGACTGCCTGATCCATCTCTTCTTTTGTATTGACCTCGGTGCAGCACCACAGAATATGATGCTCATCTAACGGATATCCGCCAAGGATTCCTTCTTCTTCCAATGCTCTTAATATCTTATCCGAATCTACTTCTGATCTGGTGACAAATTCATGGAAAAACTCTGCCTGGTTACAAACTGTCAGACCAATCTCTTCCAGTTTCTCTGCAAAATAATGTGCTTTAGACATAGACAGAATCGCTGCCTGTCTGACACCTTCATTTCCCATCGTTGCAAGATAGACACCGACTGCCAGTGCACAGAGCGCCTGGTTCGAACAGATATTGCTGGAGGCTTTTTCTCTCCGGATATGCTGCTCTCTTGCCTGAAGTGTCAGTACGTATCCGGTCTTTCCGTTATGATCGACCGTCTCACCGACAATTCTTCCCGGAAGCTTTCTCATCATTGCTTCCTTACTTGCCATGAATCCCAGATAAGGTCCGCCGAATCCAAGCGAAAGTCCGAGCGGCTGTCCTTCTCCGACTGCCACGTCTGCCCCGTATTCTGCCGGAGTCTTGATCACTCCAAGGGAAATCGGATTCACGCCCATCACATATTTGGCTCCTGCCTCATGTGCAATCTTGCCAATCTCTTCTGCATCTTCCAGATTACCGTAATAGTTCGGATGCTGGATATATACACAGGCTGTCTGCGCATCGATATGTTCTTTCAAATATTCTTTGTCCGTCAGTCCGTCTTTTTCCGGAATGACTTCCAGTTCCATTCCATTTCCGAAGCAGTAAGTCTCTACCACTTCCAGTACATATGGCGGAACCGTTCCTGAGATCAGTGCTTTGTGTCTCTTTCTGTCCTGACACATCGCAACACCTTCTGCCGCTGCAGTTGCACCGTCATATACAGATGCATTGGATACATCCATTCCGGTCAGGTCACAGATCATCGTCTGATATTCGAAGATCGACTGTAAGATTCCCTGGCTGATCTCTGCCTGATATGGCGTATATGCCGTCAGCAGGTTTTCTTTTGATGTCACATTTTTTACCATTGCCGGGATAAAATGTCTGTAAGCTCCGGCTCCGCGGAAGATCGTCTTGAACACCTGGTTCTTCTCTGCGATCTGCTCCATCTCACGCCGCACTTCAAACTCTGACTTTCCTTTCGGAATATTCAGTTCCCCTTTTAATTTTACTTCTTCCGGAATATGTGCGAATAAGTCCTCGATGGACGAATAGCCTATTTCCTGAAGCATTTTTTTCCGTTCTTCTAACGTATTCGGTACATAGCTTCCCATCGCTTTTTCACCGCCTCTTTCAATGACTTCGTATTTATTCCTGTTCGCTTTCTACAAATTCTTTGTATCCGTCTGCTGTTAAGAGTTCTTCTGTTGCCGATACATCTTTTACTTTGATGAACCATGCTTCATAAGCATCGTCATTGATCAGTTCCGGTGAATCTAAGAGTTCTTCGTTGATCTCTGTTACTTCTCCTGTTACCGGTGAATACACATCAGATACTGCTTTTACAGATTCTACATCTCCGAATACTTCTCCGGCTTCTACAGTATCTCCTACTTCCGGAAGATTGACGAACACCAGATCACCAAGCTCTGACTGTGCGTAATCTGTCAGTCCTACAACTGCTGTATCTCCGTCTAATGCTACCCATTCGTGTGATTTTGAATATTTTAATTCTTCCTTTAAGATCATGATATTATTCTCCTTTTACTTTTCTCTCTTATAAAATGGAAGCGCAACCACTTCTGCTGCCACTCTTCTTCCACGTACATCTGCTTCTACCGTATCTCCAATCTCTACAGAATCAGCATCTACCAGTGCCATTGCGATCGGATATCCAAGATACGGACAATGTGTTCCGCTTGTGGTATGTCCGATCTTCTTATCTCCTATGTATACATCCTGATGTTCACGGATGATTCCTCTTCCGGTTACCTTAAGACCGATTCGTTTGATGGATGGAGTCCCCTTCTCCTCCAAAGCTGATTTCCCAATAAAATCATTCTTCGCCATCTTCACTGCGAATTTAAGTCCCGTCTCCAGCGGAGTGATGTCATCGTTCATCTCGTGTCCGTATAACGGCATCGCTGCTTCCATGCGGAGTGTATCTCTTGCTCCCAGTCCGCAAGGAACGAGTCCTTCTTCTTTTCCTGCCTCTAACAATGTATCCCACATCTCTTCTGCTTTCTCACTTGCCAGATACAGTTCCACGCCGTCTTCTCCCGTATACCCTGTCTTGGAAATGATACATGAGATTCCGGCAACTTCCGTATCGAATACTGCATGGTAATATTTCTTCGGAATATTCTCTTCTGCAGTCAGCTTCTTAAGGATCTCCATTGCTTTCGGTCCCTGCAGTGCAAGCTGTGCATACTCGGAAGATACATCTTTGAATGTTACCTGTCCGAACTGATGACGTAACATCCACTGATAATCTTTGTCTTTGTTTGCCGCATTCACTACGATAAAATAGTGTTCATCGGATCTCTTATATACGATCAGGTCATCTACCGTTCCGCCGTGTTCATTACACATCGGGCTGTATCTTGCCTGTCCGTCTACCATGTTGGTAAAATCATTCGTCAGGATCTGGTTCAGATTTGCCAGTGCATCTTTGCCTTCACATAATACCTCTCCCATATGTGAGACATCAAAAAGTCCTGCCTGTGTACGTACTGCCATATGTTCTTTGATCACACCTGTTCCATACTGTACCGGAAGCAGATATCCCCCAAATTCTACGATCTTTCCACCGGCTTTTACATGTGCGTCATAAAGTGGAGTCTTTAATTCCATTGTCTTTCCCTCCTTGACATTCTGTGTGTTAGTGCAATACCAGTTTGAATCCGTTGCATTACTAACTGTTAAACATAAAGTGGATATTTACCACAAATCTCATTTACTGCTGCACGGATCTCATCTGCTTTTGTATCAAAGTCTGTAACGGTCATCTTGATCAGTTTTGCGATGGTCTTCATGTCTTCTTCTTTCAGGCCTCTCGTTGTCACTGCCGGTGTTCCGATACGGATTCCACTTGTTACGAACGGGCTTGCCGGATCATTCGGCACTGCGTTCTTATTGACTGTAATATAGACTTCGTCCAGTCTGTTCTGCAGTTCTTTTCCTGTGATATTCATGTTCTGCAGATCTACTAACATCAGATGGTTGTCTGTTCCGCCGCTTACCAGGTTGAATCCCTCATCGATCATAGCCTGTGCAAGTGCTTTTGCATTCTTGATCACCTGTTCCTGATACTCTTTGAACTCCGGTTTTAAAGCTTCTCCGAAACAGATTGCTTTTGCTGCGATGATGTGCATCAGCGGACCACCTTGTGTTCCAGGGAAAATGGCTTTGTTGATCGCTTTTGCATATTTTTCTTTGCACATGATCATACCGCCTCTTGGGCCTCTGAGTGTCTTGTGTGTCGTTGTAGTTACTACGTCTGCGTATGGAACCGGACTCTGGTGAAGTCCAGCTGCCACAAGTCCTGCAATATGTGCCATATCTACGAACAGATATGCGCCGACTTCTTTTGCGATGTCTTCAAAGATATCAAACCGGATTTCTCTTGGATATGCGGATGCGCCTGCAACGATCATCTTCGGCTTGCATTCCTGTGCGATCTTACGGATCTCGTCATAATCCAGATATCCATCGTCGTTCACATTATATGGTACGAAATGATATAAGATTCCGGATAAATTCACCGGTGAACCATGTGTCAGGTGTCCGCCATGTGCAAGGTTCAGGCCCATAACGGTATCGCCTGGTTCCAGAAGCGCCTGATACACTGCGGTATTGGCATTGGCTCCGGAATGCGGCTGTACACATACATGCTCACATCCGAATAATTCTTTTGCTCTTTCAATTGCCAGATTCTCCAGAATGTCTACATCTTCGCATCCACCGTAATATCTCTTTCCCGGATAACCTTCTGCATACTTATTGGTCGGTACGGTTCCCATTGCCAGCATCACTGCCGGACTTACGATATTTTCAGATGCGATCAGCTCCAGATTTCTTCTCTGTCTGCCAAGCTCTAATGCAAGTGCTTCCCCAACTTCTTTGTCACATTCTGTGATGTAATTTGTTACATCTTCGATTCTGTTCATTTGTTTTTACCTCCTCCGGAATCTGCCTGCTTTTCGTGCCCATTCCCCATTTTAGGCACTAAAAAAGCAGGCAAAAAATACTTTCTTCTCAAAAGTGTTTTTTGTCTGCCTCTGTCCTTTTACCTGAAAGATTACTTCTTCGGTACAATTCTTATTGTTCTCCAGAGCGTCGTCCGAATTCGTTCCCTTTTACCTGAGAGTTTCTGCATGCCCCTTCGGCTCCTATGCTGCATGGCATCTTTGCTTCATTCTTCACATCTTTCCTGAATGATATGGTTTATTTCATTTATGCATTTTGCACATAGGCATCTCACAAATTCATCTATCAACTATGCAATTAGCATAACAGGTTATGTCCTTTAAGTCAACATTAAATCCATAAGTTAATTATTTATCATTTAAAGCAGGGAATGTATCGCCCCGTCCCTTCCCTGATTCGGCGTAATCACATATGGCACATTCTTGGAATCCATCATATTATGGCTTCCTAAGAATCCGCCAGGTTCATATGGGAACATTGCCGTGTCGTACATATTTCCAAGACCGGATACGATCTTCACCTGTATGATCTTGCATCTTCCAGGCTTTGCTACATCTGTGAATTCTTCTCTTGTATATGGCATGTTCTGAAGGTCTTTCAGTACCTTCCGGATATCCTGTACGATCCAGTCGGCCGCCCGGTGTACCGCCATAATACCTTCTGCTGTTCTGCCTTCGCCTTCTTCAAAGAGAACATCAATGTGCAGAATATAATCCGAAGATGCCGGTGTTCCTGCACGGTCGAGTACAACCTGGTCACGAAAGATTCCCTCCGATGAACCAATATTAGACGGCTGGAAACCGCTTTTATCTTCCACTCCGGTGATCATGACCGTTACACCGGATAACAGATGCGTTACGCCTTCTCCCAGTTCTCCCCGCACTTTACATGCAATCGGAGAATAGTCCAGATTCGAATTGACGAACATATCGCGTTCTCCCGGTTTCAGGATTTCAACCTTCATGTCCTTAATTCTGGACTCCTGCATGATCAGGGACTGTTCCATCCCTTTACGGATTGTCAGAATCCCTTGTTCGATCTTTGTAGCATCGCCAAATTTTACTTCCCTGATCTGGAATGTTTTCCTTGTAAGGCGTCTGAGCGTTCTCATCTCTGCTCCTGCACTCTCATCTCCCGGCACATATTTTCCGGCTTTTCTGAGCTTATTCTTAAGCAGTACCACTGCTTTCATAGCATCATATTCCGTCAGATTATTATCTCCTACCACACACGATTCATAACCGGATGCATTTTTATTAAAGTCTACTACACAGTCTACATAATTATTCGTACACACCAGTCTTCCCTGCTGCCCGATATAGCTAAGGCCTACACTTGGGATTCCACGGATTCCGAGCTGTTCGATCACATTTACAAAATCCACGTGATGATTGCCCCATCCGTCGATTGCAACAATTGCCCCGTCCGCCCGCATGATCTGTGCCAGATCTCCGACTCTTTTTGCTGTATAGATCTTGTCATCACATACTTCCGATACCCCGTCTACGATGATTCCCGTATATTCCAGATCTTCTGCTTTCGTAAGTTCTGCTGTTACCGGACATCTGTAGTGGTGTAATGTTGTCATCTTGATACTTGGTCCTAATCCCATAAAAGTGCCTCCCTTCATACATTTTTGTATAGCGACAAAGAGGCTATCGTTTCCTGACAGCCTCTTCATTTCTTTTATTGAGAATGCAGCAGAAGTCGTTTTCAACTACTCCTGTTGCATTCCCTGTTTGCATTTCTATTATACGTTATGACGATATTCGTATGGCAGAATCTTTGTCTGGTTGAAGCTCGGGCAATCACGAACCCATTCCAGAGACTCTTTTAAGATTGCGATCTGCATCGGAACGTTGTTTGGTTCACCTGCATTTGATCCGATCGGTACATGAGGTGCTGTAATTCTAGGTGCACCCTGCTGTCTTGCGATTGGAGGAAGTGCCGCGATCACGCAGCAGCTCATTCCTGCTTCTTCACAGCATCTTGTAACGATTGTAGCTGAACGGTGGCAGGTTCCGCATCCACCTGTACACAGAACGATGTCAACACCCTGTTCTTTTAATTTGCGTGCGATTTCAGGACCTGTCTCGCCTCTGAATTTTTCAACGTTTCCGCCGCCGCCCATGAATGTATATGTCTCAGCCGGCAGAGATCCGATGAATCCTTCTTCTACCAGTTCATGCAGACGGTCGATTGGGAACATCGCATTTACGTCTTTGTTAATATCAGAGTTATCGAATCCACCGTGTGTAACCATCAGCTGATCAGATGGTGTATCAAATGGAATCGTACGATAAGAGAAGTCTCCGGATGTATTAAATGGAGTCTGGTCTTTCTTATGGATACCACCTGCTGTAATAAATGCAACTTTACACTCGCTTAATGGTTTCTTTAATTCTGTAAATACCGGCTTTGGTGTAACCGGTACGAAGATTTCTGACTGCATACCTTCTTTTACTGTTAATTTCATTGTCTTACCTCCTTAGATTGATTCTATCGGAATATCCTTTTTTCCTATTATTTTCATACAGCTAAAATAGAATTCTACATCCTGTCCTACCTGCATCTCGACCGGTGTAAATGCCCATCTTCTCGGAACATTGATCGTTCCTTTGTTATTCATGATGGCTACACTGATCGCTGTATCATTCACTTCTGTGATCTTGCCTCCCAGCAGGCAAGGCTGCGGCTCGTGATCCGTTGTCATATCGGAATCATCGTAATCGTACGGGTCTTCTACAATCTGGATATAGCTGAAATAAAACTCAAGATCATGTCCCGGCTCAATCGGGGTATTGCCGATGATAATGCTCTCGGGAACTGTAATTACGCCTAACCTTCCATGCAGATGGATCTTTACCATCCCGTCCGTCACTTTTTTTACAAGTCCGCCCATTTTTACAGGGTTAATTATATAATCCATTAGTGTAATGTTCCGCTTTCTACAAGTTTTGTCTCTGGAAGACCTAATAATCTGTTATTAGCGTTGATAACATCGTTGTTCCATTTCTTCTCAGCTGGTTTGATCGGAACACCTGCCATCTTATTCTTCAGCATCTGGATTGCACGTGCTGCTACTTCCGGTGTTACGCATGATGTGCCGGCGATATCATTTTCGAATCCGCCCTTATCCATGTTCTCTTCAACCATGGCATCTGCATACTCATTACCAACAACGAGCTGTCCCTGATATGCGCAGAAGGAAACTCCTACTACAGGAATGCCTCTCTTACCAGCCTGGCCGATATGCTGGATAAAGTCAATGTGGTTATTTCCAAATCCTTCTGTTGTGATGATCACACCGTCAAGATTCATGCTTTCCATTAATGATCCAAGTCTTTCTGATACCCAGAGTTTTTCATCATTAACCTGAGGAGATCCTACACAGATAACACCGATCAGATCCAGTTCGTCATCTGCTGCAAGTCCTTCTACCAGAGGTTCTCTGATATAATGACGTGTCATTTCTTTTGTTGCAGGTCCGATGCATGTCAGTGCATGGATAGATCCGTCTCTTACCTGGTTCGGTGTTAACAGAATTGGTACGTTTCCACAGTCTACGTTCTTCTGTCCGCCTTTGATTCCGCAAGGCTCTTCCGGGCAAAGTACATTGTCATGCATAGCTCCCTGTCCCATGATCTCTTTTACGAGGGCAACTCTTGGATTACCAACTCTTCTTACGTCTTCGCAAAGTTCTTCACGAACAACTTCACCATCGTATTTCTTCAGTTCATTACGAACTGCCTGTACGATGTAGTCCTGGCATTTGTGTGCTGCGAACGGGCCAGGTCTTGTCATTCCTGATAATCTCTGGATAACAGCGTGGCAGCGGATGATGATATCATTCTCATCTGCGCATCCAGGATGTCCGAAATACATCTTCTCATCAAGGTATCCTTCTGAAGATCCGAATTCATGTACCTGAACACCGTCTTCATCTACACCTGTCAGCATGAATACAACACCATCTGCTACTTTTGTGATACCTTCTCCAAGTTCACCTTCTACTTTTGTAGCGATCGGGCACACATCCATGATCGTCTCTGTGTAAATGTGTCTCTCATCCGGATGGATAACTTCCAGTTCCAGGCTCTTGCAGAGTCCGTCTTCTTTTACTGCATCTTTTACGATGTCTTTATTGATTGTGATCACGCCATCTTTGATCGATGTTTCTGTTCCGAGTTTTACATCTGTGATCTTGATATGTTTCTTTACAAGGCTTCTGATTACTGTCTTCTCGCCTGTCTTTTCTTCTGCCGGTGCAGGAGCTGGTGCTGCAGGAGCCGGTGCTCCGCCTGCAAATACAGGTACATCGAGTTTCAATCCATCAAATTTTTCTGCTTTTCCGATTTCAATATGAATCATTCCATTACCTCCTGTAACTGGCTGTACTGCAGGAGCTGGTGCTGCTGCCTCTTCTTCTGCAACAGGCTCCTCTGTCTTCTCTTCTTCTACTTCATTAACCTTATCGAGCACATCTTTTGTAATCGGTGTAAGTGCTTCCACATCCTGAAGTAATGTGCAGCCAATTACCTGTTCGATACGAAGTCCGTCCGGACTCAGTGTTAAAAGACCTGCATCCTGCATATCATCGAACAGTCCCGGATCTTCCAGATCTGCTGCGCTGATCACAAGTCCTTTCTCTCTTCTACAGCAGAAGATTGCTGGATCTTTTAAATGTTTCTGCAATGTTTCCTGTGTAATAGACATTTTGATTCCTCCTTTTATTCGTCCTTTTTAAATTTTCTTATCAGCTTATGATTTACCGCTCTTAATGCACCGTCTGTACAATGATAAACCGGTAATTTCAGCTGTGGAGCACATGACATTACTGTATTGCTGCAATCCGTACAGTTACTGATCAGAACTGCCTGGGCTCCGTCCTTCTTCAGCTGCATAACCTTCTGCACCTGACCTGGACATCGTCCCGGATTCTCGCATTTACGGCTGTTCTTGACTTCTTTTGCCTGCTTGCAATATTCAACCCCTACAACTTCAGAACCCATACTCTTCGCCTGTTCTTCCAGTCGTTCTTTATTTGCGCCGCAGGCACAGACAAGAAGTCCGATTTTCTTTGGTCCCGGAAGGAATTCTTCTGCTGCAATGATTCCTCCTGTTGTCTTGACAACCGGGGCATCCAGTGAAGTTCTCTTTCCTGTGAACGGACCTCCCATGATGATCTCGCCGTATTCTTTTCCAAGACCTCCGGCTTTTTCGATCACATCTGCCACTTTCATGCCGATTGGAATGTCAAAGAAGATATGCACAGATGCATCTTCTTTTAATTTACCAGCCACGGTCATATCCTTATCGATGAGCGGTTTCTTTTCTTCTACCGCTTCACGGACCTTAAGGACCGTCTCTGCATTGATCACGATCGCATTGGCTGCCATCGGGAGCTGTTCCGGCTCTAACAGAATTCCAAGAGTCTCACGTACGATTGCACGTTCTTCTCCCATCGGATAGATATTTTCCAGTGTGGAAATCTCTATATCATCTTCCGTAATGACTGCTTTCAGTTTTTCAATTGCTTCTTTGTGAATTTCCTTGATTGCGATAATGCCTCTTTTGGCATTTACCAGATCCATCACGATCTTAAGACCTTTAATCAGGTTCTCCGGTTCCTGTTCGATTCTCGCAATATTGTGAGACAGGATTGGTTCACATTCTGCTGCATTCACGATCACGACTCCGCCGCCGTCAAAATGTGCATTCAGTTTTACGGATGTCGGGAAACCGGCACCTCCTAATCCAACGATTCCTGCTTCTTCGATCAGCTCTTTTGGAGAATTACCTGTCAGTTTCTGATAACTTGTAAAATCTGTATCGGATTCTTCTATCGTAATATAGTTGTCATCGATTGCTGTTACTTTTCCGTCTACACTTGAGAAAATATTGCTTCCCAGTGCATTTTCTGGTTTTGCAGCGATCATCTGACCTCTCTTTATGTTATCTCCTTCACAAACCACCGGTCCGGCTGGTGCACCTACATGCTGTTTAAGTGCAAAAACAAATTCCATCGTCGGCACCTCCTTTCTGAATAATTTTTCAAATTTTGTGTTTTCTTTACACAATTATTTGTTTATGCTTGAATTATATGCTATAATCTTAACGAACGGAACTGACATTGTTTAATATATAACATGTCAAACTTTCATAACTGAGAAAAACCCTGGAAAATCAAGCCTTACAAATGAGTCAGCTGAATTTTCAGGGCATATCTATTGACAATTTTTTATCATATTTTCAAGAAAGGAGGGTTTTATGGATATCAGTAAGCTTGCTCTTCTGTGTGATGTTGCAGACACCAACAACCTGACTCTGAGTGCAGAACGTATGGGTTATACCCAGTCCGGCGTCAGTCATGCCATCAGCAAACTGGAAACCGAGATGGGTATTCCACTCATCAAGCGGACCAAACACGGTGTAGAACTGACTTCGGAAGGATCTCTTCTCATGCCATATATCCGGCTGGTAGTCACACATTATCAGCGGATGGATGACATTGTCGATTCCATTCTCGGACTTCAGCGCGGTTCGATCTGTATCGGTACCTACTGCAGTATTGCATCACAATGGCTCCCGGAGATCATACGGAAATATCAGGAGCTTTATCCGAATATCGCCATCCGTATCCGTGAAGGCGGCATCCGTGATATCGAGCGCTGGTTATATGAAGGCAGTATTGATTTTGGATTTTTAAGCTGGAAAAAGAATCAGAATTTCAAATTTCTGTCTCTTGCAAGAGATCCGTTGTATGCGATCCTGCCAAAGGACTATCCGCTTCCGGATGACTATCTGGCACAGTTTCCCGTCACCGGTTTCGCCGAATATCCTTTCATTGCATCGGAAAACGGCGTCGACCACGATGTGAATGCCGCACTGGAACAATCGAAAGTCACACCTATGACCAGCTTTACCTGCCACGATGATCATACGATCATTCCTATGGTAGAAAAAGGTCTGGGAATCAGCCTGCTTCCCGAAATGTTCCTGAGAGGTCTGGATTTCAACGTCTGGAAGGTTCCGGTTACTCCATGTGCAATAAGAACACTTGGCATCGGCATTCTGTCTGAAAAGACACTTTCCACATGTTCAAAAGCATTCATCAAACTGGCGCAGAAAATGATCCCCGAGCTGAACAACAGCGAAAGCGATTGAGTGCCTGACTTCACAGATCTGAGGTTCAGGTCAAAAAGAAAATGGTATCCGTTAAAGCTCTCCGGCTTTATCAGATACCATTTTTTCTATACTTTTCTAAAGCTTATTCACTGCATCCGCAAGATAATCATTGCTTACTTCCGCAAAGTTCTCATTTTCCACCGCTTCTGCAAGACTTGCATCAATCGGCATCTTTCCGATGACCGGAACGCCCAGTTCTTCTGCTACTTCATCGATGTGACTCTCTCCGAATACAGAGATCTTGCGTCCGCAGTCCGGACATACCAGATAGCTGTAGTTCTCTACGATTCCAAGTACCGGGATATCCATCTGACCTGCCATATTGTAGGCTTTCTTTACGATCATGCGTACCAGATCCTGTGGGGAAGTTACGATTACGATACCTTCTACCGGAAGTGACTGGAAGACCGTAAGTGGTACATCACCAGTTCCAGGCGGCATGTCTACGAAGAGATAATCCAATTCTCCCCATGCCACATCTGTCCAGAACTGTGTGACAACACCTGAGATCACCGGACCTCTCCAGATGACCGGATCGTCTTCTTCCGGAAGCAGGAGGTTGATGGACATGATCTTCGTTCCATCCTTTGCCTCACAAGGGAAAATATTTTCTCCGTCGCCTTTTGCCTTTTCATGGATTCCATACATCTTCGGAATGGATGGTCCTGTGATATCCGCATCCATGATACCTACGGAAAATCCCTGTTCTTTCATCAGTCTTGCAAGAGATGCTGTGACCATGGATTTTCCAACGCCGCCTTTTCCGCTAACGACTGCGATCACATGGTTGATGTGCGATTTTTTATTCGCCGGTTTGATCAGGCTCTGCGGCTTGCTTCCGCATTCACCTGCATGGGAACAGCCTGCACAATCAGACGGGCTGCAGCCATTTTTCTGCTCTTCTGCCATTTGTTAATACCTTCTTTTCTAAAATTTCCTTATTAGTGTACAGCTTTTCTTTTGTATGTGCTATATCCTTTCGTTATTCTACCGTTAGTATAGCAACTATGTTTTTTCATATTAGCTGTTACGTCACGGAATCCCCCTTGAACAACCATTCAAGAGGGATTCTTTTCTTTTATATTCTGATCACATTCATATGACCGTATGAATTCTTACTCTTCTACAGCAGCGATAAGTTCAACCTCACACAGAACTCCCTTTGGAAGTGTCTTTACTGCAACACAGCTTCTTGCCGGTTTTGATGTGAAGTATTTTCCATATACTTCATTGAATGCTGCGAAGTCTCCCATATCAGCGAGGAAGCATGTTGTCTTTAATACGTTGTCAAATGATGTTCCTGCTTCTTTTAAGACTTCTCCCAAGTTCTTGCATACCTGCTCTGTCTGAGCTTCGATTGTTGTAGCTTCTACATCATTTACTTCTGGATTGATTGCGATCTGTCCTGCTGTATACAGTACTCCGTTGTGTACATATCCCTGTGAATATGGTCCAAGTGCTTTTGGTGCTTTTTCTGTTGCTACGATTTTCATAATGTTATTTCTCCTTTGCTACTTCATATAATTTCTGTGCGATACACACATCAAATAATCCCATTCCAACCGATTTGAAATATGTCGTCTGACCTTCTTTGATCTCAGCATCCCCTGATGCAAGATATTCATGCATCAGTTTTACACGGTCTTTTGTGAGCTTTCCGCTTGCCAGAGGCTGACTTAAGTCCCCGCTTTCCTCACATGCATACGGAAGTTCAATGTATACATTGTCTACCAGATCCAGCACTGCATCCGGGATTTCTCTCATCTCCGGCATGTAAGAACCGATCGCAATGATACATTTTCCTCTCAGAAGCTCTTTGTCATCCGGAAGAACAGGCGTGGTAGAAGGAGTTGTTGTACAGATGATATCACTGTTTCGTACAAGCTCTTCCACTGCTTTACATTGTACTACCTTTACGTCTTCCTTATCAATAGCTTTTTTCAGTCTTTCCAGATAATCTGTCAGATCACGGTTACTGTGGTTGAACACATATACGGTTTGGATATCTCTTGCCGCACACGCATACACTGCCTGATGGAATCCCTGCATTCCCGCACCGATGATCCCAACAGTATGGCAGTCCTTTCTTGACAGATGGCGGATCCCCACACCGCCGACAGCTCCGGTTCTCCATGCTGTTACTGACTGGCCATCCATAACAGCAAGCGGTGCACCTGTTGTGTAGTCATTTAGTAATACAATACCATCAATCGACGGAAGTCCCAGTTTAGAATTCTCCGGGAAGATCGACAGGATCTTGGTCCCGATAATATCCTTTGTGTAACATGGCATATACATGAGCTGCTTATTCTCATGTTCTACCGTCGGTCTTGGCGGCATATAGAAATCACCTGATCCGTAAATTCGGTATGCCTCTTCGATCTGATCCATCATCTGATCTGGATCAATCATTGCTTCGATCTGTTCTTTGCTTAATACGATCATTATTTGTCCCCTTCCAGTTCTTGTTGTTCTCTTGTGACATCTCTCAGCCACTTGTATGTCAAATACCGTTTTAACGTGATCGGTACTTTGATCAGCTCGTCACTCATCAGTATAACATAAACGACCGGCACACTGGCATGAAAAATAAATGCTGCCACTGCTCCGAGTAAAATGGAGAATCCCCACATCGTCGATACATCCATGATCAGTCCGAATTTCGTATCTCCCCCGGCACGGAATACACCGACCACCATCGTCGTGTTGAACGACTGTGCGACGGTAAAATACGACATCACGAAGAACATAAAGCTTAAGTAATGCTTTGCCGGTCCGGTCAGTGCCAGATTCGCATTGGCAACCGGTGCCGAGATCAGTATCATCACACCGCCGAGGATTCCAAGAATCAGGCTTAACCACACGAAACGTTTTCCATATGCCTTTGCCAGCTCCATTTTTCCTTCCCCGATCGTCTTACCAAGGTAGATCGCCGTTGCATGGGAAATTCCAAACGTTACGACTGTTGCAAGCTGTCTTGCCACCTGTGCAACCGAGTTGGCCGCCACTGTCGCACTTCCGAGATGACCGATCACCGCCGTATTTGCCGATGTTCCAAGTCCCCACATCAGTTCATTTAATACTACCGGCATGGAATAGACTGCGAAATCTTTTAACAGAACTTTATCGATTTTCACCATATCCCGTAACCGGATCCTTACTACTTTATTTCGGAAGGCGGCATAGAGAAGAACCATCACCGTCTCGGCAGCTCTTGCACATAACGTACCGATCGCCGCACCTCTTACTCCCATTGCCGGGAATCCGAGAAGTCCGAAGATCAGGACTGCATTTACTGCAATATTCATAAGCAGTGAAATCAGGTAAATGAATGTGGCTACCATGACCCGTTCAATACTCCGCATGATATTTAAGTAAACCTGTGTCACTGCCATAAACACATAGGAAAATCCTACGATTCTTAAATACTTTACTCCTTCTGCAATAACTTCCGGATCAGAGGTATAGATCCGCATCAGTGTCTCCGGCATGCCAAGGGCCGCTGCTGCGAATACTACCGCAACGATAAGTCCGGCACTTAATCCCATACCCAGGACTTTTTCTATCGTTCTGGTATCTTTCTTTCCCCAGTACTGCGCTGTCAGAACAGTTGCCCCGGAGGTCACTCCGTAAAAGATCAGTGTCATGATGTACTGGATCTGTCCTGCAAGGGATGCTCCGGATAATACTTTCTCGCCGACCTTTCCAAGCATGATCACATCCGTCGCCGTGACTCCGACATTGATCAGGTTCTGGATCGCGATAGGAATGACCAGGGCAAATACGTTTCGGTAGAATACCTTCCAGTTGATTATTTTTATGTATTCATTTTTTTCTTTCATTTATTTCTTCTTTCTTTTTCAGTCTTTTCTATCTTATTTCCATATATATAACAGATACTTCTCTGTTTCTCGTTCATCTGGAATTTTTCTGTTCTTATCTTACTTTCTGTTTCTTTGCAGGTAATATACCGCAAGCTGCGTCCGGTCTCTTAGTTCTAATTTTTCCAACACATTGCTGATATAATTCCGGACCGTGCCTTCACTTAGGCAGACTTCTTCAGATATCTCTTTATTACTGAGTCCCCTGGCAACCAATGCTATGATCTCCAGTTCCCGCTCTCCGATTCCATGACCGTTCCAGTCAAATTCCTGCTCTTTTTCTTTCTGCTCTTTCTGAAGCAGTCCCGGAATTCTGGACATGATCTCGGTTCCAAATACAGTCTGGTTCATCTGCACCGCCTGCAGTGCCGGAAGGATACTGCCGTAATCCTGTTTTATCAGATATCCTTTCACACCGTATTTTAATGCTTTTACGATATACTCATCATCAGAAAATGTGGTGAGTAAAAGAATCTTTGCATCCGCATGCATGTTCAAAATCTGTTCTGCTGCGTCCAGTCCGTTCATGTCCTTCATCCGGATATCCATCAGGAGAACATCCGGCAGCAGCTCGTCATATAAACGGACCGCCTCTTTCCCGTCCTGTCCGGTACCGGTTACTTCTACCTCTCCTCCCGCTTCCAGGATCGTCTTTAACGCACTGGATACCAGGATATCATCATCTACAATTACAATCTTCATCTTTTCCCTCATTTTATCTTCATTCATATTTTTCCTTATCAGCTCTGCTTTGGAACCGTAATAAAGATCCGGAAGCCATTTTCTTTCTGGATCTGCATATTTCCGCCCAGCATGCGGATGCGTTCCTTCATATTCTTGATTCCGATTCCATTACTTTCTGTTTTTCTCACATTTCCAGACTTTCCTGCTCTTTCCTGCGCCGCATGTTCTTCCCGGTGTCCGTCCGGCTGTATCTGCCCATGCGCCGTTCCGTTATCTTCTATGATCAGCTGATATAACCATGGATGTTCCCTGACCAGAATCTTTACCTCATCTGCATTGCTGTGACGCATCACGTTATTCAGTGCTTCTTTCGTAATGGCAATGAAACTGTATTTTATTTCTTTTGGAATGTCATATCCCATATCATAGGTAAGCTGTACCGGACAAAAACTGAATTCTGCTGTCAGCGATTCCATCACTTCTTTTAAATTCACCGACTCGTCATGCAGATCATGCACGCTCTGTCTTACATTTGTCATAGCTTCATTCAGCGTCTGATCCAGCTGTTCCATCGGAACTTTCAGATTCTCATTCTGATTAATGGCCTTTAACGCTCCAACCATCAGGATGGACCGCGACAGCATATGCCCCACATTGTCATGGATCTCTCTGGCGATACGATTCCTTTCTTTCAATGTAGCCAGATATACTTCCGTATCCTGCTTTTCCAACAGATCCTGATTCTTCTTTTCCAGCATCAGTGTCAGTTCTTTGCTGTCATCTCTGGACCTTTTATATTCCTGTTCCAGTTCATCAAGTCTCTTGGTGCGTTCATATAGCAGAACAGCCGCTGCCATTCCGACGACAATGAACATTCCTTTATCCAGCCCGTAATCTTCACGGAATGTTGGTGCCACACAGGCCATGACCACTCCGCCGATACCTATATAAAACGGAGAATAAAAGCATAGCATATTATATAAAGCCACAGGAAGAAACATCCACATTTCTTTGGAAACAATTCCTGCCACCACAAAAGCAATCGTAGTAATATAATGCAGATATTTTTCACTCCATGCCAGATTCACACAGGTATAGATACATGCAAGCAGCGCGGCGATTACCGCCGGGATTCCCGTCTCTGCTGTCAGCAAAAGTCCCATTCCGTACAGGAACAAAAATCCCTCATCTGTTATCTTTCTCATCGCTTTCTCCTATATTACATTTGTCACATTCAACTTATGACCTTCGACACTACCATTATAATCAGCCATCCACTATACTACAAGTAACAAATATCATGACCACAGGGATACTGACATGAATTCATCAAGGAGGGAATCTTATGCTCGTACATATAGAAAATCTGGTAAAACGTTACGGTGACCTGTTGGCACTTGACCACCTGTCACTCGACATCGAAGAAGGCGAGATCTTCGGACTGCTCGGACCGAACGGTTCCGGCAAGACGACCGCGATCAATTGTATGCTCGCACTGTTAAAATACGACAAAGGCACGATCACGATCTTTGGAAAGGACATGAAGCCGGACAGCTACGATATCAAGCAGGATATCGGTGTTGTCATGCAGAATGTTGCTGTCTTCGAGCAGATGTCCGTCTATGAAAACATCGATTATTTCTGCGGACTCTATATCAAAGACAAACAAAAACGAAAAGAACTCGTGGAAGAAGCCATCGCATTCACCGGTCTGTCCGATTTCCGTAAGATGCGCCCAAAGAAACTCTCCGGCGGACATTTGCGAAGGCTGAATATTGCATGCGGCATTGTCCACAAGCCCAGGCTCATCATCATGGATGAACCGACCGTTGCTGTAGACCCTCAAAGCCGCAACAAGATTCTGGAAGGAATCGTAGAGCTCAACCGCCAGGGATCGACCATTATCTATACCTCTCACTACATGGAAGAAGTCGAGCAGATCTGTACCCGCATCGCAATCATCGACCATGGACGTGTACTCGCATCCGGCACGACCGAAGAATTAAAGAAAATGATCAAGACCGGCGAGACGATCACGATCGAAGCAGTTGCATTAACAGAAGCAAACCTGGCAGATATCCGCTCACTTTCTCATGTATTTGACTTATCATACGAAGATCAGACAATGATCATACGCTGCAGCGGTGCAAAACACAATCTGATCCGGGTACTGAATTACCTGCAGGAACAGGACATTCCATTCGGGCGCGTCTTCTCCGAGCTTCCGACTCTCAATGATGTCTTCCTTGAGATCACGGGAAAAGAACTCAGGGATTAAAGGAGGGACACTTTATGTTACATTTATTAAAATATCAGTTCTTACAGACGATACGCTCCCGCTCCATCATGTTCTGGGCCCTGGCATTTCCACTCATCCTTGGAACGCTGTTCTACGTATCCTTTGGAAATACCGGTCTTGCCGGAACCGGAGAGACCGACTGGGACCCCGTCCCTGTTGCCGTCGTCACAGTAGATGACAGTTCTGCAAATGCGAAATCTTTCCAGACATTTCTGGATGGAATGGATCAGGATATGATCGATATTCATTCATACAAGACAGAGAACGCAGTCAGGAAAGCACTAAAACGAGAAGACATTTCCGGGATCTATTACGTGAAAGAGACTCCTTCTCTTACCCTTGCTTCTAATGGTATTAACCAGAGTATTCTGTCTTCACTTCTTGACAGCTATGAAAAAAATGCCGACATGATCCGTGACATTGCCACGCAGCACCCGGAGAAGCTTTCAGATGCCCTTGCATCCTTAAGTGACTACCAGACACTGGTGAAAGAAAAATCCTTAGGCGGACATTCCTTAGATCCGACACTGACTTACTTTCTCGCTCTTATAGCATTTGCCTGCTTAAGCGGAGTCTACTTAAGTATCCATTCTACGGTTCAGTTACAGGCGAACTTAAGCGCACTCGGAGAACGGCGCAGCATTACACCGACCCACAAACTTTCCCTGATTCTCGGCGATCTGCTGGTACTGGAATGTATCCATTTCGTCAACATCCTGATCCTGGAACTTTACCTTACCCAGGTACTTCATATCAGCCTTGGACATGATATTCCAAAGCTTCTTCTCATTACATTTATGGGAAGCCTGATTGGTATCTGTCTCGGAATCCTGATCGGATGTGCCGGTAAACTGTCCTACAGTGTCAAATCCGGAATCGGAGTCCTCGTCACGCTGTTCCCGAGTTTTCTTGCAGGACTGATGTTCGGCGGTATGAAAAATGTGATTGAACAGCACTGCCCGGTCATCAACCGGATCAATCCTGCCAGTGTACTTAGTGATGCATTCTACTGCCTCAGTGTCTATGATGACACCGTGCGCTACCAAAGGTGTATCCTGATTCTTGGAATCATGTGCCTGCTTTGTATCATCCTCTCATTTTTCCTGATAAGGAGGGAACGTTATGACAGTATTTAGAGGATTTTTAACCATAACCAAACGCAATCTCCTGATGGTATTCATGTATCTGGCAATTTTTCTTTCGATCGGAATTCTTGCCTCCGGTACCGATAATAATACTTCCAGTACCGGATTCCATGCGAAAAAGCTTACCGTAGCTGTGGTCGATCATGACGAAAGTGTACTTTCAAAAGGACTTTCCGAATATTTATCACAGTATCACACTGTCAGACAAATGCCAGATGACACTGCGAAACTCCAGGATGCACTTTTTAACCGGAATGTCTATTATATCGTGACCATTCCGGAAGATTTTAAAACCTCCTGCCTCCGTAAGTATCAGGCATTACCGGTATCCAAGATTCCGGGCAGCACGGACGGTTACTACATCGATCAGCAGATCAACACTTACCTGAATCAGGCACGCATCCTGACAGACAGCGGCTATTCTGATAAAGAGGCAGCCTCATATATCCTGAAACATGCAGACAGTTCTTCTCATGTTACGATGTTAAAGACTGCTTCTTCCGAAAAAGCACCAATCTACGCTTATATGTATCAGTACCTGCCTTATGTGTTAATCTCCATACTGTGCTATGTAATGGGACTGATCATGATTGCATTCCACCAGCCGGATCTGCAAAGGCGTATCCTCTGCTCGGCCGTATCCAGCAGAAGCCAGAACCTACAGCTGACCCTTGGATATCTGGTTGTCGGAATCTCCGTCTGGCTGCTTACAACATGGATTCCTGCTTTCTTCTTTTACCGGAAAGCATTCTTCCAGTCGGCAAATATGCCATATTATATGCTCAACAGCCTGACACTGCTTCTGGTTGGTCTGGCACTTTCTTTTCTCCTTGGCACATTCATCACCAAAGAAGAAGTCCTGACTGCCCTTGTAAATGTTGTCACGCTTGGTATGAGCTTCCTGTGCGGTGTATTCGTTCCTCTTGATATCATGGGAAAAGGCGTGAAAACTGTAGCTCATTTTCTTCCGGTCTACTGGTATGAGATTAGTAACAATCTGCTGAATAACTATGACGTGCTCAGTCAGACTCAGAAACAAGTGTTATATCGCAACTATGGAATCCAGTTACTTTTTGCCACTGCGATCTTCTGTATCGCACTGGTAGTCAGTAAAAGAGCAAGGCAGACAGCGTAATAGCTGCCTGCCCTGATTTTTTGTCTTTATTTTATCTTTTTCTTCTGTATCCATTCCACAATCTTATATCCCAGATATCCGGAAAGGCTTCCGAATATCACACCACCGATGATGTCCGTTGGATAATGCACGTACAGGTACAACCTTGATAACGCGATCAGAACTGCCAGCACAAGTGCTGCCTTCCACATCTTCTTCTCTCCGGCAAGATATAATGCTGTAACCGAAGCAAATGAAGCCGCCGTGTGTCCCGATGGGAAAGAGTAATCCCGTGGCTTTGCAACCAATAATTGTACCGCTGTATTGACATCGAATGGTCTGGTTCTTGCCACCAGATTCTTTATGAACACATTGCATAGCAGCACATCCGCCAGCAATGCTGCCATCATGATCACTCCTGTCTTTCGTGTCTTTGGAATGATCAGTAATAATACCGTCAGAATGATCCATATGATTCCCGCATCGCCAAGTCTGGTGATAAGCGGGACAAGCACATCTCCTATTGGCGTTCTTAAGTTCTGGATCATATCAAGAATGTGTATCTCCATCTATCGTATCCTCTCAAATTGATTCTTTCTTATTTATTCTATATTCTATATTATCCCATCTGACTTTTTTGTCCTGAGCACCGGCATCCGGAATATCTGGATCAGAAGCGGGATTACCATAATGAACCATACGATCGGTTCACAAATGATCACGCCCGTATACCCAAGCCACGGAACCAGCGTTGCCGCGATCACGATCTTTCCTGCCATCTCAAGACCGCTGGAGATCAGTGGTGTAATGTGATCACCTAATCCCTGCATCGCATTTCTTAAAATGCAGATCAAAGTAGTCACAATATAAAACAGCGTATCAAACTTCAGATAATTCGTTGCATTTAAGATCACTGTCTTGTTATGACTTCCGGTCACCAGATATACCAGCCATGCTCCGATCGTATAACTTGCAATGATCGTAAGTCCTGACCAGATCGCAGTGTAGACAATCGCCAGCCAGATGCCTCTCTTCACGCGGTCGATCTTTCCCGCTCCCATGTTCTGTCCACAGTAAGTTGCCATCGTCTGCCCGAATACACTGAACATGATCATGAATATCTCCGAGATCTTTCTCGCTGCTGTATGGGCGATGATAATGTCTTTTCCAAGCTTATTGATCGCCGTCTGTAATGTCAAAGTACCGATATTAACCAGAGAGCTCATAAATCCCATCGACATTCCGGCACTTACCATTTCCTTGACCATGATTGGATTGGGATTTTTAAAGTCTTCCTTCTGAAGTCTTAATATCTCATATTTTCTGATCATATAGATCCAGCAGATCACAAATGCAATGATCTGCGCCAGCACAGTTGCAATTGCCGCTCCTTTTACGCCTTTCTTCAATACTACAACAAAGAACAGATCTCCCACGATATTCAGTGCTACAGATATCGCCAGAATGAACAATGGCGTTACCGCATCTCCGATCGCACGAAGCGTCGCCGCACAGGCATCATATAAAAATGTTGCAAGCAGCCCTGCTATGATAATCGCAATATATCCTTTCGCCACCGGGATCAGATGATCCGGTACATTTAAGAAACGTAAGATCGGACTCAAAAGCAACAGTCCTGCCATCGTAAATAAAATGGATATTCCAGTTCCGATCACAAGCGACATTGCAAAGGACTTTTTCATATCTGCGATATTCTTCGCGCCGAATTTCTGTGCGGTAATAATCGCAAATCCGTTGGATAATCCCAGTAAAAAACCGATGATCAGGCCACTCAGTGTGCTGGTCGCACCTACTGCTGCCAGTGCATTTTCTCCCAGAAATGTTCCGACAATCCTCGTATCTACCAGACTGTATGTAAGCTGTAATAAATTACCTAAAAATATCGGTAATGCGAAACTTAGTATCAGTGCCGAGGGCTTTCCTTTCGTTAAATCTTTCATTCTTTCTCAATGTCCTTCCCTTTTCAGTATGATCTTCTCTTTACAAGAAAACATGCACCGCTCATTATAGATCATACTTCCGAAGAGAGCAATCTCTGAAAGAAATTTTTCCGCTTTCTTTCTGTCACCGGACTTCCGCTGCGGATAACCTGTGAACGGATTCCGATGTTGGTCAGTTCCTGTTGAAGCTTAACCGCTTTCTCCGCATCCATACCATCCCGGATCAGGAATGGTGCCATGGACAGGTCTTCCTTCGTTTCAAAATTATATTTCTTCGCAAGCTGTAAGAAGCCATTTCTCTGACCATAATATTCTACGATTCTTCCAAGTACAATGACCTGTCTGGATGGATAGCCACACACCTCACACGCTTCTTCCAGTGGTGTGATCTCGTATTCTACTTTATAAAACTCAAACGCCTCTTTAAAATATTCCATGCCTTCTTCGTCCAGATTGTCAAACAGTGTGGCTGGAAGGTTCGATACGATGCGGTTAGCCATCACTTTATCGAGGCCTGTCAGAAGCTGCAGATAAGCGGATATCTTCTGGTCTTTTCCGTTGCATTTTAACAAACGTATTTTATATGTTGTCATGTATTTTTTCTCCTGATTTTAAATGTTTTCTATTTTTTTATGTTTTCTGCTTTCAGCCATTCATTATACTACATAAAGTATAAGAATGTATCTTCAGATTCGCAATAGCTTATTCTAAATGCATAGTTCATGCCGGCAAAAAACCGGAGAAAGTCTGTCTTACAGATACTTTCTCCGGCTTTTATGCACTGTCTAAATATTTTTTTCAACTTTCACCAGCTGACAGATTGTCTCTACATGATAAGTTCCTGGGAATAAATCTACCCCGCTGATCTTCTCTACCTTATATCCGCGTCCCTGGATCATCTCCAGATCACGTGCCAGGCTGGTCGGTTTACATGCAATATATACCAGACGCTCCACTCCGAAATTCAGGATCTTCATAAGTGCCTTCGGATTCACGCCATCTCTCGGTGGATCCAGCATGATCAGATCCGGGACTTCGCCCAGTTCATCAATGACTTTCAATACATCTCCAGCCCAGAATGTACAGTTGTCCAGATTGTTTAACTTCGCATTTTCTTTTGCGGCTTCTACCGCTTCTTCTACAATCTCCACACCAACGACCTTTTTCGCAACCGGTGCCAGGATCTGTGCGATTGTTCCTGTTCCACTGTACAGATCGAAGACAACTTTTTCATTCGTATCCCCGATGTATTCTCTGGCTGTCTCATATAAGACTTCTGCTCCCAGTGAATTAGTCTGGAAGAAAGAGAACGGTGTGATCTTGAATTTTAATCCAAGTAATTCCTCGTAAAAATAATCCTGTCCGAACAGCACTTCTGTTCCCTCGTCTTTTACGACATCTGCAAGGCTGTCATTCTTTGTATGCAGGATTCCAACCAATGTTCCATCAAATTTAAGTGATGTCATTTTCTCCAGCCATACTGTCTTAAATGCCTGGATTTTAGAAACTGCTTCTGTCGGATCAATCCCCAATTCTGCTGTGTCGGATGCTGTGACCAGATCTACCAGAATTTCACCTGTCTTCACTGCTTTTCTTACTAACAGATGACGGAAATATCCTACATGACGCATGCGATGATAATATGGAAGGCCTGATTCTCTGGCACATTCCAGTGTACATGCAAGAATTTTCCTGTAATCTTCATCTACGATCTGACAATCCGTTACATTAACAATATCATGAAAACTTCCTCTTTTGTGCATGCCAAGTGCCAGCGGTCCGTCTTTGTATTCATCTCCGAATGAGAATTCCATCTTGTTACGGTATTCGGATCTGACCGGACTTGGTTTGATGCCTTCCCAGATATATTCACAATTTACCGCTTCATCCATCATCTTTTTCACCTGCTCATTTTTCATCGCAAGCTGCTCCTCAAATGGAAGATTCTGGTACGTACACCCTCCGCACTGACCGAAATGTGGACAGGCTGACGGAATCTCGCTTGCTGACGGTTCCACCACTTCTAAAAGGCGTCCCTCTGCCTTTCCTTTCCGGATCTTATTCACAGAAAATCTTACTTTCTGTCCCGGCACGCCGTTCTTTACGACTACCCATCTGTCTTCTTCCGGCACGTATATGCGCCCTTTATTTGGAAATTCCACGGATTCTATAATTCCTTCGTATACCTGTCCTTTTTTCATATATATCCTTTCTGCTGTAACTGTTTTTCTATCTGCTCTTTGTTGCTTTTTTATTCTCTTATCTCGGATTATCTGTTGTTCCGGTATTCTATAAAAGCCTCGGTATTATCCTTTATACACAGCCTTCAGTATCGTTCCTTCCTGCTCTACCCGTACATGTTTCAGACTCTTCACATACTGGTTAAACTGGGAATATCCATAATCGCGAATTTTAAAATCTTTGTATTTCTCATACATTTTATTACCAAGTGTACTGAGTTCTACTCCTGCTTTTCCGGCTTTTTTTACGATCTGCACAACATAGCTGTCGATATTTTCCTTCAGATCCTGATCTTCTCTTAAAGTAACAGACACGATGTTGCCATGCTTTACCATCTGTATCCTTGTAAATTCTTCCAGGAATTTGGACAACATATTATATCCGTAACTACGTACATCAAAATCCGGATACAGACTTACCAGTCGGCTTCCGACTTCGCCCAGTCCCGTCGGCTTGTTAATATCCTGGTTTTCAATGATCATCTTGATGATCGCATCTTCAATCTTCTCCTTGCTACGTTTGTCATGTGATGTCTCATTCTTTGTGGTTCCAGGATTCTGTTCACTCATCAGATTTTCTAAGATTGTAAATTTATCACACGCTTTTCGAAATGGCTCCGGCGTCTTATTCTCTCCCATACCGATGACCATCTTTCCACTTTCTCTTAATCTGCTTACCAGCCTTGTAAAATCGCTGTCACTGGATACGATACAGAAACCGTCGACATCATTGGTATACAAAATATCCATTGCGTCAATGATCATAGCCGAATCAGTTGAATTCTTCCCCTGTGTATAGCTAAACTGCTGGATCGGCGTGATTGAATTCGTTAAAAGTTCATCCTTCCAGCTCGAATGCTGCGTGCTGGTCCAGTCTCCATATATTCTTTTGTATGTAATAATCCCGTATTTTGACAACTCTGTCAATATTGGTTTGATGTATTTTGCTGATACATTATCCGCATCGATCAGCAGTGCATAACACTGTTCTTCCATTCTTTCCCTCCCGTTACTTATTCATATATCTATATAACCTTGCCTTTTATTTTATATGTTCATAGATTTATATCTTCGGATTGTATTGGATTGCACTCGAGACCGCAAGAGAAAAGCAGGCCAGTCGCCTTTCTTATATCAGATCGGTTTCTAACCTGCTTCTTTCTTCACTTATTCATTCGCCCGGTTCTTATACCTGATCGTCATCATCGAAAAAGTCATCGTCGAAATCATCATCATCGAAATCGTCTTCGAAATCTTCCAGATAATCCGGGGTGAAGAAGCAATATACTGCATAAGCGATTCCTGCAACTGCAGCTACAGCTCCAACTACTGCCAGGATCCAGAGTACGGTCTTGCCGTGTTTGTCCTCTTCTTTTTTATTCATCAGTTCGCTAAGCTTGGATGCTGCAATAATATCTTCTACTTTACTCATGCTTCCACGTCCTTTCCTCTGCTCTTTTGGCAAATCAATTCTGCGTTTATTATATCACTTTACATGATGTATTACTACTTATTTTTTTTAGATTTTTATTCTGAAATCTATACACATTTTTCTAATTATATGTAATATTTTATCTGATTTCTACACTTTCTGAAGTCTGGCAAATGCTGCAAACATCTTTTTCGTTCCCGGTCCGTCAAAATCAACGGTGACTTCATAATCTCTTCCGCCTTCCGTGATCGCAGTCACGGTTCCTTCTCCGAATTTGATATGTTTCACACGGTCCCCGACTCCGTAAGGAAGCTTTCCGCCCTTCGGTGTCCCGAACTGCTGTACCGGCTTCGGTGCGGTAAATGCTTTGGTCTTGAAAGCTTCTTTTGCCTGCATGAAAGAAGTCTTCACTCTTACCGGTTCGCTTTCTTCTTTCTTCTCTTTCTTTGTGGACGGTCCTGTTTCCAGAAGTTCTAACGGAATCTCTTTTAAGAAACGGGACATTTTCTTATACTGCGTCTCGCCATGCACCATACGTTTTCTTGCGCAGGTCAGAGTCAGATCTTTCTCGGCTCTTGTGATTCCCACATAGCAGAGACGTCTTTCTTCTTCCAGTTCTGCCGGATCGTCGGCTGTGATCGTCATGTAGCTTGGGAACAGACCATCTTCCATTCCTGCCAGATATACATGCGGGAATTCCAGACCTTTCGCACTGTGTAGTGTCATCAGTACTACATAATCCGTACTTTCGTCCAGACTGTCGATATCTGCCACCAACGCTACATCTTCAAGGAAACCGCTGAGTGTCGGTGCCTCATTCTGTGTCTCACAGTTTTCTTCGTAAGCTGCGATCTTGTTACGGAGCTCGTCTATGTTTTCGATTCTTGATGTTGCTTCTTCACTTTCACATTCATGGATCAGCGCATCGATATAACCGGTTTCTTTGATGACTTCTTCCATCAGTTCGGATACACTCATATCCTGTACATCATTTTTGAAATGCTCAATCATCGCAACAAATGATTCCAGTTTTGCCTGTCCTCTTCCGATGTTCGGAATCAGATCTACAGCCCGGAGTGCGTCATAGAAACTGCATTCTCTGGATGATGCATATTCCTGCACACGGTTGATACTGGTCAGTCCGATGCCGCGTTTTGGAACATTTACAATTCGTCTGACAGCCAGATCGTCTCTTCCGTTATCAATCGTCTTAAGATACGCAAGAAGATCTTTAATCTCACGTCTCGCATAGAAGTTCACGCCGCCGATGACTTTATATGGAATACTGTCACGGACGAAACGTTCCTCGAACATACGGGACTGTGCATTGGTACGGTAAAGTACTGCATTATCTTTGTAACTGCATAGTTCTTTATTGACATGACGTCTGATGTCCCCGACTACATATTCTGCCTCTTCATAAGCAGAATCGAACTGGCGGAACTGGATCGTATTTCCATCTTCGTTCTCTGTCCAGAGAGTTTTTTCTTTTCTTCCCTGATTGTTCCGGATCACGGCATTGGCAGCATTCAGGATATTGCCGGTAGAGCGGTAATTCTGTTCCAGCTTGATCACCTTGGTATCATCAAATACATGTTCAAAATCCAGGATGTTCTTAATATTCGCACCACGGAATTTGTAAATGGACTGGTCGTCGTCTCCGACAACGCACAAGTTACGGTACTTGGATGCCAGCAGATGGATCAGTTCGAACTGTACTGTATTCGTATCCTGATACTCGTCTACCATGATATAACGGAAACGCTCCTGATAATATTCCAGTACATCTTTCTGTGTCTGGAAAAGCTGCACCGTCTTAAACAACAGATCGTCAAAATCTAATGCATTATTTGAGCGGAGCTGTTTTTCATATTCTTCATATACTTCTGCAATTTTTTTCCGGCTGTAATCTCCTTCCGCACGCATTCTGTATTCCTGTGGTGTCACCAGTTCATCCTTTGCTTTGGAAATCTCTGACAGCAGTGCTCTTTCCCGGAACATCTTCGTATCAACCTGCAGAAGCTTGCAGACTTCACGCATCAGTGTCTTTTGATCGTCACTGTCGTAAATCGTGAAGTTGGTATCGTATCCAAGCAGATCAATATGGCGTCTTAAGATACGCACACACATCGAATGGAAAGTACTTACCCAGATGCTTTCGGAACCGTATCCGACTAATTTGTCGACACGTTCCCTCATCTCTCCTGCTGCCTTATTCGTAAATGTAATCGCCAGGATATTCCATGGATTCACCTGCTGCTCTTCGATCAGATAAGCAATCCTGTGCGTCAGTACTCTGGTCTTTCCGGATCCTGCACCAGCAAGGATCAGAAGTGGTCCTTCGGTATGGAATACGGCTTCTCTTTGTTGTTCGTTTAATGTATCGTATATACTCAATCTTATGGTTTCCTTTCTTTCCGGTTTTCTATTCTTCTTTTTTCTTTCCGGCCTGTTCTGCTTTCGTCATGGATTCATGTTCTCTTTTTACTTCTTTATAAAGAGCCATTGATGTCCAGTTCTGGTTCTTTGCAGTAACGATTGCCTTTAGCGGAATCTGTACTTTTTCTTTTCTCATCTGGAATAATAACTTATCCAGTGTCTGATTGTCTGCCAGCAGCATGACAAGCATCTCTTCTTCAAAATCTGTCATTTCTTCATCTTTTGCATTGCCTGTCCCGGAAGTTTCTTCCACAGATGATTCTTCCGCCGCTTCTTCTTTCAGTCCGGTCAGTACTCCGATTGTTTTAGAATACTCTTCTTTTTCTACATATTTTACACGAAATCCGAGAAAGCTTCCCAGCATCCCGATCTTTCTGCCTTTTTTCGTGCCTTTCAGATTATAACATAACATGATTGATCTCATATGCATTCTACCTCTTTTCGAATGTCTGTTTCCATTATAGTGATTTTAGGTGTGTTCTGCAAGGCACATTTTAAATTGCCATGCATTCGTAAGGAGCTGCCAGTGGCAGGTCCTGTAGATCCTTACAAACGTATGGCAATACAGAGAACTTGCCACCGGCAACTTCTCTTGCATACTTTGGTATAAAAAGCTTCCTTCCGGATCATAAGATTTTTCTTATTTTCCCAAAGGAAGCTCTTTTATTTTTCCTTATTTTTATGTTCTTATGCGCTGATCGCATTTCCCGTATACAACTGATAATATCTGCCTTTCTCTTCGATCAGCTCGTCATGGGTACCGCGCTCGATGATTCTTCCCTGCTCCAGTACCATGATGCAGTCAGAATTGCGGACTGTCGATAATCTGTGCGCAATGACAAATGTTGTTCTTCCATGCATCAGCTTATCCATACCGTCCTGTACGATCCGCTCCGTTCTGGTATCAATAGAACTGGTCGCCTCATCGAGGATCAGTACCGGCGGATCTGCGATTGCCGCTCTTGCGATTGCCAGAAGCTGGCGCTGTCCCTGACTTAAGTTTGCTCCATCACCGGTCAGCATCGTATCATAACCATCCGGAAGTCTGCGGATGAAGCTGTCGGCATTGGCAAGCTTTGCTGCTGCCACGATCTCTTCATCGGTCGCGTCCAGTTTACCAAAGCGGATATTATCACGTACCGTTCCGGTAAATAAATGTGTATCCTGCAGAACGATTCCAAGTGAACGTCTCAGGTCTGCTTTCTTGATCTTATTAATATTAATTCCGTCATACCGGATCTTACCGTCCTGAATATCGTAAAAGCGGTTGATCAGATTGGTGATCGTCGTCTTACCTGCACCGGTTGATCCGACGAAAGCGATCTTCTGTCCCGGTTTCGCATACAATTTGATATCATGCAATACAATTTTCTCATCATTATAACCGAAATCTACACCGTTGAATACGACTTCACCTTTGACTTCCACATAATCCACACTGCCATCATTCTGATGTGTATGTTTCCATGCCCAGCGTTCGGTTCTCTCTTCGCATTCGGTAAGTTTTCCGTCTTCTTCTTTTGCATTGACCAGTGTCACATAACCTTCATCCAGTTCTTCTTTTTCATCCATCAGCTTAAAGATACGGTCCGCTCCGGCCATCGCCATGACGATCGCATTCATCTGCATACTGATCTGGTTGATCGGCATACTGAAGCTCTTATTAAATGTCAGGAAGCTTGCCAGTCCTCCAAGTGTAAAACCACCCACGCTTCCAAGTGCAAGTACACCTCCGACGATCGCACAGATTACATAGCTTATATTTCCGATCTGTGCATTGATCGGTCCTAAGAAGTTGGCAAATGTATTCGCTCTGTCTGCGCTGACATAGAGTTCATCATTCAGTTTTTTGAAGTTCTGCATGTTCTCTTCTTCATGGCAGAATACTTTTACAACCTTCTGTCCGTTCATCATCTCTTCGATGTAACCGTTTACAGTTCCCAGATCTTTCTGCTGTTTTGCAAAATATGCCCCGCTCTGTCCGGCAGATTTCTTTGAACAAAATACCATGATCCCAACCATGATCATCGTTACGACCGTAAGCGGAATGCTTAAGATCAGCATACTGATAAATACACTGATGATCGTAATCCCACTGTTTAAGAGCTGTGGCATACTCTGGCTGATCATCTGTCTCAATGTATCAATATCGTTCGTATATACCGACATGATATCTCCATGTGCATGCGTGTCAAAATATTTGATCGGCAGTTTCTCCATATGGGCGAACAGGTCATTTCTTAAGTTACGGAGTGTCCCTTGTGTCACATTGACCATCAGACGGTTATAACCGAATGTTGCAAGTACACCCAGTGCATAGAATGCTGCCACTTTGGCGATCGCATGTGCAAGTGGTGTAAAGTTCGGATTATCCGACAATAAAAAGGGTGTGATATATTCATCGATCAGATTCTTCATGAACATCGTTCCCTGCACATTGCAAAGTACACTGACAACGATCAATACTACTACACTGATGCAGTGAAACTTATAATCTTTCAATACATATTTCATAAGGCGGAGAAATAATTCACCCGGATTTTTTACCTGTGGTTTCATTCCTCTCGGCTGTCTTCCCGGTCCCGGCATCTTATTCACCCTCCTTCTCGTCAAAATCGCCGCCACCGCTGGTCTGTGATTCATAGACTTCACGGTAAATGTCATTACATTCCAGTAATTCTTCGTGTGTACCGAATCCATTGACCTTACCGTCTTCCATAACGATGATACGGTCAGCATCCTGTACGCTTGAGATTCTCTGTGCGATGATCAGTTTCGTTGTATCCGGAATCTCTTCACGGAACGCTCTTCGGATCTTCGCATCCGTTGCGGTATCTACCGCACTGGTGCTGTCATCTAAGATCAGTACTTTTGGCTTCTTAAGTAATGCTCTTGCAATACAAAGTCTCTGCTTCTGACCTCCGGATACGTTGCTTCCGCTCTGCTCGATATAGGTCTCATATCCTTTCGGGAAACGGTCGATGAACTCATCCGCACATGCAAGTTCACACGCGTGTCTGCATTCTTCCAGAGTTGCCTCCTTATCTCCCCAGCGGAGATTATCAAGGATTGTTCCAGAGAACAGCACATTATTCTGTAAGACTACTGATACCTGATTACGAAGCACTTCCATATCATAGTCTTTGACATTTCTGCCGCCGACCAGTACTTCGCCTTTCGTCACATCGTACAGACGGCTGATCAAGTTAACCAGACTCGTCTTGGCACTTCCGGTTCCTCCAATGATTCCGATCGTCTCACCGGAACGGATCTTCAGATCAATATCTTCCAGTACCGGTTCGTCACTGTCCTTTTTATACGCAAAGTCCACATGACGGAATTCAATACTTCCGTCTTCCACTTTCATGGCCGGATGTTCCGGATTCTTAAGATCACTCGTCTCATTTAACACTTCGGAGATACGTTTCGCACTTGCCATACTCATCGTGATCATAACGAATACCATAGAAAGCATCATCAGGCTCATCAGGATATTCATACAATATGTAAGAAGACTCATCAGTTCTCCTGTCGTCAGGGAATTACTTGCGATCATCTTTGCTCCGAACCAGCTCACTAACAGGATACACATGTATACCGCTGTCTGCATCATCGGGGCATTGAATACCAGATTTGTCTCTGCTTTTACAAAAATGTTATAAATATTCTCACTTGCTCTTCTTAACTTGGATGTCTCCTGTTCCTCTCTTACATATGCCTTTACGACACGGATCGCAGATACATTTTCCTGTACAGACTCATTCAGGTCATCGTACTTTGGAAATGCCTGCTGGAAATATTTTGTCGCATGGCTCATGATCAGGAATAACAAAATTCCAAGAATAATAACCGCTGCAAGATAGATACATGCAAGTCTTGCATTGATCGCAAATGCCATAACCATTGCACAGATCATACTTGCAGGTGCTCTTGTGAACATACGCAGGATCATCTGGTATGCATTCTGGATATTAGTTACGTCTGTTGTCATTCGGGTTACAAGTCCCGCCGTACTGAATTTATCAATATTCGAAAATGAAAATGTCTGAATATTGTTAAACATCGCTTCTCGTAAGTTCCTTGCAAATCCTGCCGATGCTTTCGCACCGTATCTTCCGCCCATCATTCCGGCAAATAATCCGATGGCCGCTGCAACGACCATGATCCCGCCAACTTTGTAAATGTGCTGGATATCCCCGGTATTAACACCTTTATCGATGATCGATGCCATCAGATACGGAATGATCATCTCCATCAATACCTCAAGGATCATAAAGAGCGGAGTTGCAATGGATGCTGCTTTGAATTCTTTGATCTGTTTTGCTAATGTCTTAATCATTCCATTTACGCCCTTTCTGTTTCATTTATTGTTTTATAGTTACATTTATAACTCCGATTTTCCGGATTACCTGACTTCATATTTCTTCACATTCTGATTAATCCGGTCTAATACCTTATAAAAAATATGAAGTTCTTCTTCTGATATGCCTTCAGAAAGCTCTTCTTCGATATGCTCCACAATATCTTCAAAAGATTCCTGGCTTGCAATCCCTTTTTCTGTCAGGATTACTTTTTTTAACCTGGCATCCTGTTTTACCGATTCTCTTCTTACGAATCCCTTCTTTTCCATCAATTGAAGCAGATTCGTAACCGTAGATCTCCCTACTGCAAATCTTTGTTCAATATCCTTCTGAAAAATATCCTGCTCCCGGTTTTCATACAGATACCGTATAATCCAGCCATGCATCATCGTCACTTCATCCACTCCGGATTTTCTGACATGTGCTGACAGATTCCTTGACAATTTCAGATCTGTATAATGAATTTCCGGGCCAATCTTTCTTTCTTCTTTCACATTACCATCCTTTCTTCTCTATTTATCAAAAATTGTTTGTTCGCAAATTGTTCGTTATCAAATTGTTTGCTTTCGAACATATTTTATCATCATACGAAGGATTGTCAACATTTTCCACAAATTTTCAAAAATTTTTTTCAACATTTTTCCCTTTCTGTATTCAAAAAAATGCTTGCCATCTAGTTTTCAAAACTATATAATAATTACATTGAGGTGATAAGAATGACAATAGACACAAAAGATATGCTGAACAGCATTTTATCAAGCATCTCACGAATTGATTACGTGAGGCCGGATGACATTCCGAATATAGATTTATACATGGATCAGGTTACTACCTTTATGGAAAAAGAACTGGCATCCAGTAAACGCCATGAAGATGATAAGATTCTTACCAAGACAATGATCAATAACTACGCCAAGAACAATCTTCTTCCACCACCGGTGAAGAAAAAGTATTCCAAAGAACATTTACTGGTAATGATCTTTATCTATTATTTTAAGAATTTTCTTTCTATTAAAGATATTGAAACCATGTTAACACCTATTACAGATAAATACTTCGATACCGACAAAGATTTTGATATCACTTCTATTTATAAAGAAGTATGTGAACTGGAAAAATCACGGATTCCGGAATTCGAAAAAGAAATCATCCGTTCCTATAATACTTCAAAAAAATGCTTTATCGAAGTCCCGGAAGATGACAGAGATTCTCTTCAGTTATTTGCATTCATCTGTAATCTGAGTTTTGATATTTACGTTAAAAAACAGATTGTCGAAAAATTATTGGATAATTTCCCCGATCTGCTTCATTCCGAAAATAAAGACTCAAATAAGAAAGCTTCAAATAAAGACACGAAAAAAAAGAAATAGGACACAGGATCCTATTTCTTTTTTTCACGTCTTATTCTGCTTTTTCTTCTTTGGCTTCCCCAAGTCCAATTCTTTCAAAGACCATATCATATCCGTCATTTCCATAATTCAAGGAACGATTCACACGACTGATCGTTGCTGTAGAAGCACCTGTCTTCTCTGCAATCTCAAGATAGGTTTTGTGTTCTCTTAACATCTTTGCGACTTCAAATCGCTGTGATAATGAAAGTAATTCATTAATCGTACAGATATCTTCAAAAAATGTATAACACTCCTCTTTATCTTCGAGGCTTAAAATTCCCTGAAACAGATAGTCAACTGCCTCTGTTCTGATTTTCTTACTCATAGCATTATCTCCTTTTGTAGCAGATTCATTACTGTTACATTTTAACACACTAAATTCATAAAGTCTATAGCTTTTTGCCATGTTTTATACAAGCTTTCAATTTTTCCAGTGAAAGATTGGCAATCAGTTCCTCCGGAAAATCTGCTTTCTTCAAGATTTCTTCCGCGTATGGATATTCCGCAATATCTGCATCCACATGAGAATCACTTCCGAGTACGATCATTACTCCCTGTTCTTTACACTCTTTTACCATTCTCAGACAATTCTCTTTCGTATTCTCCCTAAAGCCCTCCGGACGCAGTGACGAATTATTTACTTCCAGTAATGTTCCTGTCTTTTTTGCTTTACTTACCAGACGTTTCATATCTACAGGAAATCTTCCGTCATCCGGATGTCCAATGATGTCAACATATGGATTTTCCATAACATTTTCATATGCGGCAGTCACATTCTCTACAGTTCTTTCATCTCTGAAACATGGAATATGAATGCTTGCAATTGCAATATCAAGTGTCTTAAGTACATCTTCAGAAAGATCCACTTTACCGTCCGCATTCATAATATTCAGTTCGGTTCCTAATAAAAGTTCAATTCCAAATCTCTGTCTCGGAACAATCCTTAAATTCTGAAAATAGTATAAATGACAGGTCCCGGGCATCTCCGGTGCATGTTCCGTAATCGCAAGGCCTTTTACTCCCTTATCTGCCGCTGCTTTTGCCATTTCATTCATTGTATTATATGCATGTCCGCTTGCCAGCGTATGTGTATGTGTGTCAATCTCAACTCTCATCTGTTAAACTCCTTTCCTTTTATTTCTAGTTCTTTTATTCAAGCTTCTTTATTTTCTGATCTGTATCTGATTGTTGCTTTCATTCTTTCCAGCTTTAACGCTCTACAATTTTGTAACAGGAAATATTATACAGTATAATTTTCTTTTTTTCCACCTATTCTATTCTGGAAAGCATATTTTCATCATTTTTTACTAAATGCAAATTATTTATTCGTATTTCTAATGAATGTAAGGAGTTTTTTATTATGAAAGATGTAAAACAATCGACCCGTTTAAGACCTCTGACCAATCAGGAACTGATTGATTCTTATGACTACCTTTCCGGCGCCGCCTCGTCCCAGGATTGTACCGGTCTTATTCCATCTGCCCCTCTTTCTGAAGCAGAACTTGATTCTTATGAAGAATTGTACCCGTTTCTTCCTCCTGTTCCTCCGGCATCCAATATAAAAGACAACAGCGAGGATCCTGAAGACACATCTGGTATCACCGGATAAAATCCTCTAAAATCCATTGTTTAAATTTCTTTTTTCTTGACATGCCTCTTAATCACGGCTAATCTTATAGAAGAGTTTAAAACAATGAATTATTGAGAGGTAACTGATCATGAAAAACATACTAATGATAGCAACCGGTGGTACGATTGCATCCAAAGAAGGGGATCTTGGACTGACACCGGCTGTAACAGGCGAAGAACTGGCAGCCAGCGTACCTGGTATCAAAGATATCTGTCATCTGGAAATACTTCAGCTTATGAATATTGACAGCACAAACATGCGGCCGCGCCAGTGGCTGATGATCCGCGATGCGCTCATGGAAAATTACAATCATTACGACGGCTTTGTCATCCTGCATGGAACAGACACCATGGCATATACCGCCGCCGCCCTGTCTTATCTCATTCAGGACAGTGTAAAACCGATTGTGCTCACCGGTTCCCAGAAACCGATGGCCAATCCTTATACCGATGCGAAGATCAATCTGTTCCAGAGTATTCTGTATGCTGCCGACGATCTTTCCTGCAATGTCTGCATTGTATTTAACGGAAAAGTTGTCGCCGGAACACGTGGACGCAAACAACGCACCAGAAGTTTTGATGCATTTGACAGTATGAACTTCCCGGAACTTGCTATTATCCGCGACAGCCGTATTATCCGCTACTATACGGAGACCCGGCCGGAACCACAGGATCTGAAGTCCTATGCAAGTCTCAATGACCGTGTCTTTGTGCTGAAACTGACACCGGAAGTCAAAGCTGAGATTTTCGATCTGTTGAGCGGTCACTATGATGCTATCATTCTGGAAACCTTTGGTATCGGCGGTATCCCGGAATATGATGATTCCTTTGAAAAGGCAATCTTCTCCTGGGTGGATTCTGGCAAGACAATCGCCGTCACCACACAGGTGCCGGAAGAAGGCTGTGATCTTGGCGTATATCAGGTTGGAAAAAAATTCAGTAATCATAAAGGAATCCTGCAGTCCGATGATATGACGACAGAATCCATTGTTGCGAAACTGATGTGGATTCTTGCTCAGACGGATAAACAGGATGAGATTGCGCGGTTATTTTATCGCGAGATCAATCACGACAGAGTCTGATTTTTTTGTTTTATGCATTATGGCGGTTATCACCGATTGGTGATAACCGCCATAATAATGAAAAATTTGATACATTTTCCAGAACATATTTTCCGATTGCAAGAAGGGTATTATCTCTTACATACACCGGAAGTAACATAAAATCATAATTTTCTTTATACCATCTTCCACCCTGTTTTACTTCTCCGCTTAAGAGGCATCAGGCGAAGCTTCCGTTTTGTAAACTTGCGTCATACGTCTACGGCCTCATCATCGAACAGCCAAGGGCCCCACAACCATATGCAAATCGTTCTTTGATACTAATCTTTGTAGTTTCCATTGCTTTACTCCTTTGTTTTTGTTCACATTAGGAGTATAAACTACTATTGTTAGGTGCATTTCCGACTTTTTCTATTTTATTACATATTTTTCCGTATTCACAACGACTTCCATTTTGTCTGTCTGCTTACTTTATCACACTCTTTTCGATCTTCCTCATATGCATCATATAAATCACAAATAGGATTCCTCCGGTAAATATCCACGATGCCACATAGACATTCATCAGCATCTCATACGTCGGCACCATCCTGAATATCGTAACCAGCCATATCATGCGGAACACAACCGTTCCTAGGACTGTCACAACCGACGGCTCCAAGGCTTTTCCCATTCCTCTGAGTGCAGCACTTTCTACTTCATAAGTTGCCGTAAGTCCTTCCCATGCACATACACGGTGCAATTTCAGGATGCCATACATCGCAACAACTTTGCTCGTCGTATAGATTCCGATAAAGAACTTATCCCAGATCAGGAAGATAATGCTCAGAATTTCTGTAAATCCTATTCCGAACAGCATACACTCCCAGAATATCTTTTTACATCGCTTCAGATTGCCTGCTCCGAAGTTCTGACTGGTAAATGTAACTGCCGCCTGTGCGAATGCTACTGCAATATCATATGAAAAATATTCAAAGTTCAATTCCAGAGAAGAACCCGCAATTGCGCTTTCTCCGAATGAGTTTACACCACTTTGAATAAATACGTTGGATACCGAAAAGATTGCTCCCTGTATTCCTGCAGGTATTCCGATGATCAGGATTTTTTTCAGATCATTTTCTTCTATTCTCATCTTGCTGAAACGAAACTGGAATTCATCATCCCTTCTGTATAAGTGCACCAGTACCAGTGAAGCACTCAGGATGTTTGCAATCAATGTTGCGATTGCAACGCCTGCAACACCAAGTGAAAAACAGATTACCAGAATCAGATTCAATACGATGTTCACCATACCCGTGATCATCAGATAATACATTGGTCTTTTCGTATCTCCGTAGCTTCGTAATATTGCCGATCCAAAGTTATATGTCACCATAAACGGAATACTCAGGAAATATATTCTGATATACACAAGTGCTTCATCTATCACGCTTGCAGGCGTTCCGGATGCTTCCAGTACGATTCTTGCAAGAAGCATTCCCGCGATCATAAGAAGTATTCCAATAATGATTCCAAATGTTATAATCGTATGGATCATCGGATTGATTCTTTTACGCTTATTCTGTCCGATTACCGTTGCCAGTACCGCATTTGGTCCGACCGCAAGTCCCACATTCAAATTCACAAAGATTCCGACCAGCGCCACACAGCTTCCAACTGCCGCCAACGCCTTGTCTCCCGCAAATCTTCCAACTACCGCCACATCTGCCGAGTTAAATAATTGTTGCAAAATACTGCTGAATGCCAGTGGTATTGCAAACATGATCAGTTTTCCTGCAATACCTCCATTTAGCATATCCATCTCTTTATGTTTTCTCATCTTTTCCATTGTATTACCCTAATTTTTTAATAATGTCCCGACTTATCTTTTGCTTTTGATATTTTTCCTACTTATCAAAATCTACTTCGAATGTTCCCTCCGGTGTTTTCATTGTCAGAATTCCCAGATTAAAATCCTCGTCATTAATAGTAATATGATATTCAAATATCACATCATCCTCAAATTTCGAAAGAAGCAGATATGTTCCATTTTCTTTTCCGTCAATCTGATCACAGATATCATCATACACATCTGCTCCGGAAATCTGACGTGGATATCCCGATTCCTTTATTTTCTTTTCGATCAATTCATATAATTCGTTCATTTTTTCTCCTTTGATTTTCCTGATTATAATTTTATTTTTCTCTATAGTAACACCAAACATTTTTCACGCCTATTGCCTTCATACACCCCATCTTTGCAGGTTCCTGCCATCTCATAACCCATTGATTCGTAATACTGATTGAGAAACGGATTATCAATAGAACAGTCCAGACGTACTTTTTCTTTGTGATCATTTACCGCCAGTGCTTCGACAGCTTTTATGATTTCTCTTCCAGCCCCTTTTGCAGTCAGATCTGTTACAAAATTATGCAGATAATAAGCCGAAACTTCATATCCGTCGTCCCATCTCGGATCTTCTGACAAAAGCACAACTGCACCGGCAATCCTGTCATTCGTACCGGCACCGTCCGTCGCTTCTACTTTCATAACATAAAGTCTTCCCGCTTTCTGCTGTTCATAATAATACGTTACCGGATAATCGTCCAGATAACCATTGTTGTTCCACTGGTCGATTCCTTTTTCGTTCATCCACTGAATTCTCTTCAGATACAGACTGAATATTTCTTCTACCTCTGTCTGATCTGCCTTCTTTAATACATACTTCATCTTTAAATCACCTTATACCTTAACCATCTTCTGCTATGGAATCTCCATGTAAATATTACTGCACGCACTGTCCAGTCGGCAAACATACCGATCCAGACGCCCATCGGTCCAAATCCCAGAAATCGGATCAGTATCACGCACAGACAAAATCGGCACAGCCACATGACCAGACACGACGTGATCATAGAAAATTTTACGTCTCCCGCCGCACGAAGTCCGTATGCCGGAACAAATGCCAGCGTCCATACAATCGGCTTCACAATCGTAATCCAGGTTACCATATGGAAACACATCTTTGCACTTGCAGGCTCCATGCCGCCAAGAACTGTCACAGGCTTAGTCAATGCAAATACCAGCAGGCAGCTTACAATGATTGCCACTTCTGCGATCACACTTAATTTTTTTATGTAATAGACCGCCTCGTCTTTTCTGTCCGCTCCCATACACTGACCTACAATTGTCATCAACCCTACGCCAACTCCGATTGCCGCCATTCCATTCAGATTCTCCAGAATATTTGTCATTGCCTGGGCTGCGATTGCAGTTGTACCTAATGTTGATACGGTAGACTGTATCGCCAGTTTTCCAAGCTGGAACATACTGTTTTCCACACCGGACGGAATTCCAATCCCGAGTATTCTCCGGATCATCGCCCAGTCCGGACGGATTTTCGGGTAATCTCTTACCACAATTGGCTGCCGGTCTTTTCTTAATTGAATCAATACTACCACTGCACAGAATATACGGGAGACCAGTGTAGAAATTGCCGCACCCGCAACTCCCATATGGAAAATCCAGATCATAATTGCATTTCCAACAATATTCATCACATTCGATATCATGGAAATGAGCATTGGACCTTTCGTATTCTCCTGCGCTCGGAAAATGGATGCCGCTGAATCATATGCCGCTATGAACGGAAATGAAATAGCTGTATAAAAGAAATATGTCTCTGAGGCTCTCATAACGTCAGCTTCTACTGAACCAAAAATCAGGCGCAAAAGCGGTTTCTTAAATCCCAGACATAACCCACTGACTGCGATCGAGATGGCCGTGATGATGAATAACACCTGTCTTGCAGATTCATTCGCCATCTTTTTATTCTGTTGTCCGATATACTGTGAACATACAATTGCTCCTCCTGCTGCCAGTGCCGAAAATGCCTGTATCACGAGAATATTGATAGAGTCCACCAGCGATACTGCCGAGATAGCTGCAGATCCAATATTACTTACCATCATCGTATCTGCCGTTCCCATAATGGAATTCAATAACTGTTCCAGAACGACCGGTATCAGAATACCGGCGATCATTTTATTTGAAAACATATGCTGTTGTTTCACTTTTTCTGTCATCACTTTTTCTGCTCCATAATATGAATGATTTCTTTATCCGTCTGCACCATTCCCTGATTACCGATCTGTGCCATATGACGGATACAGTCTTCCGGTGTCTCTGCACAGATACCGTCACTCACACGAAGCGGCGCATCATGAACGGCCGTCAGCGCACAAAGCAGGGCTGCCGATGATCCTGTTGCAACCTTCATTGCACAGCCGACCTTTCCGCCGTCACAGATCATTCCCGTTACCGTCCCGGACATATTCCGCACCGCATACCCAAGCTGTTCGTCACTGCCTCCCAGCAGGTAAGCAATTCCTACAGATGCAGCCGTTGATGATGCCATAACACAGGAGCACATCGGTGACAGTTTTCCTATATAAGCATTGATATAACGGTTCACCAGATGAGCAATTGCAAGCGCATGCACCTTTTTCTCCATTGACACTCCCAATGCGTCTGCTGCTTCACTGACCGGCAGGATCACTACCAGACCTTTTGTTCCCGCACCGGAACTGCTCATCGTCGGCAGCGGACAGCCGTCCAGACGGCTCTCGGCTGCCGAACTTACTTTCAGCATAATTCTGGTCAGCAGATCATTCTTCAACACCTCTGAACCTTTTTCACTCCGAAGCGTATCTGCAATTCCTACTCCGACTTTCTTATCTGCGGAATAAGCTGCCAGTCTTTCATTCATTTCCACTCCATCCATCAGGAAATGTAATTCTTCCTCTGAAGCTGTATCTGCAACCTGGCGGATCTGTGCAATTGTCATCTGTTTCAACGCCTCAATCAGAGCATTATCTGATGCCTGTCCGTTTTCCTGATTTTTTTCATATATAATCTTTCCATTTTTCTCCAGATATACAAGATTCGTATGTGTTCCTCTGATGACCGATGTGATTATATCTGCTTCTGTCTTGATCTTACATTTCACATACAATCCCCGCTCCTGCTCTTTAATCTTCACGGATACAGCAGCCATACCGCACAGTTCTTTCATCTGTTCCAGAATCTCCGGTGTGATATCTTCCAGAAGTTCCAGCCCTTTTTCCGGATTCTTAAGATATGCTCCCAGTGCTGCTGCATATGGAAGTCCTACATAATCACATCCTGGGATTCCTGCCGACATTCCATTTTTATAGATTCCTGCATTTACTTCCACTTCTATCGAGCGGATCTTATTTTCCGTCATTTTTCCTGCATTTGCTGCGCACAGTGCTACACATACCGGTTCCGTGCAGCCAAGTGCCGGAACTACGTCATTCTTTAAAAGTGTAATCATTTCTTCTTTTTTTAACATATCTCTTCCCCAAACTTTTTATTTCGACCAGGTTGGTTCTTCCTCTCCTGTATAGGCAAATCTGCCGTCATTCTTTTCTTCCAGTGCTTTGATCATATGATAGGTATATTCATTATATGGTGTTGGAATCCCCAGTTCTTTTCCCATACGCATCAGTGCTCCGGAGAACATGTCGATCTCCGTATGACGTCCTGCATCCAGATCCTGTAATGTGGAATAACGGGCCATTGGCGGAACCGCACTTCCCCGTCCGGACATTCTGTCCGCTTTACTGATGTCAATTCCTTTTGCTTCTGCAATTGCATCCAGTTCTTTTTTCAAACCATTCTGAATTGCTTTCATATGTTCACTGTCCCGGTAACAGCCAACACCTGCTCCCAGGATTGCCTGTGGCAGATTATTGCAGACATTCAGACGGAATTTGCACCACACTTCTTCTATTGCATATTCCGTTGAGCGGTAATGAATTCCCGTACCGGCAAACAGTTCTTTCACCGCCTTTACCCTTTCACTTTCGTATGGGGCTTCATATTCACCGAAGATGATCCCAAGTGTTGTCTCCGGATCGAAATGATATCCGTCCGCTTCTCTGTGTGACGCTACTTTGATCACAGCCGGAAGAATGTGTGACTTTCCAATCTGTTCTGCGATGATCTCTTCGCTGTCCACGCCATTCATCAGGCTCATTACAATGGTATCTTTTCCAACTACTTTTCGGATGCTTTCCAATGCTCCCGGCAATGCACCGTATTTTAACGACACGATCAGAAAATCCACATTTTCTGCTTCCTCCGGTGTCCACACCTCCGGATGATAGACCTTTCCGTTGATTGCACAGCCCTGACGGCTCAGTCTTTCCTTTCTCTCTCCTTCGGCGATCACGCCAAGCTTTATATCTTCAAGGTCCGCAAGTCCCCAGATCACATAGGAACCTACCGCACCTGCACCTAATACTGCAACTGATGTTATCTTCATGATTCTTGTCCTTTCATATTCTGTCTCTGCTAATGCACAACAAAAATGGCTGCAATCAGTTTCCTGACTGCAACCATTTTATCACATTTTTTATACTTCGGTAGGATTATTTCAATTTTCCATATTCTTCATCGGATACTGCCTCGCACCATTCATTGGAAGTCTCTTCTCCCGGAACTTCTACTGCAAGGTGTGAGAACCAGCTGTCCGGTGCTGCACCGTGCCAGTGTTTTACTTCGGCAGGAATGTTAATGCAGTCGCCTGGTTTCATCTCGATGGCTTCCTTGCCTTCCTCCTGATAGTATCCACGTCCTGCAACACAGATGATGATCTGTCCTCCGCCATTCTTTGCGTGGTGGATATGCCAGTTATTACGACAGGCTGGCTCGAATGTTACATTGAACACACCAACCTGGCTTGTAGATACCGATGCCAGATAGCTCTGTCCTACAAAGTACTGTGCGAATCCATCGTTTGGTGCTCCGATTGGGAATACCATGGATTTGGCATGCGCTCTCATTGCTTCATCTTCGTATGGAAGATCACCTTCTGAAACTTCCCATACTTCTTTCGCAAGGTTGAATACTGCCCATGCCTTCGGCCATCCTGCATAGAATCCCACGTGTGTGATCACTGCTGCGATCTCTTTCTGTGTCACTCCGTGATCTTTGGCGTTCTGAAGATGGAATTTCAGGGAAGAATCTGTAATTCCCTGTGCCATCAGTGCTACTACTGTGATAATACTTCTTGTCTTTACATCAATATCATTGTTATTCCAGTTTTCTCCGAAAAGAACATCGTCGTTAAAATGAGCGAACTGCGGAGCGAATTCTCCGAGTGCATTTCTGCCTGCGGTCTGTACTATTTTTGCCATAACAAAAACCTCCTGTATTTCTTGTAAAAATCATATCATATACTGATATTATAAATTCACGTTCAAGATATGTCTAATACTTGTGTTGTATTATTTTTCATGCTCCGAAAGCATATCTTGATTCATATATAGGTTTTTATTTTTGAATCTTCTTTCAATGCTTTCTTTATTATCCCTGCTGCCCATTCGCCTGGCGGATCATATCTTCCACAACGATATCAAAGATTTCACCAACAGAATTGCAATACTCTAATATCTTCCACGGCTCATTCGTATGAAAATGAATCTTCACCAGATCTTCATCACCTGCTGCGATCAGACTGTTACCTTCAAAATGTTCTGTAATATAATCTGCGATATCATCTTCATCCAGATCTTCGTCTCTTCTCTCAATCAGTAACTGTGTATCGTAACGATATGCGAACTGATCATCTTCTGCATCAATTGATTGAACTCCCATCTTTCTTATCCTCCGTTATCATTCCAAAATTCTTTACATCGGTGTTCCTACTTCGATCAGATTGCCATCCGGATCATAGAAACGGACCACCTTCTGCCCCCAGTTGTGTGTCATCAGCCGGTTGACATATCTAACATTAGGATACAACTTTTCAAGCTTTCTTGCAAATGCTTCGATATCCGGTTCTTCGAAATATAACTCACTGGCATGATTTTCCGGAATAATATCCTTATTCAGAACTTCTTTCCATATCTTTTCGTCCTGAAGTACCAGGCCTTCCGTTAATATCACATTGCCGTCATTGTCAAGAATTGTATTCAGTCCGAACAGGTCATGATAGAATTGTTTGGAATGTTCGATATCTTTTACAACAATTAATATATTTTTTAATCGCATTTCTTTTCTCCAGACTTTATTTTCCCTGCTCTGCCAGATATTCTTCTGTCAAAGCTACGGCATCTGCGATACACTGTGGACAACTGCAGAGAACTTTTCCTGTCTCCACACCTTTTAACTCCCGGCAGATGCAGGAACCATTTTTCTCTTTGAATTTTTCTACTTTGCTTCGGATCTTCTTATATGTATCCCCTTTGGTTCTGGATCCTTCTTCTATGCTTCCCTGACTGTTATCAAGGCCGATGATCATTGCCATTCCAGACAATGCACCGCACATCTCCATCACGCCCATACCCAGACCAAAACCTTCTGCGATACGAAACATATTGTCCTCGCTGATTCCGAATTCTTTGCAGAATGTACAGGCTACTGCCTGGGCGCAGTTGCATCCTCTCTGGTGTAATTCTGCTGCATGTTCTGCTTTTGTACTCATATTCCATTCTCCTTTTGATTATATATTTTTACTTTTTATTTCATTTTTAGTTAATTCTTATCAGGTAAAATCCAAGTTGCAAAAACCATCGCAATATCACTATGCGCATATGTTCCTAATACATTTTAACATAAAACTATACACGATTGCAATTATTAGTTAATAACAAAAAGTAAAATCAATACATCCAACACCTTTCATTAACTTTTTCACATACTCAGATTACAAAAAGAAGCCAGATTTCTCTGACTCCCTTTCAAACTACGATTTCTATATATTCTTATTTCATAATCAGATTCAACACACCTGTTGACTGCAGGAACAGAATCACCATAATGACTGGCATAATATAACGCATCATCACATTATATAACTTTTTACGCTTGAATTTTTCGCCATTCAGTTCCATTTCCTCCGCAATCCATGACGGTTTCATGATCCAGCCGATCAAGATCGCTGATAACAGTGAGATAAACGGCATCATAAAGCTGTTACTGATATAGTCCATGATATCCAGAAGCTGTCCCGTACTTCCGTTTGGAAGTGCAACTTCTACATAGAAGACGCTGTATCCAAGTGCGATCACTGCTGTTGCGATCAGGTAGATCACCGATAACACTCTGGTCGTCTTCTTACGCTCTGTGTGGAATAATTCCATACAGTTTGCGGTAATGGATTCCAGTACTGAGATGCAAGATGTTAACGCCGCAAATCCTGCCAGCACGAAGAACAGAATTCCGATGATTCTTCCTACCGCTCCCATACAATAGAATACTTTCGGCAATGAGACAAACATCAGTCCCGGGCCTGCTGACATACCATCCAGTCCGGAGAATACGAATACTGCCGGAATGATCATAACACCGGCAAGGAATGCAACTCCTGTATCCATAATCTCAATCTGCGATACCGCTTTGTTCAGATCTACATCTTTCTTTACATAAGATCCATATGTAATCATAATTCCCATAGATACACTCAGTGAAAAGAACAACTGGCTCATTGCATCCAGTGTGATCTGAAGGAAACGTCCAATCGTGATTCCTGTCAGATCCGGTTTCATATACACCTTCAGTCCCTGTAATCCTGTACGAACCGTTCCGTCATCCAGCGTAGTCTTTAATGTAAGTGAGAAAATTGCGATTCCAATTACCATGATCAACAGAACCGGCATGATAAATTTGGACACTCGTTCAATTCCCTTTTCTACTCCGTTATATACGATCAGTGCTGTCAGGAACATAAAGATCAGTCCGTACCACACGGAAGACGGAGAAGAGATAAATGAAGTAAAGCAGTTATCTGCTACTGCCTGCTTTCCTGAACTTGTAAGATAGATCACAATATATCTTAAGATCCATCCACCAATCACCGCGTAATAAGTCATGATCAATACCGGAACCAGAAATGTGATCACTCCAAGAAATTTCCATTTTTTTCTCATTGATTCATAGGCATAGATTGCACTTTTTCCCGTCTTGCGGCCAATTGCAATATCCGTAGTCAGTAACACGAATCCAACCGTCAGTACCAGCACAAGATAGATGATCAGGAAAAGTCCTCCCCCGTCTTTTGCTGCCAGATATGGAAAACGCCAGAGGTTTCCCACGCCGACTGCGCTTCCGGCTGCTGCAAATACGAAGCCAATCTGCCCGCTAAAGCCATTTTTTTGTTTCATACTCTTTTTTCCTCTCATTTTTTCGTTAATACTTCAATATTTTACCACTAATTCATAGAAAATAAAACAAAAAAGACCAGTGGAGACGTGAAAAAGTAGCTTTTTTTCTGTCCCCACTGGTCTTTCTGCTATCTACAGACTCCAGTCTGCTGCCATTAGCTGTGTCTTCATCATATTCGCATAGATGCCATCTTTCTTCTTCAGTTCTCCCGGCATACCACATTCCGCAACTACACCGTCTTTCAATACCACAATCTTATCCGCATCTGCGACTGTTCTCATTCTGTGTGCAATGATCATGACCGTCTTATTCTTAATCAGTCGTGACAGGGATTCCTGTATCATCGTCTCGTTATCTACATCCAGAGACGCCGTTGCTTCATCCAGAAGAATGATCGGAGCGTCTTTTAAGAATGCTCTTGCTATAGAAAGTCTCTGTCTTTCTCCTCCTGACAGTTCTGATCCATTCTCACCGATCATCGTATTCCATCCGTCAGAAAGCTTTTCTGCGAATTCATCACAGTGTGCAAGGCGCGCAGCTGCAATAACTTCTTCATCGGTTGCATCTTTCTTTCCGATACGGATATTTTCCATGATCGTATTGTTGAATAATGTAACATCCTGAAATACGATCGAATACAGTGACATCAGTGTTTCCGGATCTACCTTGGAAATATCCATTCCGCCGACTGTAATCGTTCCTTTATTGACATCCCAGAATCTGGAAGCCAGTCTCGATACAGTTGTCTTTCCTCCGCCGGATGGACCGATCAGTGCGGTAACTTCGCCCTGTTTTGCCGTAAATGTGACATCTTTTAATACCGCATCTCCTGTATTATAAGAAAATCCGACATTCTGGAATGCGATATCATATCCCTGATTATCCATCATTGTTGTACCATCCTGCACTTCATGTGACAGGATCTCATCCAGTCTTGCGCTCTGTACATCAGAGGCAATGATCGCTGCCAGATTCTGTAAAGATACCTGCATCGGATCATAGATTCTGGATACGACCAGCAGGAACATGAAAAATGTCAGTACATCAATCTCACCTTTTGCAAGCAGATGTCCGCCCACCAGCGCTACTGTTGCAATTCCAAGCTTTAAGATCATCTGTGCACTTCCAACAAAGACTGCTGTACCAAGTTCTGTCACGATCGCATGTTTTTCTACATTTTTGATCTTTACATCCAGACCTTTCATATAATCTTCTTCTGTGTTATAAGCACGGAGATCTCTCACGCTTTCCAGGCACTCCTGGATTCCATCCGCACAAGCCATCTTCAGTTCCATCTGCTTCTTATTCAGCCCTTTTTGTACTTTACCCGAGCATCCCACGATGATAAAGGATATCGGAAGTACCCAGAGGGCTGCCAGTGCCATACGCCAGTCAAAGAAGAACATTCCGATGGCCACCAGTGCTGTCGAGATGCACGCTCCCACAAGCTCCGGGATAAAATGTGACGAAGCGGTCTCCATCTGTGCACAGTCTGCCATGATCGTACTTGTAAGATCAGACAGATCTTTCTTTCCAAAGAATGATAACGGAATCTTTCTTAACTTTTCTGCCAATGTAATTCTCCGCACGCCGCTTTCTACATAGGTAGATAAAAATGTCGCATTGTATTGGATATAAGTAGTAACACCGATCAAAATCAACGTGACCAGTACTCCGGCAATATAGGATCCACCTTTGCCGGCCAGATTTCCCTCTATGTAATCCTTCACCAGGAAATACAGAAGTGATACCGGAATCATCAGTACCAGATCCGATACCGTTACCGATACAAACGCTTTTATCATATCTGACGCGCCCTGCTGTGAAAGGGCGTATTTATGCATTAACTTTTCTTTCAGACTCATACTATACACCTACCTTCCAGCATACGGATTTATTGTATTCTTCCCACATATGAGCATACATACCATCTTCTTTTTCCAGATCTTCATGCTTTCCGGTCTGACAGATCTCGCCGTCTTTCAGTACGAAGATTCTGTCTGCATTCTTAACCGAAGACAATCTGTGTGCAATCATGATAACCGTCTTTCCTTCGGAAAGTCTGCTGAATGCTGCCTGTACCTTTGCTTCATTATCCGGATCGGCAAATGCAGTTGCTTCATCCAGGATCAATATCGGTGCATTTTTAAGCATCGCTCTTGCAATGGAAATGCGCTGTGCCTCTCCTCCTGACAGGTAGGTGCCCTTTGAACCGATCACAGTATCAATTCCTTTCGGAAGTTTCTCGATAATATCTTCGCACTGGGCATTCTTAAGTGCTTCTTCTACTTCTTCACGGGTTGCATCTTTTTTACCCATACGTACATTATCATAAATCGACATTTTCAAAAGCTTACTGTCCTGAAATACAAACGATACCGTATCCATTAATTTTTTCTGTCCGATCCGGGTTACATCGGCACCGCCGATCTTAATCTTTCCTTCTGTCGCATCTGCAAATCTGGCGATCAGACGTGCCAGTGTGGTCTTACCGCCGCCGGACGGACCAACAAATGCAACCTGTTCTCCGGCACCGATTCTTAGATTGATATTATGTAACGCATCCTTTGATGCTCCCTTATAACGGAATGATACATTTTCAAATGTAATCGAAGTATCTGCCGGTATTTCTTTTTTTTCTGTTTCTTTCAGTGGCTGCATTTCTAAGATACTGTCAATTCTTGAAAGTGCATCTTCTACAACCATTGTATTTTCTCCTGCATACATCATCTTCGTCAGTGTCACCGTAATGATCGGTGTGATAATAATGTAGAACAGAAGATTCAGTAAAAATGTACTGTCTGCAGTTCCACTCTTTACATTACCGAATAAGTATGTTGCAGCGATCATGATTGCAAATACAGAGTTGATCGCAACCGTATATCCCATCATTGGAATACGCAGATCTTTTGTATATGAAATTGTCCATTTTTCATATTTTTTGATGGAATCACGGAATCTCTTGAACGAGAAAACTGACTGTCCAAATGTCTTTACCACCGGAACACCTCTTACATATTCCACTGCTTCACTGGACATTTCTTCCAGAGCATTCTGATACTCTGCCATCTTCTTTTTCATATTTTCACCCATCATCATACTCATCACTGCAAATGCGAGCACAACCGGGATCAGACACAAAAGTCCTAATTTCCAGTCAAATACCAAAAGTAACAATGCAAGACCGACCGGTGTTGCACTCGCCACATATTTATCCGGCAGCTGATGTGCAACGAACGTCTCCGTTGCCGCACTGGAATCATTTACGATTTTTCTTACTTTACCGCTTCCCTCATCGTCCATAAATCCAAGTGGTAACGTCAGAATATGCCGCATCAGTCTGGAACGCATATTCGCCTGAATGCGAAATGCAGACAGATGCGAACAGATCAGTGCGCCTATGTAGATTGCCATTGCAAGCAGGGCAAATCCCACCGCACTCCAGCCGTAAGATGACAGATTCTGTGCCTTCGCATAATCCGGTGCAACACGAAGTACTTCTTTGATCAGTCTCCATATAAAGTAAAATGGAACAAGTGCGACGAATGCACTGATTGCCGCAAGTATCCACGAAGCAACTGCCAGATACTTGTAGTTTCCGGCAAACTCAAACAGCCGTTGAATGGATGACGGTTTTTTCTCTGTTTTTTTCGCCATAGAACTTCACTCCTTTATCTCATTTCATCATAGTTATAACGTAATATAACTGCTGTTACGTTCAGTAAGTCAGAAGTATCTTTTGTGAGTTTTATCTAACCACAGATAAAAATAATTGACTGCCAGTTACCTGTGCCTTCTATCACCATTTTTCAGCAGATGCACAGTAACGCTATAGCAGTCTGTTTATTTTCTTTTTTAAGACCAATGATACACCTATGATTCACAGCCTTCTTTGTATATAATGTCCCATCCGGCGCTGTGATATTTTTCCAGCATGACCACATATTCTTCAGCCTCTTCTTTGGACATATCGTGCCTTACCACTTCGAAAAAGCTTTCAAATAATGCCTTATTCATAATGTGCATGAAGTTTTTCGTAACCGGCTTTCCTCCTTTAAAATGAAGTCCGGTCGCTTCCATGAACTTATATGTATATTCTGTCTCGATATCCACCAGATGTTCTACAAAGTTATGGAACTTCGTCCCATAGGAACCATTTACCAGAAGTTTGAACTCTTCGAAATGCTCATACATATATTCCACCAGCATCTCCATACCCTGCTGTGCGAAATCATCTAACTGTTCTGCCTGCTTATCCGGGTCTGTCGCATGGAATCTCTCCTGCACACTTACAAACTTCTCTGTAAATTCTCTCGCTGCCGGTTCTACGATAGCGGAAAATAATCCTTCTTTTCCACCGTAACGCGAATAAATCGAACCTGTCGTTGTATCCGCTTCCGCTGCGATCGTTCTGAGCGATGCATCCACATATCCTTTCTCCAGAAATTCTTTTTTTGCACATGCTTCTATCTTTTCAGAAACACCTTTTACCTGTTTAGACACTTGTACCTCCTGTTTCGTAACAATGTTATATAACACTGTTATAAGTATATTCTGCTGTATGTTTCGTGTCAATATGACGGGAAATAAATCCTGTCTATTGATATATTTTCTCGATTTTCCATCACCGTTTTCTTCTTTCCGAATATACTATAAACCATAGAATATATTTCACCGGGAGGATCTTATGAAAAAGCGTATCACTGCACTTCTTTTACTCCTTACACTATCTGTCACTTCACTTTTTGCATGTACATCTGCTGACAAATCGGAATCCGCATCAGACAAAACAACAAAAACTTCAAAATCCACAAGTACTAAAAAACAGGACCTGACTCCTGTTACATTAAATGAAGTAGCACACTCCATCTTCTATGCTCCGATGTATGTGGCAATCGAAAAGGGATATTTTGCCAACGAAGGAATCGACCTTTCTCTCGTGACTGGTTTCGGAGCCGACAAAACTATGACGGCCGTCCTCTCCGGAACTGCCGACATCGGCTTTATGGGTTCGGAAGCTTCTATCTACACATATAACGAGGGAGCGAATGATTATGTTGTAAACTTTGCCCAGCTTACCCAACGTGCCGGGAACTTCCTGGTTGCCCGGGAAGATATTAAGGATTTCAAATGGGAAGATCTGAAAGGCAAGAAGGTCATCGGCGGTAGAAAAGGTGGCGTACATATATCAATGTAAATTATGAGACGATTGTAATTTTATGTAATTGGGTGGATGGATTGAATAGTGCGAAGAATCTATAAAAGAAGTGGCGGAAATACCAGCAATGATATTTCCGCCGTTTTACAACTCCGAATATCCTATCCAGAGCTACTTTGTGTTCATAGTATATGTTACAAAACCAAATTTTATGAAATGTAAAAAGGAACTCATCCAGAGTCCCTTTCCTTTGAATAAGTAATAATATCTTTCTCACTCCGGAAAAAGACTTCTTTGTACTTATATAATACTGGTTCTCTTACTCCTTGTCAATATTTATTTTTATCTTTGCAATGTGTTCTGTCAAGGAAATATCATCTGACAATTCAAGAATTTTCCTTAGTTCAGCAAGTTCGTCCTGTGCTCTATTACGCTCTTCTTTTATTTTTGAAATATATTGCAATTTATCATCCAATCGCTTATTTAGATCAGAGTAATATCCCATAAGACCGACTGTTTTAGCAATTGCCTCATCAATTTTTTTCATATCTGTTTTTGGCAAAAAGCCTACAAAATCACCTAATCTTGCTTTGCTGACACACATCATATTGGATGTGTTTGCTTGACCATCAAGAATAATATTACCTGCTGCATCTGTCTGCGGTGTAATATTTGCTACACAAGGTAAAGTGCTGTTATCATGCGTAATTGGAATTACAATAGTGTTACCAGAACGGGAGTTAGCAACATCATTTTGAATAATAACCGCTGGTCGCTCTTTTTGCATTTCACTTCCAATTCCACAGCCGAAATTGCAACGATATACCTGTCCTCTCTTTATGGCTCTGGAACGAGCATTTTGTGCAATAGAATCTAAATATAGTTTGGTTTTTAGCCATTCCAACATTTTTTGAACTTGTCCAAGTTCAATTTTCATTGTTATACCTCCCTTTTGCAAGTCTTATATATACCTCACCGAAAAATGTTTCAGATAAAAAAGGAGAGGAGCCTCAGCATCCTCCCCCGATCGCAGGCTTCTCAAGTTTCTGCAATCTGATCACTAAAGACAATATAACTGATATAACTAAGAAAGTCAATCAGAAATCATACTTGCTTTAAAATGGTATTTTTCGCATGATAGTATATTTATTATTTACAAGTTAGGATGTTCCGGTTATTATAAATCTAGGATTATTTGAGGTGGTAAATTTCGTTGCAACCACGCACCCTATGGGTTAAAAGAGATGCAGGAGCCGCGACGCCTGCCAAATAATCTCTTTCATCTATAAAGGCTCTGTTCCGAATGAATAGGGCTTTTTATTTTGCAATAAAACGCAAAACCGTGGGGACGGTGTCTTGTGACACTTTGTGTGTCCCATTGGTCACCAATTGAGCAATTTTGCATATCCTAACAGCAGAAGTTTCCTAAAGGAGTATCTGCATGAAAAATAAAAAATGGCTTTCCCTGGCGGCGGCAGTTGTTCTGGCGGTGACGGCACTGCCGGTGGGAGTATTTGCTGCAAAGAAAGACGGAGCGGAAGAAAAGTTTACGAAGGTTACATTAAATGAAGTAGCACATTCGATTTTCTATGCACCGCAGTACGTGGCAATCGAAGAGGGATATTTCGCAGAAGAAGGTCTGGATCTGACACTGGTAACTGGTTTCGGAGCGGATAAAGTTCTGACAGCGCTGATCTCCGGCGAGGCAGATATCGGCTTCATGGGAGCAGAAGCATCAATCTATGCGTATCAGGAAGGAGCTACCGACCCGGCAGTAAACTTTGCCCAGCTTACCCAGCGTGCCGGAAACTTCCTTGTGGCAAGGGAAGAGATGAAGGATTTTAAATGGGAAGATCTGAAAAGGAAAAAAGTTCTTGGCGGCCGTAAGGGTGGCGTACATATATCAATGTAAATTATGAGACGATTGTAATTTTATGTAATTGGGTGGATGGATTGAATAGTGCGAAGAATCTATAAAAGAAGTGGCGGAAATACCAGCAATGATATTTCCGCCGTTTTACAACTCCGAATATCCTATCCAGAGCTACTTTGTGTTCATAGTATATGTTACAAAACCAAATTTTATGAAATGTAAAAAGGAACTCATCCAGAGTCCCTTTCCTTTGAATAAGTAATAATATCTTTCTCACTCCGGAAAAAGACTTCTTTGTACTTATATAATACTGGTTCTCTTACTCCTTGTCAATATTTATTTTTATCTTTGCAATGTGTTCTGTCAAGGAAATATCATCTGACAATTCAAGAATTTTCCTTAGTTCAGCAAGTTCGTCCTGTGCTCTATTACGCTCTTCTTTTATTTTTGAAATATATTGCAATTTATCATCCAATCGCTTATTTAGATCAGAGTAATATCCCATAAGACCGACTGTTTTAGCAATTGCCTCATCAATTTTTTTCATATCTGTTTTTGGCAAAAAGCCTACAAAATCACCTAATCTTGCTTTGCTGACACACATCATATTGGATGTGTTTGCTTGACCATCAAGAATAATATTACCTGCTGCATCTGTCTGCGGTGTAATATTTGCTACACAAGGTAAAGTGCTGTTATCATGCGTAATTGGAATTACAATAGTGTTACCAGAACGGGAGTTAGCAACATCATTTTGAATAATAACCGCTGGTCGCTCTTTTTGCATTTCACTTCCAATTCCACAGCCGAAATTGCAACGATATACCTGTCCTCTCTTTATGGCTCTGGAACGAGCATTTTGTGCAATAGAATCTAAATATAGTTTGGTTTTTAGCCATTCCAACATTTTTTGAACTTGTCCAAGTTCAATTTTCATTGTTATACCTCCCTTTTGCAAGTCTTATATATACCTCACCGAAAAATGTTTCAGATAAAAAAGGAGAGGAGCCTCAGCATCCTCCCCCGATCGCAGGCTTCTCAAGTTTCTGCAATCTGATCACTAAAGACAATATAACTGATATAACTAAGAAAGTCAATCAGAAATCATACTTGCTTTAAAATGGTATTTTTCGCATGATAGTATATTTATTATTTACAAGTTAGGATGTTCCGGTTATTATAAATCTAGGATTATTTGAGGTGGTAAATTTCGTTGCAACCACGCACCCTATGGGTTAAAAGAGATGCAGGAGCCGCGACGCCTGCCAAATAATCTCTTTCATCTATAAAGGCTCTGTTCCGAATGAATAGGGCTTTTTATTTTGCAATAAAACGTACTCTTTCTTTCAATTCATCACTGAATTCTTCCAGATCTTCCATAGTAATCGCACCTTCATTCAATAATGAAACAATATTGTAGATACAGTTAGAACGGCTCATTCTTAACTGTACACCCGCATCTTTTTTATCATTACGTATTCGTTCTTCCAAAGTCCAGAATTTTTCTGAAGGTCTGCCATCGCCAGTCAATAACTCAATATATTCTTTATTCAATTTATCCATATAGGCTTCTTGCCAATCGGCTACTTTTTCTCTGAATAATGTCCAATCTTTTTTCGTAAATCCATATTCTGGCATAGTTATAATTCTCCTTCGATTGTAAAAGAAATCTTGATGTATTTTATTATCTGCTATCTCTGGCAGAATTCAAGCAGGGGTATCCAAAGGGGCGGCACTCCCCTTGGCACACGATTTTCCGTCAGGAAAGTCTAGTGTGTTATACCTTTATGAAATTGTGGCTGCCGGGAAGAAATTCTATATCCTTACGATTATCTCCAATTCCCGGCATTCTGTGCTGAAAGGTACTCCGTAAGGGAGTTACCTGAAAGGACAGAACTGAGTCTGAATATTAGCATGACAGTGCGGTTATTCAGACGATGCCACATTTAAAGAAAGGTATATCCATACTTCCGTTAGCCCTCCTCTGAATTTTTCTCAGATACACTATTGTCACAGATATATTTTGCCAAATTCTGCACCATTGCAAGTCCCTCATCATTCAGATCTGTTGTCTGTCCCATATAAAAAGCTACTGCATTTGCTACGTCAGTACTTGTAATATCAGAAACCGGCTTATCAGGCAATGCGTCCCGAATCATCTGTACGACTTCGGCTGTAGCAACTGCTTTTATTGGTTCTTTTTTCTGTATACCAGATTTAACATCACGTAATATTGCCATAAACTGAATCTTGATTTTTTCAATGTCTGCTTCATTTGCTCCTAATTTCTGTGAACTTAAAAACTGCTTATCTTTTATAATCTCTTTTCTTTTTGATGGTTCTGCAGTCATCAGATCAGTCAGTTGATCAACAGCAAAATCAATGACCTTATTTCGTGCCATGATGCCCTCAGCAATGGTATCATCAAAATAATTCCGAATCATAATACATAATTTAGGAAAATTTTCATGCTCCAATAATCGGTTTAAAATATCTACATCTATTCTTCTGGTAATCAGTCTCGTTACCGCTTCTTCTGACAGTCCAAGTTCCGATATATCATAACTTTTGGGTGAAGTAATCTGAGTGATTCCAAGCAGATAATCAGTAGAAACATGAAAAAACCTGGCGGCATCTATTACAATGCTTATATTAGGATTTTTTGTTTCACCGCTCTCAATACGACTGATTTGCGAATGAGTCACATGAAGCTGATCGGCTAACTGTTTTTGGCTTAAATCATGGTCTTTCCGCAAATTACTTAATCGGTATGCAAGACTTGTTTCATCTTCTATTAAATCAGATTTCCCCATTGTTTCGTCACCTCCTAAACTACTTCCATTATATCTGTGCCTGTGCAAATTTGCAATTTTTTATCAAATCGTATT
>CAVBHX010000003.1:0-105352 GCA_963595255.1 bacterium
GTCAACTGTTATTTTATTCTTTTTTCAGGAGCAATTCCTGAAGATTTCTGATTATCACTCAACCTTAATTGTTGTTCTCTAATCAGTTAGCGCCGTCTCCTGCGTTGACTCTGTTACCTCACGGCCTTGTCTAACGCGACAGCTAGATTAATATACCACAGCAGAATTCGAATTGTCAACATTGTTTTTATATTTTCTGCAATTCAGACAATTTAGACAATTCGAGTTTAATTTGCGGGATTCCTATGGACATTTTCACAAGATGATACCTTTGTACCAAAAAAGAGTCCGGGAATAATCTTCCCGAACCCTTTTACATCTTTTAATATTTCACTCCTGTCGCCAGTTTCATAATCGGATTTCCATCATATATTAATTTCAGCAAGGTATTATCTTCTACCATTCTGTAAATTTCTTTTCCGATATCTGTTGTATACATTAATGTGATCACCATAAATATAATCCAGACAATAACTAACGCAATCCCCATTCCGAGCAGTCCTCCCGCCAGATGATTCAACGCTCCGACTCCCGGAAGTTCTGTTACAATATCCAGTGCAAACACAACTGCTCTCAAAATAATCGTGACCACTATAAATGTTAAAATGAATGCAATAATATTGATCACCTGTCTGGCAATGTACGCACCTACATATTGTGCAAAAGTTGTAACTCCCAGTTTCTGGTAGGTTGCTTTATTATTATTCTTTAATAGCAGATTTTTAAATGCTGCCGGTATATCAGCCGACTTAATCAATGTCTCCTGCAGGCTCTCCGGTATATCTGCGTTCTCAATTGCATTTTCCACTGATTCATTTCCTTTGTTTTTTAATCCATCCAGTACATTTGCCGAAATTCCATACTTTGCAAGATCATCACTGCTGACTTTACCATTTACAATATCTGCTATAGAGATTCCGTAACTTTCCAATTTTTCTTCACTGACTCCTGCTGCCTTAAGTACCTTTTTTACTGCTTCTTCCGTAAGGCCGCCCTTGTCTGAAGAAGAGTCTCCACCACTGACCGCAGATGTCGCTGCATCTGCCATTGTACTTACTACTTTCTGTCTTATCATATCATCCAACGGGGTATATTTTTCGATTGCCTGCGATACATACGGCGTCGCAAAGAATACGATCACAAGTGTCACTATCGTCGCTACAAGCGACACTATGATACGGACTGCACCTCTTATCAATCCCGTTATGATACATATAAGAAAAATAATCCCTATGGATATTTCCAACCAATTCATAGTTTCTCCTTATTTTACAAGACGGACCTTTTCCATTCCATTTGCACTTAACACAATATATTGATTCACTCCGCCAACCGGGAACATTTCCAATATATTATTATCCATCCTGCCTTTAAATTTCTGTATTCCATTCTTCATAAATATACTGCAGTTTTTTCCATCGTACATAACAACCTGGTTTCCACAAAGTTTTACGTGACTATAATCACCTTTAAATTCTTTTGACAGAACAACTTTTCCGCTTTTATTATAAAGGCGCAGTTCATATCCGCCTTTACCCTGATTTTTCAAGATCATACCAATATATTTTTCATTATGAAATACACTTTTGATCTCTTTGTCCATCTTTATCTTTACGGACTGTTTCGGAACTTCTTTTCCGCTATAGATGGCCATACAGTCGTCACCGATTGCCACGGATGTATCTGCATCCATGAAAAATCCGGAGGCCAGTATCGTATTCTTATAATTCTTACCGGATACTTTATGATCGGCTTCATCCTTTCCTGCTTTCCCGAAGTTATAATAATATAATCTTGACACAATCTGTCCATTCTGCGTGTAAAGATACACAACCTGCATCACTTCACCGTTTGCAGATAATGCTACGTCCACCGGATAGCCTGTCCCGGCCAGAGATGTCTTATGTTCCACCAGAACATTTCCTGCAGTGTCATAGCAGATTACTTTCATCGATGTGTCATTCTTCAATATGGCACTGACGATTCCCTGCTCTGATACGCTTACCTTTTCTATCGGCATTGTCGTATGCACTTCGCCTTTCAGTCCATCCTCCTGCAGGATCAAAATGTCATTTCCTTCTTTATCAGCTACTGCTGCCGACTTGTCACTGACATCTATCATCGGATTCTTTATCTGATATGACTGGTTCCATTTTTCTTTTCCTGATTGATTCAGATAAGAGATTCCGTCTTTACTGTATTTTAATACACCATCCAGGAACTGAACATAATTATTGTCTGCTGCTCCTTCTCCTACATACGTATCACTGACCCGTACTTTCGTATATGTCTGAAGATTAATCAGCAGATACACCAATATCGCAGCAATTGCTATGACCGCAATCACAATCCCTATTTTTTTTTGTTTTTTTCTTTTCCGTCTGGCCAGTTCTTCCTGAATTTCCTTTTCTGTCACTCCATCTTCGCTGTTTAATTCATCCATAATCTCTTCGATAATCTTATCTGTCGGATCTTCCGGCTCTCTCACAACATGGAGATTGCTATTCTTCCTGCGTTTCATCCGTCGGTCATCCTTTCAACGTTTCTTCTGATACTGTGTACCTTAGTATAACACATTTCCCATTTATGGGAGTAACAATTTTTGTCCGATATAGATCAGGTTGCCATCCGATAATCCATTCATTTTGCATATTGCCTTTACATGAGAAGTATCTCCATATAATTTCTTACTAATCCCCGCCAGTGTTTCTCCTTTCTGCACAACATAATAATCCTTATCTGTCAATTGGCTTTCTTCCTCCTTAGAGGCCTTTGCCTCTTCTGATTTTTTCACTGTACCGGATACTTCTTTTGCCCCCTCTTTGGCCTCGGCCGCTGTTGTTGTTTTTGTATCTTCTTCTGTCTGTCCGTTTTCCATGCTTTTTGAAAGATTTTCCAGTGATGTCTGTACCGACTTCATCTTGTCAAAATTATTTACTGTTGTAATTCCGATCACCAGCACAATCAGCACCAACAGCGCACTCGTTATATAAGCAAATTTTGAACTTTGATGCTGTTCTTTATATTCCATTTTCTCTCTCACTGCACTACGAAAATCCTTTGCAGCTCGATCCTCAACCACCTCACTGGGAGTCACCCCGTTCTCTCTTCTTGTATTGATCATGTAATTCTGCATTTCCGGATTTTTCTCATAATAAATATAATGTCCGCCCATCTGCATGATTTCTCCGAATTTGTATGCATAGAAGACTTCTTCCTGTTCCCTCGCATTTTTCCACAAGAACAGATTCCATTCTTCTGCGAACTCTTTTTCCTGGATCCGTTTAACTTCTCTGTTACGACTCATCGGGCTGCCATCTTCAATGATCCCCCATCCAACGATCCGACATTCTGGGAAAAACCGGGCAGCTTCCTCTTTTGCCTCTTTCATTATCTCATCTGTAATTTCTATATCATTTCCATTTGTCTTTACTTCTTTCATCTGAACCGCACCGGATACAAATACTGCATTTTCATCCTCAAGTTTCAGAAGTTCTCCCGTAAGTATCACCCCGACCGGTTGTTCTCTGGCTTTCTCCCGCAGCTGATTCAAATATGTATCCACGTAATCTTCTACGTATATCTTTGGATTGTCACTTACATTTCCTATCTGTCTTACATTTTTCGGAAGTTGTCTTTCCATGATACATTCACCTCATTTTAACTATTTTAAATTGCGGTCCGGTTATATTAACACTGCGTTTTACAACCATGCTGCAATTATTTTCGCATATGATAGCATATAGGGAATGCATATTTTATCAGTTGATGGGACTTGTCCGAAAAAATATCCGATACGCTTTTTTGTTTCTCGACATACTTCGTAAAAAGGAGCTAAAGACCTCTGTTATAAATGTAAAAAAAGATAGAAATACTCAAAAGTATTCCTATCTTTTTATCGTCTTATTCGTTTATTCTATGACCACAATATTCCCGCAATCCTGATATCCTTCTGCGATACGATCCGTGATCACATCTGCACCTGTAAGTGCCAGGAAAGTTACTGAACTGACCTCTCCGAATTTAGAATGGTCACATAATACATATTTTTTCTGGCATTGTTCTATTGCGGTTTTCTTCACCATAGCTTCATTCGCATCCGGTGTCGTAAATCCGGCTTTCTTAGTCACGCCATTGGTTCCAAAGAAACCTTTCGTAAAATGGTATTTCCTAAGCGTCTGCATCGCTTCACTTCCCACAACAGCTTCCGTCGAACTTTTCAGTTCTCCTCCTACCAGCCGGACTTTTACGCCTGCTTTGGCCAACTGCTGTGCGTGCGCGACAGCATTCGTAACAACAGTTACATCCTTATCATAGAGAAACTCCAGCATATATCCGGTTGTCGTTCCTGCATCCAGATATATGAATTCTCCCTGTCCAATCAGTCCAGCCGCATATTCTGCTATACGCTGCTTTTCCGGTACATGAACTGTAATTTTCTGTGCCACTGTAGGCTCCTGCGGCGTCACTGCGTGATCCGATGCAACCGCACCGCCAAACACTTTCACCAGTTTTCCTGCATTATGAAGCGCTGTGATATCTCTTCGCACGGTCGATTCCGATATATTCAGAAGTTCTTTTACTTCCGTTACGGTAATGCTGCCCTCTTTTTCAAGAAGCTTCAATATCTGTTCATAACGCTGTTCTGTAAGCATATGACCTCCTACAGGTTCTCCTGCATGAATTTGCTTACTGCTTCACATGCTGCTTCTTCATCAGCACCTTCAAATGTGAATGTTACTTCATGACCTTTCTTTGCTCCAAGACCCATAAGACCGAAGATCTTCTTGCAGTCAGCTTTCTTTCCTTCTTTTTCGATCATTACTGATGCTTCAAAAGATTTTGCAAGTTTAACTAACTCTCCTGCCGGACGAGCGTGGATTCCTTCGTTATCTGTGATTACATACTTAAATTCTTTCATTTTCATACCTCCATAAAAATATTACATTTTGTGATTTTCATTCTATTCATTTTTTACAGGTCTGTCAATATTTCTACTGGCAAACCTGTATTTTAACATTTATTTCCTAAGCGACTTTCTTTTTCAGCACTCCAAGTAATACTGCTGAGATTACAGTTCCTACTACCAGCGCTACCAGATACATCAGCGCATTTCCTACTACAGGGAACACGAAGATTCCACCGTGTGGTGCCATCAGTGTACATCCAAATGCCATAGACAGTGCTCCGGCTACTGCAGAACCTGCGATGCAGGATGGAAGTACATGAAGCGGATCAGCTGCCGCATATGGGATCGCTCCTTCTGTGATAAATGCAAGTCCCATAACAAAGTTGGTCGGTCCTGCTTCTCTTTCGGATTTTGTAAATTTGTTCTTAAATAATAATGTTGCAAGGGCGATCGCACATGGAGGCGTCATTCCTCCGATCATAACCGCTGCCATGATGTCATAGTTTCCTGCTGCGATTGCCGCTGTACCGAATACATATGCTGCTTTGTTGAACGGGCCTCCCATATCGATTGCCATCATTCCGCCAAGGATCAGTCCAAGCACGATCTTGCTTGAGCCGCCCATTCCTGTCAGTCCATTGTTCAGTGCTGTGTTGATCGCACCCATGATCGGTTCTACTGCAAAGTTCATAAGGAGACCGATTCCAAGAATTCCAAATACCGGATAGATCAGTACCGGTGCAATTTTCTCAAGTGCTTCCGGAAGTTTATCACATAATTTTCTAAGAAGGAGAATCAGATATCCTGATACAAAACCTGCTACCAGTGCTCCAAGGAATCCTGATTTTCCATTTGCTGCCATAAGTCCGCCTACAAAACCAACTGCAAGTGCCGGTCTGTCACCAATTGCTTCGCCGATATAGCCGGCCAATACCGGAAGCATCAGTCCAAATGCGAGATCACCAATTGTCTTAAGCTGTGCCGCTACCGGTGTGATCGTACCGAAGTTACCTCTGTCTGCTGCTGATAATGCATTCATATCTACACAGAGTCCGTCAATCAGGAATGCAAGTGCGATCAGGATACCTCCACCTACTACGAACGGAAGCATATGTGATACACCATTCATAAGCTGTGTATAGATCTGATGTCCGATTCCACTTGATTTGCCGCTGTTGCTTTCCTTTACTTCTGCTCCGTTTGCCGCATGATATACAGGGACATCTCCGTTAATCACACGGTCTACCAGTTCATCTGCTTTACTAATACCATCCGATACCTGGCAGATAATTACTTTCTTTCCATCAAAACGGTCCAACGGTACCTGTGCATCGGCTGCTACGATGATTCCGTCTGCCTCTTCAATCTCTTTGGCCGTCAGGACATTTTTTGCTCCGCCGGAACCTCTTGTCTCTACCTTGACTGCACATTCCTTTGCTTTGGCTGCTTTTTCAATTCCTTCTGCGGCCATATATGTGTGCGCAATTCCTGTCGGGCAGGATGTAACCGCAAGAATCTTTACTTTTCCGGTTGTTTCTTCTGCTGTGCTTTCTTCATCTGCTCCTGCAAGTCTCTCATCAATACTTGCTTCTTTTTCGTCCGCATCATTGATAATGTTCATGAACTCTTCAACTGTCTTTGCATTTCTTAAGGATTCTGTAAATTCTTCATTCATCAGAAGAACAGATAATTTACTTAATACGTCCAGATGAATGTTATCTTCTGTATTCGGTGCTGCGATCAGGAACATTAATGTTACCGGTTCGCCGTCCAGTGAATCAAAATCCACACCGTCCTTTACTACCATTGCTGCCAGTCCCGGTTTGGTTACTGCATCGCATTTTCCGTGTGGAATTGCAATTCCCTCGCCGATTCCTGTGGTACTTTCTTCTTCTCTTGCATATACCTGCTTTCTATATGCTTCTTTGTCATTGATCTTTTCGCTCTTTACCATGAGATCAACGATCTGGTCGAGTGCTTCGCTCTTGCTCTTTGGCGATGCATCCAAAAGAATACTTCTTGCATCCAGCAAATCTGTGATTCTCATATGATTTTCCCTCCTGTTGATAAATATATTTTCTTTGCAACACTTCTCTCTTTTATGCCTTACACCAGCTGCTTATATACTTCTTCTACTTCCGGTCTGGTTGCCAGATATTCGGAAAATGCACTCGCACTTCCGGTTGCAACTCCCATATGGAAAGCATGCTCATAATCCTGCTTTTCCATCCAGCCTGTCATGAATCCAGCTACCATGGAATCTCCGGCTCCTACACCATTGACCAGTGTGCCTTTCGGTGCCGGCGAGCTGTATACCTCTCCATTCTCTGCGATCAGTACCGCTCCTTCACCCGCCATGGAGATCAGTACGTTTCTTGCTCCTTTTTCCTGAAGCTTTCTTCCATAAGGAATGACTTCTTCTCTTGTCTTAAGAGTCACTCCGAAGATCTCGCCAAGTTCGTGATTATTTGGTTTGATCAGAAACGGATGATACTTAAGAACATTCATCAGAAGATCTCTCGTCGCATCCACAACGATCATAACTCCCTTATCTTTCAGCTCTTTCATGATCCGGCTGTAGATGTCATCCGGCATAGACGCCGGGATACTTCCCGCAAGGAATAAGACATCTCCTTCTTTCATCGTATTCAGACGGTCCATCAGTTCTTCTACTTTGTCTTTTGGAATCTCAGGACCACTTCCGTTGATCTCTGTTCCGTCGATTGATTTCAGCTTTAAATTGATTCTTGATATTCCTTCTTCAATCTGGATGAAATCAGATGTCACTCCGTCTTCTTCCAGTCTTCTTGCTATTTCTTTTCCCGTAAATCCTGCCATGAACCCAAGTGCTGTACTTTCAATTCCAAGATTCTTAAGTACGATAGAAACGTTGATTCCCTTTCCACCTGGAAGCATGAGTTCTGAGCTTGTACGGTTTGTAAGTCCGAGTTTAAAATCATCCACCGAAACGATGTAATCCAGCGATGGATTAAACGTAACTGTATAAATCATATTTCTTACCCCTTTCAACTTGTTGAGTTTATTATACCGTCAAACTCAGTCAATTTCAATCATGTTATTTCACAAATATTCTGGTTGTTTTTGGTTGAATATGCACAAAAGAAGTGTAATTATGACTGGTTCAAATGTTTTTTCACTTTTTCCTATCATATATTCAAACTCGGTCAACCCAGGGGTTGCCCCTTGCAGATATCAGCTTTACTGTATATTTTGTCATCTCCAGGACCTGTCAACAGCAGCTTCTCTTACATACTTAAGTATCTCCAGAACCTGCCACCGGCAGCTTCTTCCGAACGTATGGCGATCAAAAAAGGCTGCCATCCAACGAAATTTTTTCGTCAGGATGGCAGCCTCTGGCTATCCGTTCTATATTAATTATTTCACGAATTCTTTTACTTTTGCATAAATGCTGTCTGCATCAAGACCATATTTCTTAATCAGTTCTACAGCCGGACCAGACTCACCAAATGTATCATTTACACCAATCTTCATAACTTTTGCCGGTGCTTTCTCTGCAACTACGTCACATACTGCACTTCCAAGTCCGCCGATAACAGAATGTTCTTCTACTGTTACGATCTTTCCTGTCTTAGCCGCTGCTGCAACAACTGCTGCTTCATCCAGTGGTTTGATTGTGTGCATGTTGATTACTTCTGCACTGATTCCGTCTGCTGCAAGCTTCTCTGCTGCTGCGAGGGATTCAGATACTTCAAGACCTGTTGCGATGATTGTCACATCTGTACCTTCACGAAGTGTAATGGCTTTACCAATCTCGAATTTGTAATCTGCGTTATCATTGATAACCGGAACTGCAAGTCTTCCGAAACGGAGATATACAGGTCCTACATGCTCATAAGCTGCTTTTACAGCTGCTTTTGCTTCTACATCATCGGAAGGATTGATTACGATCATTCCCGGGATTGTTCTCATAAGAGCGATATCTTCGTTACACTGATGTGTAGCTCCATCTTCTCCGACAGAGATTCCAGCATGTGTAGCACCGATCTTAACATTTAATTTTGGATATCCAACTGAGTTACGAACCTGCTCAAATGCACGTCCTGCTGCAAACATAGCAAATGAACTTGCAAATGGAACTTTTCCTGTAGCAGCGATACCTGCTGCAACTCCGATCATGTTACACTCAGCGATTCCACAGTCAATGTGACGTTCCGGGAAAACTTTCTTGAACATTCCTGTCTTGGTAGCTTCTGCAAGGTCAGCGTCTAATACTACCAGATCTTCATGTTCTTTTCCTAATTCTACTAAAGCATTACCGTAGCTTTCTCTTGTTGCGATTTTCTTTACTTCTGACATAATGCTTCACCTGCTTTCTCTAATTCTTCCATTGCCTGTGCATACTGCTCATCGTTAGGAGCTTTTCCATGCCATCCGGCCTGGTCTTCCATGAAGGAAACTCCTTTTCCTTTGATTGTCTTTGCAATAATTGCAGTTGGCATTCCCTTTGTCTTGCGAGCCTCTTTGAAAGCTGCTTCGATCTGGTCAAAGTCATTTCCATCGATATTGATCACATGGAAGTTAAATGCCTCGAATTTCTTATCGATCGGATATGGAGAGTTAACGTCTGTAATCTTTCCATCGATCTGAAGGTTGTTATTATCAACGATCACTACCAGGTTGTCCAGCTTTCTGTGTCCTGCTAACATAGAAGCTTCCCATACCTGTCCTTCCTGGATCTCACCGTCTCCGAGAAGTGTGTATACTCTGTAATCATCATTTGAAAGCTTAGCAGAAATAGCCATTCCTACTGCAGCTGAGATGCCCTGTCCAAGAGATCCACTTGACATATCAACACCTGGGATGTGTTTCATATCCGGATGTCCCTGAAGGTATGATCCGACTTTACGAAGAGTTGTCAGATCTTCAACCGGGAAGAATCCTCTGTGTGCCAGTGTTGAATAATATCCTGGTGCTGTGTGTCCTTTTGATAATACAAAACGGTCACGGTCTGCTTTCTTAGGATCCTTAGGATCAATATTCATCTCTTCAAAATACAGATATGTATAAATGTCTGCTGCTGACAGTGATCCGCCCGGATGTCCGGATTTTGCACTGTGAACTGCAGTAACGATGCCCTTACGGACTTCGTTGGCTGTCTTCATAAGCTCTAATTTGTTCATGTTGTTCCTCCTGAATCATTTATATGATAGCTTTACTTATTCTTATTCTCCGAATACTGCTTTGTAATCAGCCTGGAATTTCTCGATTCCTGCATCTGTTAATGGATGATGTGTCATCTGCTCGATTACTTTGTAAGGTACAGTTGCGATATCAGCACCTGCCAATGCACAGTCTGTTACGTGGATTGGGTTACGTACGCTTGCTGCGATGATCTCTGTATCGATTCCTGCAACTTCGAAGATCTGTGCGATCTCTGAGATTAAGTCTACTCCTCTTGTAGAGATATCGTCCAGACGTCCAAGGAATGGTGATACATATGTAGCGCCGGCTCTTGCTGCAAGAAGTGCCTGGTTCGCATTGAAGATCAGTGTTACGTTTGTCTTGATTCCTTCAGCTGTAAGAACTTTTACTGCTTTTAATCCTTCTACTGTCATAGGGATCTTAACTACCATGTTAGGATGGATCTTAGCGATCTCTCTTCCTTCAGCGATCATGCCTTCAGCATCTGTTGTTGTTGCCTTTACTTCTCCACTGATTGGTCCGTCTACGATAGAAGCGATCTCAGCAATAACTTCTTCGAATACTTTACCTTCTTTTGCGATCAGAGATGGGTTTGTTGTTACTCCACAGATAACTCCCATGTCGTTTGCTTTCTTAATATCTTCTACGTTCGCTGTGTCAATGAAAAATTTCATGTTATTCTTCCTCCTTAAAACCGGTGAAATCTGTTCACCATTCCCTTGTTATCGTTTGGTTGAATTATACTCTATTTAAGGAGCTCTGGTCAATAGCTTTGATTTTTTATTAGTAATTTTTTCTATTAATATTATAAAATTATTAATTGAATTTCGCATATTTTTTTGTGGAAATGTTAACGATATTTTTTGATTTTTTCATTTCATTAACGATTTTCACGCATTTTATGGGATTATTTAAATTTAACATGCATTTTTGTTTTGTAAAATTTCGAATTTATTAATAATAATTTTCGCAAAAGAATTAATTTTTCTTTTTTCGGGCATTTTTCGCATACGTTGTCGTCCCCCGGACGATTAATTGCGGCTCATACTCCACATGATATGTACTGATCGGAACCGCACCTGTATTCGTCGAATGATGTGTGGCTATCTTCTTCATTATAATATCACATGCATCTCTTCCTTTGAAAGTCACAAAATGTTCGATGGTCGTCAGATTCATGTTATGCATTCTTGCAAACAAGGTGTTGTCACACCCCATCACGGACACATCGGTCGGCACCTTTATCTTTGCTTCATGAAGTGCATCCATGATTCCAAATGCGATCATATCATTCAGTCCGACGATTGCTGTCACATCCGTCGTTTCCTTCAACAATTCTTTCGTCAGCTCATACCCGATCTTGTACTCCGAATCAATATGCGCCACATCCAGATCGATTTCTTCTTTTGCCGCTTTTATGACCACCTGGTCACGCAGTCCGACTTTCTCATATTCTTTCAGGAAGCCCTCTACCCGCTTCGAACGCTGCTTCTGCCTTGCCGTAAGCGGCGGTGCTATATATGCAACTTTCCTGTGTCCCAGTTCCAGCAGATGTTTCGCCATGACTCTTCCAAGCTTGGAATTGTCAAGTTCCACCGCATCTACATTCATCTTTTCATTCTGGTTATTGACGATCGCAACCGGTATCTGTTCTGCAATTTCTCCCACCAGATCCATAAAGCAATGGCTCGGATTACAGGTATAGATAATTCCAAGCGGTCTTAACTGCCACATCATTTTCAGATAGCGCTCTTCCATCCTGAGGTCTCTCTGCGTATTGCATACAAAAAGGCCGAAACCTTTTTCTTTCGCATGTGCCTCAATCCCCTGAAGCAGCATAACATAATACGGATTCGTCAGGTTTGGGCAGAATACAACAAGAAGCTTCTCACGTTTTGTTCCTTTTCTCGTTTTCCGCTTCGGCGGGACATATCCCAGTTCTTTTGCCGCATTTTCCACTCTTTCCACAGTATCTTTTGCAAATGATACATCGTACTTTTTGTTCAGGATCATGGAAACTGTGGACTGTGATACCCCGGCAGCATGTGCAATATCCGTTGATGTAACCTTTTTCTTCATTTATCTCACCTCCAATGCCGACTGTCAAAACTCTGCTGAACCTGACAGCTCATTACGATTGCTTTGGCAACTGGCAGCTTTTTCAAACGCATGATAAGTAAAAAAGGGGACAGGGCTACAGCTCTGTCCTTCCTTCAAGTGCCCGTAGAAGTGTCACTTCATCGATATACTCCAGATCTCCTCCGACCGGAACACCACTTGCAATCCTGCTCACCTTAATTCCCGTCGGTTTGATCAGCTTACTGATATACATTGCTGTCGTCTCACCTTCCAGGCTTGAGTTCGTGGCAATGATCACTTCTTTCACATCTCCCTGCAGACGTTCGATCAGTTCCTTCAGTTTGATATCTTCCGGACCGATGCCAAGCATCGGAGAGATTGCTCCGTGAAGCACGTGGTATACACCGTTATATTTTCCGGTCTTTTCGTATGCCGCAAGGTCTCTCGTATTCTCCACTACCATGATCGTCTGGTGGTCACGATTACTGTTGCTGCAGATCGGACACAGTTCCTGATCCGTCAGTGTATAACATTCTTTGCAATATTTTATGTTCTCTCTGGCTTCCACCATTGTAGAAGCCAGTCTCTTTACATCATCAACCGGCATATGGATCAGATGAAATGCAAGTCTTGCCGCAGATTTTGCTCCGATTCCCGGAAGACATGACAGTTCCTCGATCAGTTTGCTCATCTGATTACTGTAATAATCCATAGTTTTTAACTCCCTGTAAGAATAATTCTCCCGGAACCTTCTTCTGGAATTTCTCCTAGAATAATCCCGGCATTCCGCCGCCCATGCCGCCGGTGAACTTAGACATTGCAGAAGTTGTCTCTGCGTCTACTTTCTCCAATGCTTCGTTGACTGCTGCCACAAGCAGATCTTCCAGCATCTCTACATCATCCGGATCTACAACTTCTTCATCCAGTTTTACTTTTAAGATCTTCTTGCTTCCGGAAACAGTAACTTCAACAGCTCCGCCGCCTGCAGTTGCGCTGAATTCTTTTGTCTCCATTTCCTTTGCCTGTTCTTCCATCTGACGCTGCATCTTCTGTGCCTGTTTCATCAGATTTGCCATATTTCCCGGCATTCCGCCGCCTGGGAATCCACCTCTTTTTGCCATGATAATATCCTCCTATTCGTCTTCTACAGTAATTTCCATATTAATCAGATTCTCCAGATCCACAAAATGATCTTCGAATCTGCGTCCCGCCTCCATCTGGCGGACGTCTATCTCTACTTTTTTGCCAATCTTATGCTCGATCAGTGACTGAATCTCTTCTTTATGTTCCGGTGTCGCCACCGCACTTGCGCTCAGTTCATCCGGCAGTACGATCAGAAGCCTGTTGCCTTCTCCTGCACTCAGTCTTGCTTTTTTCAGATAGGTTCTGAGCATCGGGGAAGCCTCATTGATGATCATCCGGAAATCTTTTGCCACCGCTTTCACATCTTCGTTCAATGCCTGCGGAAGTTCCGGCTTTGGCTTCGGTTCTCCCGCCTCTTTTGCATCTGATGCATATACAATGCGTTCTCTGACCGGTGCTTCCCACGCCCCGTCTTCGAGCTGCTTCTCGATCGCACGGATGCGGTCCAGTAATGCATCTTTGTTCTGATCCATCGCCGGACGGCACAATTTGATCAGTGTCACTTCCAGAAGCACCCTCTTCTGGGTCGCATATTTTAACTGATTCGTCAGATCTGAGAAAATTCGGATGTAACGGATCAGCGTATCGCTGTCGATCATCTGTGCTTCTTCTTTTAAAAGTGCAAGATTTTCAGACGACACATCCAGTACATCTTCCATATTATCCGAACTCTTCACCAGAAGGAGATTTCGCAGATACCATGTGAAATCTGCCGCAAGCTGGGACAGTTCTCTTCCCTGCATCACCAGCTCATCGACCGTTTCGATCACCTGATGCACATCCATCGCAAGCAGCTGTCTTAAAAGCCGGCTGAACACTTCCGTATCCACCGCTCCCAGCACTTCCAGTACATGATCATATGTCAGTGTCTCATTCATATAGAACGCGGCACACTGATCCAGAAGACTTAATGAATCTCGCATGGAACCGTCCGCCATCTTCGCAATATAACGGACCGCCTTATCTTCCACGTCCCATCCTTCTTTATCGATCAGTTCCCGCAGTCTTGCTGCGATCGTCTCAATGGAAATTCTCTTAAAATCATATCGCTGACAACGGCTTAAGATCGTAATCGGGATCTTGTGTGCCTCCGTTGTCGCAAGAATAAATATAACATATTCCGGCGGTTCTTCCAATGTTTTTAACAATGCATTGAACGCACCGATCGACAGCATATGCACCTCGTCAATGATATATACTTTATATTTTCCTTCTGTCGGACGGTATGTGACTTCTTCACGGATCTCTCGGATATTATCCACACCATTATTCGATGCCGCATCGATCTCGATCACGTTCATCGATGTACCTGCTGCGATCGACTTGCACATTGCGCACTCCCCGCACGGACTTCCGTCTACCGGATGTTCACAGTTGACTGCTTTCGCAAATATTTTCGCAACCGTCGTCTTTCCGGTTCCTCTTGTTCCGCAGAACAGATATGCATGTCCGATACGGTCTGCATTGATCTGGTTCTTAAGCGTCCGGACGATCGCATCCTGTCCTTTTACATCTTCGAATTCATCCGGACGGAATTTACGGTATAATGCCGTATATGACATTCTTTACACTCCTTGTCTAAATGCAGATCCTGCTTAACCTGTGTATCTTATTCATCACCGAAGCTGATACCGATGGTTTTTGCTTCTTTAATGATCGATGCCTTTGGATCTACATATTTTAATTTTCCGGCAACTTCTGACAATGGTACACGGATAATCTCCTGATTCTTTGTTCCTACCATACATCCAAAATCACCTTCCAGAATTGCTCTCGCAGCTTCTGCACCAAGTCTTGTTGCAAGCACACGGTCATATGCACACGGAGAACCGCCTCGCTGTGTATGTCCAGGAACAGTGATTCTTACTTCTTTATCTGTTTTTTCCTGAATCTTCTCAGCAAGTTCATATGCAACAGAAGGATATTTCTTCTTTGCTTTTTTCTCTTTTAATTCCTTCTTTGAAAGCGCTGCATCTTCTTTTGAAATCGCACCTTCTGCAACAGCAATAATTGTAAATCTCTTTCCTGCTTTGCCGCGTTTTTCAATTGCCTCAACTACTGAATTGATGTCATATGGCATCTCCGGAAGCAAAATAATATCGGCACCGCCGGCAATTCCTGCATGAAGTGTTACCCATCCTACTTTGTGCCCCATTACTTCCACGATAAATACACGGCTGTGAGACGTTGCTGTTGTATGGATCCTGTCAATCGTATCTGTTGCAATGTCTACCGCACTCTGGAATCCGAATGTCATGTCCGTTCCCCAGAGATCGTTATCGATCGTCTTCGGAAGTGTTACCACATTAAGTCCTTCTTCTCTCAGCATATTGGCTGATTTGTGTGTTCCATTTCCCCCAAGGATTACCAGGCAGTCCAGATTCAGCTTGTGGTAAGTGTGTTTCATCGCCTCTACTTTGTCAATTCCGTCCTTGTCCGGTACTCTCATTAACTTGAACGGTTGTCTGGATGTTCCCAGGATCGTTCCACCAAGTGTCAGAATCCCCGAAAAGTCTTTTGACGTAAGCATCTTAAAGTTCGAATAGATCAAACCTTTATATCCATCTTGAAATCCATAAATCTCTACATCATCTCGTTTTGAAAAAAGCCCCTTTACGACGCCTCTCATCGCTGCATTCAGTGCCTGGCAGTCGCCGCCGCTTGTAAGCATTCCTATTCTTAACATATGTCTGCTCCTTTCCATGTTGCCTGTGTATAACTTTATCATTACTATGAACCATAATAGTTTATCCACATTCTGTATACAATACCAGTAAAATTATAACTTATTTTTATGGTGGAGACAATAAGAGACAGAGGATTTTTCATTTGCGGCAATCCTATTGACAAAAATTCCCCTGTCTCTTTTTCCAAAACGTGCTATAATACATGTGGAAAATTTGTGTAGAAAGCAGGTAGTATTGTGGATAAGTTAGATATAAAATTGTGGACACTTGCGTCCAAAGGCCAGATCGTTCCTGACCGTTCATTACTGAAGACACCGGAACAGATTGAAATGATCAAAAAAAGTGCAGAACTGAACACCGCAGTTCTCGACCATGTAGCAGCTCATATTCATGCCGGAATGAGCACTGCAGAGATTGATAAACTTGTATATGATTTTACAACAGAGCATGGCGGAATTCCGGCACCTCTGAATTATGAAGGATTTCCAAAAAGCGTATGTACTTCTATCAACAACGTCATCTGCCACGGTATCCCAAGTGAAAATGAGATTCTGATCGATGGAGATATCATCAACGTAGATGTGTCTACGATTTTAAACGGATATTTCTCTGATGCATCCCGTATGTTCACGATCGGTGATGTATCACCGGAAGCCGAACGTATCGTCCGTGTTACAAAAGAATGCGTAGAGCTTGGACTTAAAGCAGCAAAACCTTGGGGACATCTCGGAGACATTGCTTATGCGATCAATTCACATGCACAGGAAAATGGGTATTCTGTCGTAGAAGAGATCGGCGGACACGGAATCGGGCTCGAATTCCACGAAGAGCCATTCGTAAGTTATGTTACTCCGAAGGGAAGCGAGATGGTTCTGGTTCCTGGTATGATGTTCACGATCGAGCCGATGATCAATCAGGGTTCTCCGGAATTCTATGTAGATGAAGATAACGGATGGACCGTTTATACAGATGACGATGGTCTCTCCGCTCAGATTGAATACATGGTTCTTATCAAAGAAGATGGTGTAGAAGTTCTTACAAAATAATATAATTTTACATTATCGAAATCAGATTTTGCATTATTATGTTTGTATAAAAACGTAAAAAAAGATTACCGGAAAACGCACTACATTTTCCGGTAATCTTTTTATTTTCTTTATTTTACTATTAGTCTGTTTGTATCTTCTTTACAAAATTTCACTATTAGCCGGTCCATACCCATTCTACAAAATATACAGCCAGTCATGATCCTCTTCATTTCTCATTCCCAGTACAAGTGCCGAATGTGGTCCCATGTTGGCAACCACTTCTCCGTCTTCTACCAGATACTCTTCGTACTCTGTTGTATATCCATCTTTGTAAGAATATAGCAGACGTTTCATGCGGCATTTTATCGGAATCTCTGCTTCCCATACAGGAACTTTTACTTCCGCACGTTCGCTGCGGTTATTGATCACAACAATGATCCGGTCATGCCCTTTAAATCTCGCATAAGACAGGATATTTTCCTCTCCGCCAAGGATCTTCAGCGAACCGGTCTTAAGTGCCGGATGCTCTTTGTGGATGCGGATCGCTTCCTTGTGGAATGCGATCAGTTCCTGATCTTCATGTCCCCACGGATAGGTTCTTCTGTTATCCGGATCTGTAAATCCACAGACACCAGCCTCATCACCATAATATACCGTCGGAGCTCCGACCCAGGTCATCTGCATAACAACCGCTTCACGCATAACCGCTTTATTCACATACTCGTTCGCAGCTTCCGGTCCCAGATGTTCCACACGGCCAACCATGTGATTCGTTCTAGTTAAGAATCTGGAATGATCATGGTTGGAAAGCTCATTCATCGCCACCTGAAGTGACGGAGTCAGCATGTTCGACATGTGATGTGCCATCGAACCGATAAAGTTATCGATGTTGCCAAGGAGCTCTTCTCTCGCCTCATCACTATGCTTTTCCATTCCGGTCAGGAACCATGTAACCGGCTCCATGAACGCATCATAGTTCATAACGGTATCCCACTCATCCCCTTTAAGCCAGTCACTCGGATCGCCGTAATGTTCGGCAAGGATCAGTGCATTCGGATTTGCATCTTTCACTGCTCTGCGGAATTTCTGCCAGAACTCATGATTGTATTCATTGCTGCGTCCCAGGTCTGCTGCCACATCCAGACGCCATCCGTCTACATTGTACGGAGGTGATACCCATTTTCGTCCGATATATAAGATATAATTTTCCAGTTTTACAGAATCTTCGTAATTCAGTTTTGGCAGAGTATCATGTCCCCACCAGCCATCGTAATTGCCATTATACGGCCAGTTCTCCGGTCCTTCTTTAAAGAAACGGAAGTAGCTTCTGTACGGACTGTCTGCCGATACATAAGCACCCGGTTCATAATCCTCTTCACCTTCGTAAATTCTCTCACGGTCCATCCATTTATTGAATGAACCACAGTGGTTGAACACGCCGTCCAGAATAACTTTCATTCCACGGCGGTGTAATTCCTCCACCAGTTTAATGAACAACTCATTACTTGCTTCCAGGTTCTTAAGGCCTGTCGTGCGTTTTTTATACTTCGTTGCCTGACTATTGTCCGTCACACCATTCGGAAGCACCTCGCCTCCGTCATCTACGATCTTTCCATAATGCGGATCGATATAATCATAATCCTGGATATCGTATTTGTGGTTGGACGGTGACACAAATAACGGATTAAAATATACGACTTCTACGCCCAGGTCCTGCAGATAATCAAGCTTATCCATGACTCCCTGCAAGTCTCCTCCGTAGAACTCTCTTACACCCATGTTTGCCGGATATTTGTCCCAGTTCGTTACTCTCTGAGAATAATCCCCGATGTAGTAATACTCATTCGTCTCTACATCATTTGACTTATCTCCGTTATAAAAGCGGTCTGTAAATATCTGATACATAACCGCTCCCTTTGCCCAGTCCGGTGTGGAAAATCCGGGTACTACAACAAAGTTATAGTACTCCAGGATCTCGCGAGAGATTCCACATCGTCCATAATAATATTTTTCTGTTCCAGACTGCACTTCGAAACAATATCTGAAAGGCTCCGCCCCCAGACGTATCTCGAACGTATAATAATCAAACTCTCCCTGTGTGCGTTCTTTTTCCATTACATATGTGTCAGCCGATGTCACAAGCCCTACTCTGTCTACATCATCCTTCGCCGTACGGAACCGGAATGTCACCAGTTCATTTTCTTTCGGTTCAGGTGGATACACATATCCTTCTGTTCCATCACAAAATAAAGCCGCCTTATTCATATAACTAACACCTCTCTCATTTTTTGCTCCCGGAAAGGAGCACGCTTTCTTCTAGTCTTCTGATACATCTTCCGGGAACAGCGCTTCAAATTCTTCCCGGGAAATCTTTTCTTTTTCCAACAGAAGATCTGCGCATGCATGCAGAACATCATCATATTTTCTAATGATATGTCTTGCTCTGTCATAACATTCATCAATAATTCTCTTTACTTCCTGGTCGATCACAGTCGCCACGCCCTCTCCGTAGCCTCTTGCTGTGTGCGCCAGATCACGTCCAATGAACACCTCATTGTTGTCATCATCATAGTTAATAAGTCCGACTGCCTCTGACATACCGAACTTCGTAACCATGGATTTGGCCAGACCCGTTGCCTGCTTGATATCCTGAGATGCACCGGTTGTAATATCATCAAATACTTCTTCTTCGGCTACACGTCCGCCAAGTGCTACCGTAATATCCTGAAGCATCTTTCCTTTCGTATTAAACATCTCATCCTTTTCCGGAAGCGGCATCGTATATCCACCCGCACTTCCCGTCGGAATGATCGAAACACTGTATACAGGTCCCACATCCGGAAGCACATGGAACAGGATCGCATGCCCTGCTTCGTGGAATGCTGTGATTCTCTTCTCTTTCTCGGAAATGACACGGCTCTTCTTCTCCGCACCGATTCCGACTTTGACAAATGCTTTCTTAATGTCTTCCTGTTTTAAGAATACTCTGTTATCCTTTGCAGCCAGGATCGCAGCTTCATTCAGGAGATTTTCCAGATCAGCTCCGGTAAATCCTGCCGTTGTCTGCGCGATCTGCTGCAGATCGATCTCTTCGCTTAACGGTTTACCCTTCGCATGTACCTTAAGGATCTCTTCACGGCCCTTGATATCCGGTCTTCCGACCATAACCTTACGGTCAAATCGTCCCGGACGTAAGATTGCAGGGTCAAGAATATCCACACGGTTTGTAGCCGCCATCACAATGATGCCTTCATTGACGCCGAATCCGTCCATCTCTACCAGTAACTGGTTCAGTGTCTGCTCACGCTCATCGTGTCCGCCGCCCATTCCGGTTCCACGGCGCCTTGCAACTGCATCGATCTCATCGATGAAAATGATACACGGTGCATTCTTCTTCGCTTCCTCGAACAAGTCTCTGACACGGGAAGCTCCGACACCAACGAACATTTCCACAAAGTCTGAACCGGAGATCGTAAAGAACGGAACTCCTGCTTCTCCGGCAACTGCTTTGGCAAGCAGCGTCTTACCGGTTCCCGGAGGGCCTACTAACAGTACACCTTTCGGGATTCTTGCTCCCACCTGGATATATTTCTTCGGAGACTTCAGGAAATCAACGATCTCCTCCAGTTCCTCTTTTTCTTCTTCCAGACCTGCCACCTGGGCAAATGTCACTTTCTTGTCACGGTCTGTGCTCAGTTTTGCACGGCTCTTTCCGAAATTCATTGCTTTCGAATTGGCCCCGCCGCCCTGACGGTTCATCAGACCAAAGATCAGGAACACTCCGACCAGTGTAAGGATAACCGGCAGAAATGTAGTTGCCGCCCAGCTGTCCTGTGGAATATCCGGCATGGTATAATCCACATTCTGCTCTTTCAGGTAATCCTGGATCTCATTTACATCGGAGACATACAGATATCTGACATTATCGGAACTGTCATCTCCCTTCAGCGTAATCTCCACGCGCCCCGTCGGAACGCTCTTGTTCTGATTCACTTCTACAGACTCGATCTTGTCGTTCTGAACCAGCTGTTGGAATTTCTTCCAGGAAATTTCTTTCTCTCGTTGATCGAACTGATTGGTAAACCACAGTGCTGCGAACAAAAATACGACAAACACGAGGAATACAACACCATTCAGCCCTCTCGCTTTCTTATTATTCAATTTTCAGGCTCCTTTCTTATGCCGCGCCTTATTCCACGCCCTCTACCACTCCGATGAATGGAAGATTTCTGTATCTCTGGGCGTAATCCAGGCCATATCCCACAACGAATTCGTCCGGGATATTGAATCCGACATAATCTACTTTTACATCTTTTACTCTTCTTTCCGGTTTATCCAGAAGCGTACAGAGCTTCATGCTCTTTGGATTTCTCTTAGATAAGATGTCCATCAGATAATATAATGTTCTTCCGGAGTCAATAATATCCTCCACGATCAGTACATCTTTTCCTTCCAGTGTCTCATCTAAGTCTTTTGCGATCTTAACAACACCGCTTGATTTTGTTCCGTCACCGTAGCTGCTGACACTCATAAAGTCCATTGATACCGGAACGGTAATTCTCTTTGCAAGTTCGCACATAAAGAATACACCACCCTTTAATACGCAGATCAGATGTACCTGCTTTCCGGCATAATCTTTGCTGATCTGTTCGCCAAGCTCTTTGATTCTCTTTGCAACATCTTCTTCAGGAACTAATACTTTTACTTTCTCTGCCATCTTCTTCTCCTCCGTTAAATTCTATTTCCAGAATTCTTCTGGTTTTATCTGTAACCTGATATGCCTGGTTCTGTCTGTATCCGATGATCCACAGGATGTGACTGCCGTCTGCCGCCAGCCAGATCTTCTCCCTGTCTTCTCTCGGGACTTTCACATTGACAAAATACTTTTTCAGGCTCTGTGTACTGCCGTTTTTGTCAATCGTAATATAGTCTCCAGGCTGCTTATGTCTTATTTTTACAGTGCTCTTAATTATATCATAGTCAAACCATTTCGTGTAGGTTTTTTTAGGAAATACACTGGTTTGTGGTGTTCGTTCCAGTATGCGCATCTGTACCGGCGGCTTAGAATTTTCTCCGGATTTTTCTTTATCCTTCACTTTATGAAGCCAGATTCCTTCGTAACACCTTTCCCCGGTCATCTCATAAGGCAGCATAATCTTCCGTCCGGTCTGATGTTCCATCAGTTCTTCCACCAGTTTTACGTGGATCTGTTCAATATCTTTTTTGCGTCCTGCCGTTTCGCACAACAGTTCATGGATCAGAAACGTCCGGACAGTCTCATTTACACTTCGGAAACCCTCTTCCAGGATCACTACTCCTTCTGCTTTATCTTGTTTGGGTTTTACGCAGTATTTTCTGCATTTTTCCACTTCCTCTTCCATAAATGCCCACACTGCCCGCATTTGCTCCATCGTATCCGCCATATGTGAAACAGCTCTTGGATTAATCTCTCGTTCCAGGTATGGGATCACATGATTTCTAAGACGGTTCCTTGTATAATGGTCTTCCAGATTCGTCTCATCGGTACAATAGTCTATATTATTTTCTTTTAAATATTCTTCGATTTCCTGTCTTCTTACCCCCAGAAGCGGCCGGATATACTTTCCGTCAACCGGACTGATCCCGCCGATCCCTTTAAGACCACATCCACGGCTTAAATTCCACAAAAGTGTCTCCGCATTGTCATTCTGATGATGCGCCAGCGCGATCCTCGTTCCGTTTTTCCTGTGACAGACTTCTTCGAATATATGTCTTCTGACATTCCTTCCTGCCTCTTCGAGCGTCAGCTTCTGTTCTTTCGCATATCTTCCGACATCTTCATGAAAAGCCAGAAGTTCAACATCCAGCTTCTCACAAAGGGCTCTGACGTAATTCTCATCTGCATCCGCACTTTCTCCGCGAAGTCCGTGATGAATATGCACTGCCGTCAACCCAAACCGCATTTCCTTTTGAAGTTTTACAAGCATGAAAAGAAGGCATACGGAGTCTGCACCTCCCGATACGCCTGCAATTACATGATCTTTTTCCTGCAGCATATGGTATTTTTTCACATATGCCCTCACCCGTTCATACATTCCGGTCTTCCTTTTTATCTGATTTGTTTTCATATTTTTTCGAAATATATAACTCTTTTATTTGTTTCGATATCATGATAAATATATATAATTTCTTATAGAAAGTCAACTTATCGGAAAGTCAGCTCACGCCCCACAGGCCGATCACAAGGATCGTCATATCATCCAGCGGCATTTCTCCCGAATATCTCAACACCTCACTTAGAATGCTTCTTGCAAACTCTGTCGGATTTACAATATTCGTGTTTTGAATAATATCTATCATCTGTTCTTCCTGTTCTTTTGCCGGAAGTGCATCCAGAACTCCGTCCGTCACCATGACCACATAATCCCCGGATTCCAGATCACACACTTCCCGGTCAATCTCAATATTCTGTATAACCCCGATCGGAAGTGTTGTTGATACAATTTTTTCAACTGTATCCTTCTTTTTGATAAATGTTGCGGCCGCGCCCGCCTTTACAAATTCACAGCTTCCACGATACAGATCAAACAGACATACATCCAGTGTGCAGAATTTCACTTCTTCCCTTCCGATCACCAGTGCCGTATTCATCATCTGCACCGCCGTCTCTACCGGGAATCCTGCCTCTAACAGTTCTTCTAACATTTCTACCACCATCGTACTGTCCCGGAATGCTTCTTCTCCCGATCCCATTCCATCAGAAAGCGCGATTCCTTTGCGACCTCCCGGCAGATCTTTCATAAGAAAAGTATCCCCCGATATCTGCTCCAGTCCTTTTCCGATCCGGGCAATCCCCTGAAGCGTCTGGAATTTCGCACCTTCCACACATGCAATAGTGCCATATTCCCCTCCTATCACAAGTCGTTCTCCCTGTCTTGGGATCATGGTTCTTCCTATACATTTTCCCACCAGAAATGCGATATCTTTTGCAAGGATTACCCGTCCCTTAACCGCTTTTACCGTCAGATGTACCTCATATTTTCCCTGCTGGGTCATATAAAATACAATCGATAACATCTTTACATTCTCTTTTTTTAAGGCTGTTTTTATACGTTTTTCCAGATATTCATCCTGAAAGATCCCCGCATCCAGTTCTCTGGTTGTATACTGTATCATCTTTGCAAAGCTTGTAAGCTGTGTGGCATATCCTTCTCTTGTCTGCAGCATCCTGTGATTCCACATCAATATCTGTTTGGCATTTTCAAACACTTCCAGGCTTTCCCTTAGGAAACGCGGCGCAAGCATGCATTGCCTTTTCAGTCTTTTTTTCAATTCCATATTCAGTTCTGCACCATATTCTTCTGCTGCACACATGATTTCATACATCATCTGATATGTTTTCTCCCGCCTCTCGCCGAGACACACTTCTTTTCGCTCACAACCGGCACAGACATTCCCCGTTACTTTGTCAAACATTTCATCAATTTCTTCTTTGGACAATGTTCCTTTATAATGTTCCATATTTAAAAATGTTTTTGATAGATGCTGCAGAGACTCCGCAAATTTGTCCATCTGCACCACATATGGATTCACAAATATTTCCTGTTCTTTTATCCGTGCCACTTTATTGCTCCCCTTTCGACCTTTTCTTTTTATTTCCCCGATAAACAGAAAAAAGCTTCAGGAATCTCTTCCTGAAGCTTATCATTTGTTCCGAGTACTCTTATTTTGCTTTGAAAATTATCTCATTATTATGTACCAGACCCAGCTTTTCTTTCGCTACGTCTTCTACGTATTTGTCTGTTCCGACATATTTATCTAATTCTTTGATCTCTTTTGACCGGTCTTTTTCTGCCTGGATCTGCTCTTTCAGTTCTGTCTCCTGCGCCTGATATTCTCTGTTCTTCGCCTTTAACGTCATACTGTTCGCAGACACCATAACTGTCAGCAAAAGAACAACAGCACTAATCGCCAGCACACTTCTCTTATGATCCTGAGAACGCCTGCGCTGCCGTCTTCTGCGGTTTCTCTGTTTTACATCTTTCATCTTATTTTACTCACCCTTGTTTGACATCTCTGTCATTCCACTCACCTGTTAATTGCCTTTATTCTATCTTTTTTTCCGGCCTTTTTCAAGTGTTTCAGCCAAAAACCCGCTTCCCGGACATACAATTTTTTGATACCACTTCCTGACAGCCACTAGAAAAACCGACATAGCTGATGCTCCAAGCCCAATACCTAGTACAAAATACCACCTTACACTACCACTACTTGTGTAGTAAATCTGCACAAACAAAAAAATTGCGGTTCCGACCCAGTATGCCAGATCTTCCAGCTCAACGATCCAATGCGTATGATGTATCACATTTCGCAGACAGCTTATGCAGCGGTATACAAGACGTACAATTGCTCCGGACAATATTGCAGAAAGAAATATAAATAATTCTTTTGTTATTCCCATCTCATATTTCCATCCCGTTTCATAAATTTCACCGGATTTCTCTCCGCTTTTTCAGCGAAACAATTTTCCAAACAGACTTTCCGCCTGTTTTCCGGGAGACTGTATATCCGAATAAGAGATACTTTCAATGGTGCCGGACAGATCAATCTCTCCCTTTTCCAGATTCACCCGGTTTACATGCAGATCCGTGCCCTTTACCATGAGCATTCCCTGCTCCGTCTCCAACAATATCTCATTCAGATTAAAAGACAGGACATCCAACACTCCGGTCACCAGTCCGGTTTTCCGGTTATTTAATACCAGTTTATGGCTTTTTTGTACTGCTGTGGTCTCCAACCCTATCACAACCTTTCTTACTAATCATATGAACGTAAATCACAAATTATGACTTTTCATATGATCACTTAAGAAAGGTTGTGCTGATCTGCTGATTTTTCGCAGGCTCTTTATTTATTTTATAAATATTTGAACAGGTCTCCTGCCTCTTCTTTTTTTGTCGTATCCTTGATATCAAGTACTTCTACTTTTACGGTTCTTGTTCCAAACTGGATTTCTATGATATCTCCCGGTTTTACCTTTACCGATGCCTTGGCCGGCTTGTCATTCACCAGTACACGACCGGCATCGCAGGCTTCGTTAGCTACGGTCCGGCGTTTGATTAGTCTGGAAACTTTTAAAAATTTATCTAATCTCATATCTTTATTCTCCTGCATACTTTGGTATCTACAGTGCCTGTAGGTTGCAGCTTCTTTCGAACGCATAACGATTGAAAAAACCGGAGGGCATCAAGATACTCTCCGGCATAAAATACATCTACAGGACCTGCCACCGGCAGCTCCTTCCGAACGCATGGCGATTTATAAATATTACAATTCAGACTACTCGTTGATAGCATCCTTTAATGCTTTACCAGCTTTGAATTTTGGTGCTTTACATGCAGCAATCTTCATAGTCTCGCCTGTCTGAGGATTTCTTCCTTCTCTTTCAGCTCTCATGCTTACTTCGAAAGTACCAAATCCAACAACCTGTACTTTATGTTCTTTCTTTAATTCTTCTGTAACAACATCGATAAAAGCTTTTAAAGCTTTTTCAGAGTCTTTCTTTGATAATTCTGCCTGGTCAGCAATTGCTGCGATCAGTTCTGTCTTATTCATGGATATGTTCCTCCTCTTATTTACATTTAGAATTCACGATTTCAATTCTTTTTATACAAAGTCAACGTCCATACCCGTCATATGGCATGCCTTTATGTACTGTTATACCTGTTTTCACTGTGAATGTCAAGGTAAATCCCCCGTTTTCCCTGTATTTTCAAGCTTTTTCGCTATTTTACCATACCTTTAAAGTTCAAATCCAAATACTTCTTTTAAAAACATTTTTTTCTCTTCTGTCTGCCTTATCGCAGTCTGAAGCTTTTCTATGTTTTTTACCGATATCCATGCTTTATTTGTACAGTAATACGAATTGGCCGTTTTCCAGAATTTTTCCGGATAGATCAGACGGATCTTCAGATATTCCATTTCATTCTCCGTAAGCGGATGTATTGCCGAATAGGCATTCAGCATACCATCACCCAGGCGGATCTTCCATCCACTTTTTTCCAGAACCTTCCTGAGGAAATAATACAGATCTTCCACCTGAATGTCCCTGCGGAATTTTTCAAAATTGGTTGTGGCGATTCCTTCTTTTGTCATAATGATATTATGATAATTATACTCTCCATGTATCATGCCGAACTTCTTCATCTCTTCGGCATACAGTTTCTCATAATCCGACCGCTCCAGTTCTTCCACTGCTGCCTCTGCCCATTGATACATCTGATCAAACTGCTTCAAAAAGGCAAATTCAAACTCACCCTTGGGAACAACTTTTCTTGTAAATTGCCGGACCTTCTTTAATTCACGATTATGCCGTCTGTATTTTTCATCTGTTTTGGTTCCTTCCGGTATCCCATGTTCCAGTTCATAACGCATAATGATATGTAGTTTTGCCAGATTTCCCGCCGCTTCAAATATTTCCCTTGTCTTCTTAATGTCGCATTCACGTCCGGCAAAACATTTCTTCAATATGTACCGATCTCCGTTATCCAATGCAGATATATATTCGCTGTTACGGTTCGTGACCACATAATCGATCCGATGATACCCCTGCTCATAAAGCCGTGTATAAAGTTCACATAACGCAGGGATTCTCTTCTCAGATGTTGTAATCTCCTTTAAAAGGAATAATCCCTTATTTGTTTCGCATAAAACAGCACCCCTGACTTTGCGGGTGCTGCTTACTTCTATATCATATTGTTCCAGTATTTTTTGTTCAAATTCCTGCATTTATATTCCCCGCGCTTTACATTTGATATTCTTTTTAAATGTATGTGGGAAATATAAAAAATATTCACTGCTGTTATACTTCTTTATCCGGGAAACTATAATTCAACAGGATCTCTTTGGTGTTCATTTCCGGTTTCTCGATCACAAGGTTCAATAATTCGTTTAACTTTTCCCCGATCTCTTTTCCCGGCTTCATTCCCGCCCGGATCAGATCTCTACCTGTCACAGCCAATTCTTTTAATGAAACGCACTGGCCTTTTTCTATAATCTCTGCATATGTCTGTTCTACTTCATCCAGATTTTTTAATTTTTCCGCTCTCTGGTACTCACTTTGCGCCAGAACATCTGCTCTCCTTACTTCCATATAGTATGGGAAAATGTCTTCTCCGATCTTATTCATTGCCCTTCTGACATTTTTCGGCACGGCCGGCATGCGGTAATCATGATTCAGCACAAGTCTTGTAACCTTATGCAGCGTATCATTATCGAACTTTAATCTCCGAAGCACTTCTTTGGCAATCCGCTCACTTCCTAATGCATGCATTTTAAAATGCGCCACACCGTCTTCATCCATCGTCTTGTATTCCGGTTTGCCTGTATCATGCAGTAACATTGTTAATCTTAAGATCTTATCATTGCGGACATTCATCATCGCATGAATGGTATGTTCCCCGACTGTGTACATATGATGCGGTGTTTCCTGCTTTGTCTCCATCATACGGTCAAATTCCGGCAAAAATACCTTCGTAATCCCAAGTTCATAAGCAGTTCTTATAAGCTCCGGCCGGTCAGATGTCAGCATCTTCACCAGTTCTACCTGTATCCTCTCCGCACTGATATTTTCCAGTGTCGGCGCAAGAAGCTTCATTCCTTCTTTCGTCTCCTCATCAATCTCGAATCCAAGCTGTGCCGCAAATCTGACGCCTCTTAAAATCCGGAGCGCATCTTCCGAGAAACGTTCCCTGGCATTTCCCACACAGCGGATCATATGCTTTTCCAGATCCTGCATTCCTCCAAAGATATCTACGATCCCATCCTTGTCATTGTATGCCATGGCATTGATCGTAAAGTCTCGTCTGAGCAGGTCTTCTTTCAGATTTCTTGTAAATGTGACTTCTTTCGGGTGTCTGCTGTCCTCGTATTTTCCGTCGATTCTGTACGTCGTAACTTCGTATCCCTCATGATTCAAAAGTACGGTTATCGTTCCATGCTCAATTCCCGTATCAAATGTTTTGTCAAATAATGCCTTTGTCTCTTCCGGCATTGCTGATGTTGTAATATCCCAGTCGCCCGGTTCTCTGCCAAGGATGGAATCTCTGACACATCCTCCGACTGCGTATGCTTCAAATCCATGCGACTGTAAGGTATGAATGATAAACTGTACATCATCCGGTAATTTTATATTAAAGTTATTCACAAATATTTCCTCCGTTTATCCACGTTATCAATATTCTATATCATACCATATTTTTGCCGGTGGCTGTTGATAAAAAATGGACGGTAGATTTCTAAAATCCACCGTCCATTGCTTACAATTACTTTATTCTTAGTATGATTTACCCCAGTAAGCCATGTGTTTCGCAGGTTTTCCGCAATAGATACATTTATCGGAAATGAACTCTTCATCTTCGATCAGACATCTTGTTGCAGCTCCGCCTGTCTGATATTTTACTTCGCCCTCACATTCCGGATCTCCACACCAGCATGCTTTTACGAATCCACGGTTGGCTTTGAACTTCTCAACCATTTCATCCATTGTAGTAGCTGTATCAATGTGGCTGTTCAGGAATTCTTCTGCTCTGTTGTACATATCCTGCTGCTCCTGCTCTAAGATCTCGCGCAGTTTTACTGCGATCTCATCGAGAGATACAACGATCTTTTCACGGTTATCACGACGTACAACAACAACCTGGTTCTTCTCGATATCCTTTGGTCCGATCTCGATACGTGTTGGGATACCAAGGATCTCCTGCTCAGAGAATTTCCATCCTGTACTCTTATCAGAGTCATCGATCTTCACTCTGTATCCTGCTTTTTTCAGTTCGTCAAGCAGTGCATAAGATCTGTCAAGCACGCCTTCTTTGTGCTGGGCGATTGGGATGATTCTACATTCAACCGGTGCTACGTGTGGTGGAAGTACCAGTCCGTCATCGTCACCGTGAACCATGATCAGCGCTCCGATACTTCTTGTTGACCATCCCCATGATGTCTCGTATGCACTCTGCAGTTCATTGTTCTTATCTACATATTTGATTCCAAATGCATCCGGGAATCCTTTTCCGAAGAAATGGCTTGTTGCAGACTGAAGTGCTTTTCCGTCATGCATCAGTGCTTCGATTGTGTATGTGTCTTCAGCTCCTGCGAATTTCTCATGCTCTGCCTTTCTTCCTGCTACGAATGGAATCGCCATTGTCTCTCTGTAACAGTCTTTGTAAACTTCCCACATCTGGATTGTTCTTTCTTCTGCTTCTTCATATGTTGCATGAAGTGTGTGGCCTTCCTGCCATAAGAATTCTCTTGAACGGAGGAACGGTCTTGTTGTCTTCTCCCAACGGAGAACGGAGTTCCACTGGTTCCATACCTTTGGAAGATCTCTGTATGATTTTACTGTTTTAGCCCAGAGGTCACAGAACAGTGTCTCTGATGTAGGGCGTACACATAATCTTTCCTGCAGTCTTTCCATTCCACCGTGTGTTACCCATGCAACTTCCGGTGCAAACCCTTCTACGTGATCTGCTTCTTTTTCCAGAAGTGATTCCGGAATCAGTACTGGCAGGTATACATTCTCAACTCCTGTTTCTTTGAAACGTCTGTCCAGATCTGCCTGGATCAGTTCCCAGATTGCATAACCGTTCGGTAAGTAGTTCATGCATCCTTTTACGCTTGAATAATCACAAAGATTTGCCTCACGTACAACGTCTGTGTACCACTGTGCGAAATCTTCGTCACGAGATGTAATGTTTTTGACTAATTTTTCCTTTGCCATGTTTCTCTTCTCCTTTTCAATTTTGGTGGAATCCTTATTCCACGTTATTTTTTTGCCGGGAGTATCATAGCCTTACAATCGTTTTTGTATGGTCAGTCTCTTTCGAACACATGACACAAAAAACGCCGGGCCTTTCGACTCCCCGTAAAAGGGACCGAAAAGCTCGGCGGTACCACCCTAGTTAACTGCGACCCTTTCGCAGCTCTCTTCATTGGCCGTTAACGCCGGCTGACACGCTGCACTTTCATGCAGTGGCTCCAGGACCGGTTCCATGTGATGAACAGCAGATATCTCACACCATATGATATCCTCTCTGTGGCTGGATTCTCATGTACTAATTCCCTTCATTGCCATAAAAGCATATTTAAAAATGTTGAATTGTCAATTATTTTAATCCATGAAATATGTTTTGTCAAGAAAGCACCTGATTATTTTCACACAGAAAGCACTTGATCATTTTCACACGGTCTTACTGACATATCAAAATTCAGCAATGTTACCGAAGCCACCCGGTCCACATACAATGCATAGATATCGCTGTCCTTTTCCAGGCTTTCCATATCCACAATCTGCTCGCTTTTCAACCGGTACGGCTGACCATAATCCCGTTTCTCCGGCTTCATAAAATAGAAATAATTCTGCCAGCTTAATACCGTTTTGCGTTCTGGATACGGAAATGGCAGTCCAGCCGGCACATTGATATTCCATGCATCTGCTCTCGCCGCCTGTTTCTCACCTGGATTACTTTTTCCGGGCATTCCTTCCTCCAGGACCTGACGGATATACCGCTCCAGGATGCTTTGCGCCGCACTCCAGTCCATCTCCCCGAAGTCTTCGGAATGCTGTCTGGAAAGATCCGCTTCGACAGATACGGCTATTCCCGGGATTCCATGACTGGACGCCTCAAAAAGCGCACCCAGCGTCCCGCTGCAAGTCAGACAGGTCCCAAGATTTTCACCGTAATTGATCCCGCTTACACAGAGATCCGGTTTCCTGTCCGCGAGTTCCAGCACACCATGCGCCACTGCACGTGCCGGACTTCCATGCACCGCATATGCCAGCATTCTTCCCGGCACTTTCTCTATGATCCCGTCATCCGGGCATATAGGAAAAGAGCGCCCCATCCCAGTCTGTTGGGTATGAGGCGCTGCAATTAACACATCTCCTGTCTTCGCAGCAACTTGCGCCGCCGCATATAAGCCCGGACTATGAATCCCATCATCATTTGTAACTAAAATGAGTGGTCTGTTCTTCATAATCACCTATATCCTTCTGAATTCCATACTATTCAAATAATTCGTATGTCTTCTTCAACACTTCATCTGTGTGTACAGTAATATCTTTATAGATTGGAATCATCTTCTTATACAGTTCTACATTTTCCGGATTTGGTACAAATGTATCCTGGATCTTAACCATTCCTTCTACTGCTTCTTCGAAGCTTCCATACACACCTGTTGCAACTGCCGCACAGATTGCAGAACCAAGTCCTGCTGCTCCGTTTACTACATTTCTTACTGCCGGAAGGTTGAATACATCAGCAAAGATCTGCATGAACAGGTCGCTGTTAGATCCACCGCCTGTGATGATGATCTTATCCAGAGTCACACCAACTTCATTGACCATGTCTTCTGTATGTCCCTTAATCGTCATTGCAACAGCTTCCAGAATAGAACGGTAAATGTGTCCTCTGGTATGTCTTCCGTCGAATCCGATCATGATACCTTTCTTATAGCGGGCATCTACAGGTGCCAGCCAGTCAAGAGCTGTCATCAGTCCGTCACTTCCTGCTGGAACTTTTTCAGCTTCCTCGCTCAGAAGTTCTTCTGCGGACATTCCTTTTTCTTTTGCCATCTGAATGTAGCTGTCACCTAATACATCTCTGAACCAGCTTACTGTCCACATACCTCTGCGGATTCCGTTGCTGTCATAGAAATATTTATTCGGTACACAAGAGAATTTCGGCCATGCATAAGAAGTGCCTTTTAAGTTCTCTTTTCCTTCCATCATAGCGGTTGTGTAGGTTCCAAGTGAGATGCATGCTGTCTTATCGCCCATACATCCGGTTCCGAGACCTTCAACGGCTTTATCGTTCGATGTTGCAACAACCGGAACTCCCTGTGGAAGACCTGTTGCCTTGGCAGCCTCTTCTGTTACATATCCAAGTACATCTCCAGGCATTACCAGATCGAACAGCATCTCTCTTGGCATTCCTGTTGCCTTGTATGCTTCCGGATCATCTGACCACCGCCATTTATCTACATCTACAGGCCATCCATATTCATAGTTGGCAACTGTATCTTTGCGTTCTCCGGTTAATCTGTGTGTGATATATCCGGAAGAAGCTACGATATATTTTACATCTGGATTCACATGCTCATATGGCTGTGATACACGGATATCCATCCAGCTCAGTGCCGGCTGTGCAAGTGTTCCGTCTTCTTTCAGATATGCTCTGCAGCAACGGATCGTGCAAAGTCCGATTCCCAGGATATCCTTTGGATCTCCTTCGAATTTGTCCATACACTTTTTGGACGCTTTGCAGATTGCATCCCACCAGTCATCGTCCGGATGTTCTACATATCCCGGCTTTGGAAGATCATATGGGCGGAGCGGCTCTCTTGCCTCACATACAATATTTCCGACTGTATCAAAGATCGTGATCTTTGCGCTCTGTGATCCTTCATCAATACCCATCAAATATTTTTTACTCATTGTTATCTACTCCTGTCTTACTCTGAAGTTACTGTCTGATTATCTTACCAGATATCCTCCGTCTACTACCAGCAATGTTCCGTTTACATAATCTGCTGCTTTACTTGCAAGGAATACCATTGCTCCCATAAGATCCTGTCTTTCTCCCCAACGGTCTGCCGGAATGTGCTCTTTGATCTTAACGTATTTCGGATCGTCTTCATTTCCACTTCCTGTTCCGGCTGTCATAGCTGTCTGGAAGTATCCAGGAGCGATACCATTTACCGTGATACCATATTTTCCAAGTTCATCTGCATATGCTTTTGTAAGTCCCATAAGACCAGCTTTCATAGCTGCGTATGCAGGAGATCCAAGTCCTCCAAGGAATGAGAACAGTGAGCAGATGTTAATGATTCTTCCGCTCTTCTGAGGGATCATGTATTTAGCAACTGCGTGGCTTAAGTCAAATGCGCCTGTCAGGTTGATTGCGATCATTGGATCCCATTCAGCTCTTCCGAAATCAAGAACATCAGCGATCTTGCAAATACCTGCACAGTTTACAAGGATATCGATGCTTCCGTATGTCTCTACACACTTCTCAGCAACTTTGTCGCACATACCATCTTCTGTCAGGTCGCCCTGCATGAATGTATATTTCACTCCGCAGTCTTCGATTAATTTCTTTGTTGTTCCGTCGTCATCTACATAAGCAAATGTGAAGATGTTTGCTCCTGCTTTTGCAAGTGCCAGTGCAAATGCCTGTCCGAGTCCACTGTTTCCACCTGTAACAATTGCGTTTTTTCCCTTTAAAGAAAAGAAATCCATTGAAAAATCATTAATATTTAACATTATTTTTTACCTCCATTTTGTCCCAACATTTGTTTTTGCTAAAACGAATTCCTTCATCTGCGCACAATGAAGAAACAAAAAAGAGAGAGTCCCTTCCACCCACACTTTATGTAGATAAAAGTTACTCTCTCTTTCGCTCTTTTAGTAACTGTCTATATTGTAAATCCAACATCCAAATATGTCAATATCGTGATAATACCAAAAGAACCCGCTTGTTTTTTATGTACTTTGCACAATTCTAAGTTCATTATTCAATACAGGTGTAAAACGTTTCGTCTGAAATTTGCTTGTAAATAATTCACATTTGCACAGGAACAGATAGAAAACATTCCTTCCGCTTCCATGCAATGTCTCAAAATTCCCCTGACCTTTTGCAATACACAGATCCGCTTCATCGATCAGATATCTCACTTCCGGATTGATCTCATCGATCGGTGTTCCCGGTACATCTGTTCCATTCGGCATTACATTTACACTTTGTTCCTGCAGCATGCCAGGCATACTGTATCCGCATTCATCTTTTCACCTTCTTTATCTCTAACAATCCCACACTCTGCGGTTCGACGTTGCAACTGCAATTGCACCTGCTTTTAATGCACCCATTACATCGTCTTTATCCTGTGTCAGACCACTTGCCACTACCGGTCTGTCAATCTTTTCTATCAGAAAACTCATAACCTTTGAAAGGCCTGCCGGAAGAAACTCTACAATGTCCGGATTGCAGTTCTTGATATGTTTTTCAATATTCGCATACGTAAAACGGTCCATCAGATAAAATCTCTGGATCGTAAACAATCCGACGTCATTTGCCCGTTTGATCATTGCCGGTTTCATGCTGATGATTCCATCGGCTTTTGTATATTTCTTCAGGAAATCCACACTGATCTCCTTTGAGGAGAGTCCGACGATCAGATCCATATGTACGATCGCCATCTTTCCTGCTGCTTTTACTTTCTCTACAATCTCCGGAATGGTGCAGATATCTCCATAAACAATATATACAATCTCGCAGTCTGATTCCGGAAGCGCCTCCAGCCATTCATCATTGATGATCTCCGGAATTACCGGACAGTTCTCTGTTGCTTCCATAAAAAAGTCCTTTGTCAAAGGTTCCATCTTCTATTCCTCCTTCACAGGCAGACGCGGACTCTCTATAGGCCTTCCATTGCTGTCATAGTCTTCTTTATGCACATCATACTTCTGCGGATTCTTCGCAATCTTCAACAGTCCTATGATCATCAAAATCATAATGAACATATTCGGGAATCCTCCCAGGTTCGATGCTGCTTTAATACCATCAATTCCTGCAAAGCTGATCAGTATCCATGTTACAACGCCAACTGTGATTCCCCATACGATCTTTAGCCATGGCGCTGCTTCCTGTTCTTCCTGTGTAATACCATATGTGCAAAGTCCTGCCATCGCATTCGTGTTTGAATCCGAAGCTGTAACAAATGAAATAAATACAATAAACAAGTAAAACGGAATAACAATTACTGCTAATGGAAGCTGTTCAAATACTTTATATACAACCGCTTCTGTCCCTTTGTTCAATAGAGTATCATACATTCCGACTCCGTTCAACTCATAATAAATTGTTGCGGTAGAGAACAGTCCCATCCAGATTGTACTGAAGATGGCCGGAATAACGAAGTTGCATTTGATTGCATCTTTAATCGTATATCCTTTTAAGATCTTTCCAAGGAACACTGCCGTTACCGGTGTCCATGAAAGCCAGTTACACCAATAGAAGATCGGCCAGCTTCTTGCCCATGTATCTCCGAATACATCACCGGACATCAGACTCATCGGAAGGAAGTCCCTGACATATGCACCCCATGATTCTACTGACATATTTAACATATAAGCTGTCGGTCCGAATACCAGAAGAAATGCAAATAATACCATGTATACTTTTGCATTGATAGATGAAAGAAGTTTGATTCCTTTCATAACACCGGATACACTGGAAATAATGAATGTTGTAACGATTACAACAATAACAATTCCCCACATAACCGCACCGCTCTTTATACCGGTAAGATTCTGGATTCCGCCTGCAATTGTGAGTGTTCCGGTTCCAAGTGACGCTGACATACCTGCCACCAGTGTCACCAGACAAATCACATCGACGACTCCATTATACTTCTTGATTCTGTTACCCAATGCAGGTACCAGTGCAGATCCCATAGAATAGGACTGTTTCATATTATAGAATACAAATGCAAATACCAGTGTTGCTACTGTATAGATTGCATATGGTGACCATGTCCATTCCAGGAACATCGTCTTCATAGCAAATATCGCTGCTCCAGGAGAAGCTGCCTTTACACCTTCAGATGCCGGTGGTGCGTACAGATGATATAACGGCTCTGCACACGCCCAGAACAAGATTCCGGCTGCGATCGTTGTACAAAGTGTGATCCATACCAGATCCAGGAATTTCATCTTTGGATGTGCTTTGCTGCCGCCAATTCTTACTTTTCCAAGCGGCGAAAAATATACAATAATTACGGTAATCACACACATAACCGTAACAATATTAAACGCCCATGAAAAATTCTTTAAAATCCAGCCTGTAACCGCATTCAAACCCGCCAGGAATGCATCTCCGTTCACAAGGCTGACTACTACCATTGCGATCAATAATAACCACGGTGGGAAGAATACTGCTTTTCTTAATTTTAACTCTACATTCTTTTCTTTTACTGCTGCTGTCATAACTTTTCTCCTCTCTCTATCGTTATGTGCACTATCTTGGAACCAACTTCTCTCAGTATCTGTTCCAGTTCCTGTTCCTCCTTTTCTTTCATGATTCTTTTCGGAATTGTGAATACTTCCCGGTTCACTCTTAATACATAAATGTTCCCGGAAATATATGCTTCCGTATTTTTATCCGTCATCTCAACGGATTGATTCTTATCTCCGTACTGGATTTTATCTTTTTGTATCCTGACATTATAGCTTCCCTTTTCCCATGCAATCTTTTTTGCTCTCCGTTTCCTGCTGAATGCAGGTACATAGATGATATACAAAAGCAGCAGAACCATAACACCCAGTAACACGATCCAGAAGAATTGCTGTGTATCGCGCATATATGCAATCAATGCGCCCACACCGATCAGACTGATCACGCCTACATTTATATCTCTGAACTTCCCCTCTTTTTTGTAATCCAGACACAAAAGTGCCTCCTCTATCTCAGCCCTGGTAAGTTGATATTGAAACTTCAGTGCTCTCATCTCCTCTCTTTTATGATCCTGATCAATTCCGGTACGATTTCGTACAGATCTCCGACTATCGGATAATGTGCGATCTCGAATATCCTCGCCTCCGGATCTTCATTGATCGCAATAATATTTTTTGTGTTCTTCATACCCGCCATGAACTGTACTGTTCCCGATACGCCGCAGGTAATCATATAATCCGGACTCACGGTATTACCTGATAGGCCAATCTGTTCTTTCGGCAACATCCAACCTTTTTCGACAAGCGCGCGGCTGGATGCAAGCTTTCCGCCTAAAAGGCCTGCCAGTTCCCGTAACATTTCCAGATCTTCTTTTTTCTTCACACCGCGCCCGGCAACTACCAGTATCTTCTCTTCTGTAATCCCTTTTTCTGTTTTCTCTGCCTTCGACGATATGATTTCTATTCCTTTACTTTCTTTATCTATTTTTTTGTTTACATATTCTGTGACGTTCTGGTCATTCTTATCCACCTTCTGCATAACTCCTGGTCTTACCGTTGCAAACTGTGGTCTGCCAAACTGTGTCACAATATCCGCCATAATATTTCCGCCAAATGCCGGTCTCGACTGGACAAGATTGCCTTCTTCATTGATTGCAAGTCCCGTACAATCCGCCGTAAGACCGGTCTGGAATCTGACTGCCAGTCCCGGTGCCAGCGATCTGCCTTCGTATGTGCCGCCTACCAGCACGATGGATGGCTTAAGTTCTTCTATGCATTCCGCCATAATCCGCGTATATAACGGTGATTCATATTCATCTTCTGATTCATACAGATATGCTTTTTCAACCGGATAGCCTTTCAACGCTTCCCGGATTCTATCCATATCTTTTCCGATTCCTGCCACATAGACCGGATCTTTTGACACTTCAGACAACCTGACCGCTTCCCCGATCAGTTCTTCACTTGCTGCATGAAGTTCTCCTTTATAGCATTCCAGATATACCAGGATTCCGGACCATTCTTTTTTATCTGCTTCTATCATCGTCCATCCTCCTTCAGTAATTCATTCAGAACTTCCGCAATATACCGCGCAGCCTCATTCTTTTCCATACACAAGAGTTCCTGTTTGCTGGTCCGCTCCGGAGGATAGATCTTCTTTACTCTTGTCGCAGATCCCTTCAGTCCATAATGTTCCGGATCCTGATCTTCCAGATCTCCCATGGAGATCCGATGGATTTCTTTTTTTCTTCCGCTGATCTTTAACTTAAGAGATGGCATTCTCGGCGGGAATCCGTCACGTTCTACGGACATAAGACACGGAAGTGTTACTTTCGCCGTCACTGTTCTGTGTTCCATACAATACTCAACCCCTAACGTATGCTCATCCAGAACATCTATTCCGGTCACCCAGTTCAGTCTCGGTATCTGCATCCATTCCGCAATCGCACCGCTTACCTGAGCGGTATCGCCATCTGTTGTCTGTCTTCCGCATAAAATCATATCATAATCATCTGCCGACTGTATCGCCTGCTTCAGTGTATAAGACGTTGCAAGCACGTCCGCTCCGGCAAATGCTTTGTCGCAGATCAGATATCCTTCATCTGCTCCCATTGCAAATGCTTCACGAAGGACCATCTCTGCTTTATCGGGTCCCATTGTAAATACATGCACTTCCCCGCCACATTGTTCTCTGATACGGAGTGCCGCTTCCAATGCCGCAAGATCATATACATTTACAATTGCCTGCAGACCCGAACGATTCATTACACCGGTCTTTTTATCCATATCTCCCTGCGAAGTTGCCGGGACCTGTTTCATACATACCGCAATTTTCATACACATTCTACTTCCTATCCCAGTATATTTCCCTGATTCAGTCTGCCTTCTATATCCAGGTGCGCCTTTAACTTTCTGCACAATTCCTGATAATCTTCCGGAACGCAGGCACCTAATATCTGACGTTTTAATTTGCCGACACCATGTTCACCTAACAGGACTCCGTGTAAATCTCTGGTACGTTCCGCCCAGCTTCTGATCAGCCCGATGCCCTTTTCATATGCTTCATAATCCTCCGGCAGGATATTCACATGCAGATGGTTCTCCAGTGCATGTCCGAAGATAGAGCCTTCCAGACCAGCCTGGCTCATGTCTTTTTCATACTGTTCCAGCAGCTCTTTAAATGTCTGCTCACCGATCACCATATCTGTTCCCAGTTTCGTGATCCGGTCATCTTTTCTTCTCTGTTCTTCGATATAAAGGTTGGCCGTCTCAGCCGCCGCATGACGGAATGCATGAAGCTTCTCCACTTCTGTCTCTCCGGACAGTGCCCATGCCTGATCCGGATCGCTTCCACACTCCATGGCAGCTTCCATCAGGCTTTCGGCGATTACCTCGATCCCTTCTTCACTTCCCTGAAGTTCCGTGTAAACCAGTGCCTGAATATTCTCTTCAATATCCGGCAGTTCCTTGATCTTCGTCATCGTCTCTTTTCTGGCTTCGATCAGATTCATACTTCTGCGGTCCATATATTCCACTGCCGCAATCTTTGCATCTTCCGCTTCCGGCAACTCACTGCGAAGCATATCTATAAATCCTGCAGCCCCTTCTTTCTCTTCAAAGAAGAAGACGATTCCCCATACCGCTTCTGGTTTTGGGATCACTTTCAATGTAATTCTTGTAATGATTCCCGTAATTCCTTCTTTTCCAAGAACCATATCCAGCGCAGCAATCGACTCTCCCGGCAGGATCTCTTCTTCCTGCCCTCTGGAAATCTCTCTTACATTGCCTGCACCATCGATCAGACGGATACTTTCTATATAATTCTCCGTCTCCCCGTACAGCATATGGCTGATTCCCTGCGCACCCGAAGCTGCGATTCCACCGATTGATGCCGATGTCTCTGTCGGATCTGGCGGCCAGAACAGATGCTCTTTCCGGAATCTTGCTGCAATTTCTTTTCTAAGCTCCATAAGATTGATTCCCGGCTCTACCGTGATCCGTCCGGTTCCGTCTGGTTCTGTCGAATGTTCAATTACTTTATTCATATGAGACAGATTTAAAATATGACCTCCCATCGGAACCCCGGCTCCTGTAATTCCTGTCTTTGCTCCCTGGATCGTCACCGGTACCTGCTCTTCTTTCATCTGTTCTAATATAGCAAGTATCTCTTCTTCTGATTCTGGGAACGAAATGCTGTCCGCATGGCCTTTATATTTCGATTCGTCTATCAGATAGTCTTCATATTTTTCTTCCATCTGATAAATGGTTGCTGCCATATCTTCCGCCTCCTTACGTATAATAATTTTTTATTACGATTTTTCTAATATTTTATTCAGCGCCTCAATGAACGGTTTGAAATCTTCTACGATCACCACATCAGCGTTCTTCATGATCGGCGCATGTTCATCGGTATTAACCGCTGCTATGAATTTACTCTTTTCAATCCCCGCATAGAATGCTGCCGCACCGGACACCCCTGCCGTGATACAGATCTCCGGATTCGTCATGGCTCCGGATACCCCGATCAGGTGAGTCATCGGAAGCCATGCATTCATTGCCGCCGGGCGGCTGACACCAACCTGACCGCCGGTCTTATCAGCAAGTTCCTGTAAAATCTCAATATTTTCCTTTTTCGAGATTCCCCGTCCTGCCGCGATCAGTACTTTGACCTCTTCCAGCCCTTCTTCCTGATCCTCCGGTTCAAAACTTCGTTCTATAATATAAGCATCTGCTTCATTTTCGTCACACTTATGTACTTCTATAATCTGCATCTGTCCCGGATGAGGCTCTGTCTTCGTAAGTCCTTTTGCCATACTGATACAGTACGGACCTTTTTTCATCCGGAATATTGCCTCCATATGATTGGAATAAACCATCTTTCCGACTTTTATCCCATCTTCTGTTCCATTCTCTATAACAATGCTGCTGACCGCTGTAAGAGAGCTGCCGTTAAGTCTTGCCGCCAGTCTGACTGCCAGTTCTTCTCCTGCATAATCACTTCCGAAAATATATACAGCTTCCGGTTCTGCAAGCTCTTCCAATTCCTTCAAAACATTCTCCGGTACATATTCTTCTGCTGTCAGCACACTTACATTCTCTGTGAGCTTTCCTTCCATCTGTTCTGCATATGCTTCATTTTTGCAATACAGATAAGTAACTCCTTCTTCTGCTTCTGACAGATACGCTTCTTTGAACGCTTCCATCTCCTGCATTAACTTCTGACAGTTCTGCAAGTATCCATTCAATACAAAATGATATCTCATAATTCTTCCAGCCTGCCTTTCAGATAATTTTCGTAAAATTCTGCTGCCTTCTCTTCCGGCGTCTCACCTTCGATCACCTGTGCCGCCCGGCTGTGTTCTACCACGTGCAGATCTATAAGTTCTACTCCGGAATCTTCTGTTTTCTCAGGAAATTCTGTTACGTATTCGATCGGCCGTTTTCCGCGGCTCATCTTATCTTTTAATGTCGGAACTCTTAAGTATGCACACGGTGCATTTCCCACAGCAAGCACACACGGTGTCTTCACCGTCCAGATGCGCTTTCCGTCTGCCGTCTCACTGATAACTTTCAGATGTTCTTCATCCACCGGCTCCATTCCGACCACCTGCGTAATGCACGGCCATCCGAGCTTTTCCGCCGTCAGATATGGTGTCTTCCGGTTATTTCCATCCGAGCTTCCGGTTCCCATGACGATCACATCCTGCATCTGTTCTTTTTTTACATAAGATGCAACTATATCAGCAATCTCTTCCGGCACAAATACCTTATCTTCTTCTGATTCTGCCCTGACTGCATGTTCAAAACCAAGTGCGTATAACGTCTTCAGGAAGTTTTCATGTTTCTTCTTTCCAACCGTCAACGCATTCAGTTCATATACGACGCCAAAGCCTTCTGATAAATCAGAAAGCTTCAACATCATCTCCAGGGCACCTTCGTCATAACAATTCCACAATAATTTTACATACCCAGTATCTATATGTAACTGTTCATCTGGTGTCCAGTCTTCGTCTGCCACCAGATCATAATCTGATACAACTTTAAAACACCCTAATATTTTCATAAGCCATTATTTTCTCAGAGGAATCAGTGTTCCCATGTTCATAATACCGTTTGGATCAAATGCCTGCTTTAATGTTTTCAGCATGTAGTATGATGAGCCATACTCCTGTGGAGCATATTTTGCTCTTGCTTTTCCAAGTCCGTGATGATGTACGATAGATCCGCCGTATTTAATAACCTGTTCGCAGATGATCTGGTTGATTCTGTCATGGTATTTGTTGATCTCTTCTTCCGGAGCACAGTCAACTACATTGTAGTAGTATACGAAATACATATTCGTTCCGTTGATGTAGCTGTGTGAAGAATGTCCACCCATCAATGTCATATCAGGTACTTCTGCAAGGATTCTGTCGCAGGCTGTCTTGTAGATCTCATAAATGTTATCCCAGCTTCCGGAAACTTCTGTTGTGATACCGATATTATGTGTAGCTTTGATTTCTTCTCTTTCCTGAGCGATCTGTTCTGGTCCCCAGTTCAGTCCGCTGTACCATTTCTCGATGAGTTTTGGATCTACTTCTTCAAGTTCAGGATGTTTGTACATCATTTCCTTGATTCCTTCTTCGATTGCTTTTGTAATGTTAGCCGGTCCTTCTGCCATCCAGATCAGGATTGCTTTGTCTTCTTCCAGCCATGAGCTGAAGTGCTGCTGAGCATCCGGTGCATCATAAAGTCTTGCGAATGATGGTCTGTATCCAGCAACCATAACTTCACGTAAGCAGTCAAATCCAAGTTTCATCTGGTCATTGTCCAGTTTGAATCCGATGTAACGGTTGTTTTCCGGCTGCCATTTGAAGAGTTTTAATGTAACTTCTGTGATGAAGCAGAGAGCTCCTTCATTTCCACAGATGATATGTCTGATGTCCGGTCCAGCTGCACGTCTTGGTACATTTTTGATTCTGCAGATCTTTCCGTTCGGGAATACTGCTTCCATACCAACGATCATGTCTTCGATTCCACCATATAATGTAGAGAACTGTCCGATACTTCTTGTTGCTACCAGTCCACCGATCTGTGCAAGTGGTTTTGACTGTGGAGAGTGTCCTGTTGTCAGTCCTCTTTCTCTTAACATATCGTCAAGATCCTGAAGAGGTACACCACACTGGCATGTTACCTGCATGTTATACTCATCTACTTTTAATACTTTGTTCATCATAGATCCGTCGATGACTACAGAATCTTTTAATGCTGTCTCAAGTCCGCCTTCAATTGCAGAATGTCCTGTTCTTGGTACAACGTTGATCTCGTTATCATTTGCAAATGTAAGTACTTCTGATACCTGCTCCGGTGTCTTTACATATACAACTGCTGCCGGGATTGGCTGTGTGTATACTTCACATACCTGTTCATATTTTCTATATCTGTCAATACTGCTGTCTTTTAATATCTGTTCATCTGTAATTACCTGTTCTTCACCAAGAATCTTTACTAATCCTTCTACGATCTGTTCTCTTGAAATAATTGCCATTTTATAAAACTCCTTTCAAACTTCCTATTAATATAGTTGTTCTTCTTCCTTTTTGACCGATGAGCCTCTATAAAACCAGATCTGTGCGCACCTGTTCTGATTTTATAGAAGTTATTGCATGCTTTGGCATAAAAAAAGAGAAAAGAAACCTGTCAGGAGACATACTCTGTCTCTCAGGTTACTTTTCTCTTAAAATCTCTTCGGTAACTGGTTTTAGTATAATGCCTTGGGTATCGGATTGTCAATTGTGCAGTATTGATGTTTTTGTTACCCCGTTTTTGTGCGTTTTGTACAGTTTATTATTTTTTTCTTATTTTTAATTGACTTTTTACACAAAAGACGGTATAGTCGAATCAGTTACAAGAGTATGAGAGAAGTAACGCCACCGGGCATTACTTTTCTCTTTTTTTGTTATATGACATTCTATATAATATGATGACTGCAGCATCATATTGTGTTACATCTGATTGTTATACGAATTGTATGAACAAAAAGATTATAACAAAAGATACGCACGTTATAATGTATGTCATAATGCTATTTATATGGAGGGAAAACATGAACAAATCTTTTATTAAAAAATACGGCACGCTGTTACTTCTGGCGGCCGGAGCCGGAATCATCTTCCAGCTTCCTTATATTCGTGAGACATTTTATGTACCTATTCAGAATGCGATGAATCTGACAGATGCTCAGATGGGTATGTTATCATCCGGATATGCAACTATGGCAACTTTTTCTTACTTTGTCGGTGGTATCGTCGCAGATAAATTCTCTGCACGTAAGCTGCTTGCATTTTCATTCATTGCAACCGGTATCCTCGGATTATGGTTCTCAACCTTCCCGGGATATAACATCAGCCGCCTGATCTTCGTATTAATGGGTGTATCTACTGTTATTACATACTGGTCAGCTTGTATCAAAGCAACACGTTTACTTGGTGACAGCAATGAACAGGGACGTCTGTTCGGTCTGCAGGAAGGTTTACGTGGAGTTATCAATGCCGCAGTTGTATTCGTAATGTCTGCTGCATTCGCTCATTATACAAATGAAGTTGCCGGTGCTGCAGCTGCGATCCGTATCTGTGCAGGTACACTGATCGTTCTTGGTATCCTTCACTACATCGTAATCGAAGATACCAAATCAGAAAAGACAGAATCTATCGCTACTGTAACAAAGGGTATGTTCAAATGCTTACTGATCCCTAGAGTATGGGTTCTGATCGGAATCATCTTTACAGCTTACAGTGTATATGGTCTGATCGGTTATGTTACTACATTTGCACAGCGCTTCTTCGGAATGACTGCTGCAACAGCTGCTACCCTTGGTGGTGTACGTTACCTGCTTCAGGGCGCAGGCGGAATCGTTGGTGGATTCCTTGCTGATAAATTCTCACGTGCGAAAGTTATCGCTGTAGGATGTGTCGGACTTGCTGTTTCTTTCGCAGCTTATGTATTCATTCCTGGAAATGCATCTGCACTCGGTGTTGTTATTGCTAACTTCTTCATCGGACTGGTATTCATCTATGCCGTAAGAAGTCAGTACTTCGCAATCCAGGATGATGCAGGTATTCCGATTGAATTAAGTGGACGTGTATCAGGTATCACATCTGCAATCGGATATCTTCCAGACGTATTCATGTACACATTAGTTGGAAGCTGGATGGACAGCTACGGAAGAACAGGATTCAACATGACATGGATCTACGCTGCAGTTGCTGCTGTACTTTGTATCGTAATGGTAGTTCTGCTGAACGTGATCATCAAAAAGAATCCAAAGTCCATTGAAGAATAGACAAGTGTCCATATCATTTTCATAAATCTCTTAAGGCGGGTGCCGGTTACGGCATCCGTCTTATATTGTATTTTTAATTCTATTTCCGATCGTTTCCCTGTCATATGACGATTCTTTTCTTCTTCGCTTCTTGCAGTTTTTTCCCCGCCATGATTTAATAAGTATAATATTTATTATAACGAAGGAGACTTATATGGCTACTTTAAATATATTATACGAAGACCCACACATCCTGGTCTGTGTCAAACCACACGGCATCGCAACCCAGAGCAAAAGCATCCGTTACCCGGACATGGTCAGCCTGATCAAGAATCATCTGGCGAAATCCAGTGGTTCCAGGAACCCTGGCTCAGCTGAGCCTTACCTTGCCGTCATCCACAGACTCGACCAGCCTGTTGCCGGGATCCTTGTCTTTGCCAAGACACCGGCTGCTGCGAAGGATCTGAATAAGCAGTTACAGAATCAGGGATTTGGGAAATATTACCGTGCCCTTGTCACCAATCCTCCTTCAGAGGAAGAAGGAACACTCGAGGATTATATGGTCAAAGATGCACGGACGAACACTTCCAGAATCTGTTCTGTGAAGGAAAATGGAGCAAAGATTGCACGGCTGCATTATAATACAGTTCCTGCTGATAACCGGCTGTTTACGATACCATCCGGCTCCTCGCACAGCAGCATTTCCGGCACCGGTCTGCAATCATCTGATCCCACTGAAAAAAACACTGCTTTTCACGGAACAGAACTGGAGATCCATCTGGACACCGGGCGCCATCATCAGATTCGTGTACAGCTTGCATCTATCGGCTGTCCAATCGTCGGAGATACAAAATATAACCCGGAACTTGCCGGCACAAAGGGCTGGCAGACAATCCGGCTGTGTGCTTATAAGCTGGATTTTAAACATCCGGTTACACATAAAGCTATGCATTTTCAGTTAGAAGCTGATCCTGTATAATTTTTACCTTTTAAAAACAACTGTCATCAACATTGGGGGGTATGCAAAAAGAGAAGTGGGAAATTCCCGCTCCTCTTTTTCGCCGATACATATGTCATCTATGCTTCTGCTACATCCTCTGCCAGAGCTTCTTCATATTTCTCAAGGATAATATTCTGAATGCGCTCTCTTGTTCCTGAGTTGATTGGATGTGCAATATCTCTATACTCTCCATCCAATGCTTTCTTGCTTGGCATTGCAATAAAGAGTCCTTTTTCTCCTTCAATCACCTTAATATCGTGTACCACAAATTCCTCATCCATGGTAATGGAAACGACAGCTTTCAGCTTGCCCTCCTTTGCTACTTTACGTACTCGTACATCTGTAATCTGCATGTTGTTCTAGCCCCTTTCTTCTAGCCTTTGTACTGCTTTTTCTTAAAGTGCATACCTCTCATTTTTTTCTACGACTACCTTCACACCATTTTCACCAACATAGCGTGTGTTCGCCCGGATCGTATCCCGGCTTTCTACAATACAGTTCTCAATATATGCATTGTCTCCGAGATAGACATCATTCAGAATAATGGAATTCTTAATGACACAGTTGTTCCCCACGAATGTCTTCTTGAAAAGAATCGAATTCTCGACTGTACCATTAATGATACTTCCACTCGCCACAAGGCTGTTCTTAACCATAGATCCCGGGTTGTATTTTGCCGGCGGCAGATCGCTGACCTTGGAATAAATACCCGGCTGTGTCCGGAAGAAATACTCACGTACTTCCGGTTTCAGGAAATCCATATTCGTCTGATAATATGCATCCACTGTTGAAATGTTGCTCCAGTAATCTTTTATTTTATAACCGTAGATTTTCTTCAGATTCTTATATCTGATAAGAATATCGGTCACAAAATCATGTCTGTCATCTTCTGCGCAATGTTCGATCAGATCGATCAGCTGGCGTCTTCTGATTACATAGATACCTGTCGATACAATCTGCGACTGTGCCACCATCGGCTTTTCCTCGAACTCTTCAATACGCATCGAATCATTCATCTTGATCGTTCCGAAACGGCTTGCATCTTCGTTCGGACCAAGTTCTTTGCATACCACTGTAATATCCGCTTTCTTTGCAATGTGATATTCCAGTACTTTGTTATAATCCATCTTATATACAGCATCACCGGATGTAATGATTACATAAGGTTCGTGACATCTCTTTAAGAAATCCAGATTCTGATAAATTGCGTCTGCTGTTCCGCGGTACCAGTATCCGTTCTCCGCGGTGATCGTCGGGGTAAATACATATAATCCCCCCTGCTTTCTTCCGAAATCCCACCATTTTGAAGAATTCAGATGTTCATTCAACGAACGGGCATTGTACTGTGTCAGAACTGCCACCTTCTGAATATGAGAGTTTGACATATTACTGAGTGCAAAGTCAATCGCTCTGTAACTTCCGGCGATCGGCATTGCTGCCACTGCTCTTTTATGTGTCAGTTCACGCATCTTATTGCTGTTACCACCTGCTAAAATAATTCCTACTGCTCTCATGCTCGTTCACCTGCCTTTATCAATGTTTCTCCACTTTCCAGTACTCCATTCGGGTAATCTTCTTTGGATGTTACTCCACTGATAGCAGTGTTCTTTCCAATCTGCACCCCATCCGGTATTACAGATTTTTCACCCACGGCAACCAGGCCAAATGAATAAATTGCCGGTTTTAATTTGTTCGGTATATCACTTCCGATGCCAAATGTAGTATTATCCCCAACCAGGCAATTTTCTGCAATGATTGCCTTGTCCATGACACAATTCTTACCAACCCTGGTATCTTTCATGATAATAGAATCCCTGATCACGGATCCTTCTCCTATAACAACTCCGGATCCGATAATACTGTTATGTACTTCACCATATACTTCCGCACCGTTACAGATAATACTTCTCTCGATCACTGACTGTGCCGAAATATACTGTGGCGGCAGAATCTCACTGTTGGTATATATCTTCCAGAATTCTTCATATAAATTGAACTCCGGTATGATATCGATCAGTTCCATATTGGCTTCCCAGTAAGATCCCAGTGTTCCGACATCTTTCCAGTAACCGTTATATTCATATGCGAACAATCTCTCACCTTTATTGTGACAATATGGAATGATATGCTTTCCGAAGTCACAACCAGGCTCGTCCTTCAATGTCTCCAACGCTTCCTTCAGGACTTTCCATGAGAATATATAAATTCCCATAGATGCCAGATTACTCTTTGGTTCCGCAGGTTTTTCCTGGAATTCCTGAATCCTTCCATCTTCATCTGCGATAACAATACCGAAACGGCTTGCCTCTTCCATCGGCACCGGCATTGCCGCAATCGTCACGTCTGCGTTATTCGCCTTATGATAATCCAGCATTACTTCATAGTCCATTTTATAAATGTGATCCCCTGATAAGATCAGTACATAATCCGGATCAAACTGCTCCATATAATCCAGATTCTGATAAATTGCGTTCGCAGTTCCGGAATACCATTCACTGCTTCCGCTTCTCTCATATGGTGGAAGAACCGTTACTCCTCCGTAATTCCTGTCAAGATCCCAGGGAATACCGATTCCTATATGCGCATTCAATCTCAATGGCTGATACTGGGTCAATACACCCACCGTATCAATTCCTGAATTAATGCAGTTGCTGAGTGGAAAGTCAATAATGCGATATTTACCTCCAAATGCAACGGCAGGTTTTGCAACTTTTGCTGTGAGGACTCCAAGTCTGCTGCCCTGTCCTCCTGCCAGCAGCATTGCTATCATTTCCTTCTTTCTCATGTCATCACCCCTTCTCAGTAGTCTTGCTTTTTCTATTATACCATACTTCTTCTTACGTAGCTAACAATTTTTACAGTTTTTTTTCGATTTTCGCAAACTTTTTGTTAAATTATTACAAAAACTTACGACTTGGATTTTTTTTGATATATGTTTATAATAATATGAAGAACATGTAGTTTTTATGATGATCTTTTTACCTATATTATTAAAAAGGATGGTATATTATGTATAAAATTAATTTTGAAAAACCTGTACACGTACACTTTATCGGAATCGGCGGTATCAGCATGAGTGGTCTTGCCGAGATACTTTTAAAAGAAGGTTTCACTATTTCCGGATCTGATAATAAAGAATCCGCCCTCACAGATCATCTGGAAAAGCTGGGGGCCAAAGTATTCTACGGACAGAAAGCTTCTAATATTATTTCCGGCATCGATGTTGTTGTATATACTGCCGCAATTCATCCTGATAACGAAGAATTCGCAGAAGCTGTAAAACAGAATCTTCCTATGCTGACCCGTGCAGAACTTCTCGGACAGTTAATGACCAACTATGATGTACCGATCGCAATTTCCGGTACCCACGGCAAGACAACGACAACTTCTATGCTGTCACACATTTTACTTGCCGGAGAACTGGATCCTACCATCTCTGTCGGCGGCATCTTAAAGGCTATCGGCGGTAACATCCGTGTAGGTAATTCTGAATATTTTGTCACAGAAGCCTGTGAATATACGAACAGTTTCCTGCATTTCTTCCCGAAGATCGGCGTAATCCTGAATATTGACGAAGATCATCTGGATTTCTTCAAAGACCTGGCTGATATCCGTAATTCTTTCCACCGCTTTGCGAAATTACTTCCAAAGGATGGAACACTTGTTATCAACGACAACATTCCTGATCTTGAAGAGATCACTGCTGACCTTGACTGCCGCGTGATCCGTTACGGTAATGACAGCTCTCTTGACTACAGTGCAACCAATATCCTTCATGATAAGAAGGGAGAGGCCTCTTTCGATCTGGTAAAATCCGGTGAATTTATCGACCGTATCTCATTATCGGTGAATGGAGATCATAATGTATCCAATGCATTATCAGCCATTGCCGTTGCAGACCTTCTCGGAGTTCCATTTACCAAGATCAAAGAAGGACTGAAATCGTTCCACGGCACAGACCGTCGTTTCGAATATAAAGGTGAAGTTAATGGAGTTACTGTCATTGATGATTATGCTCATCACCCAACAGAGATCAATGCAACTTTAACAGCGGCCAAGGAATACCCGCACAAAGAAATATGGTGCATCTTCCAGCCACATACTTATACACGTACCAAAGCATTATTCCCTGAATTTGTAGATGCCCTGACACATGCCGATCATGTGATCCTCGCAGACATCTACGCTGCCCGTGAGACAGATACTCTGGGCATGTCTTCTGAGATGATCGCAGAAGAATTAAAGAAAAAAGGATGCGATGCTTACTATTTCCCAAGCTTTGAAGAGATTGAAAACTTCTGTCTGGACAAGTGCCAGAAAGGGGATGTGTTGATAACTATGGGAGCCGGAAACGTTGTAAACATTGGGGAAAACCTGCTTAAACGCTAGTTATCCACATTATCCACACAATTTTATCCACAAAAAAGTCGGATTTTGACTCAAAAATTTCTTTTTTCCCCGTCTTCCCGGTGCTATAATGTGTCTACGATGAAACGAAAGATACAAAAAGTTCTGGGGAGGACGGGGAATTATTATGAAGGAATTAAAACTTACGAAGTATGTACAGACGAACGCAACTGTACTGGACAATGAATTTATCGACCAGTATATGGTCCGAGCCAATGGAGAATATGTCAAAGTATATCTCCTGCTTCTCCGTCATATGAATCAGTCCTCCGGATGTCTTTCTGTTTCCGAGCTGGCTGATCTGCTCGAGTGCACAGAGAAGGATGTACTCCGCGCATTAAGATACTGGAAGAGTGAAGGACTCCTTGATTATCTGGATGACACTCCGGATGATCCGACTCCGCAAAATACGGTCCGTTCATCCGTACCAACTTCCGAATTACACGATGTACAGTCCGGCTATATGACTGCGTCCGTTCCATCTATGACAAATCAGATGGATTACCCTGTTGATTCTGTCGAAGCCCCTGTTTCTGCGGTTCCGGCATCTACAACAAATATTCAGCAGTACCGCAGCCGTAAGGAACGTGCAGAATTCAAAGAATTACTCTTTGTTGCCGAACAGTATCTCGGCAAGACACTTTCCGCTACTGATATTGACCAGATTACTTATTTTTATGACACACTGAATATGTCAGCTGAACTTATTGAGTATCTGATCGAATATTGTGTCGAAAATGGTCACAAGAGTATGCATTATATTAATAAGGTGGCCTTATCATGGCATGAAGAAAACATAACAACTGTGAATCTTGCCAAGACAAGTTCATTTCTTTATAATAAGAACTGTTATTGCGTCCTGAATGCATATGGGATTAAGGGCCGCGGTCCTGCCGCTTCTGAGATTGCCTATATCCGCAAATGGTCAGAAGAATATGGTTTTGCTCTGGAAGTAATCCTTGAGGCATGTGACCGTACGATGAATGCCATTCATCAGCCAAGCTTTGACTATACCGATTCCATTCTGAAGCGCTGGAAGGACAAGAATGTCCGTCAGTTAAAAGATATCGATGCGGTAGATGCTGATTATCGCAAAGAGAAGGAACGTGCGAAAGAGCTCGCAAAGGAACGCAAAAGACAGCAACAGGCACAGAAGCCTACAATTAACCAGAACAATAAGTTCAACAATTTCGACGGACGTTCTTATGATATGAATGATCTGGAACGTCGTCTGGTTCAGCAATAAAGTATACATATCAGATTCTATTATGCGAATGCAGAGGAGTTTTCCATAACATGGCACTTTCCAATTCTCAGTACGATCATTTAATGCGTACTTATGAACAAAAACAACTGGATAATGAGTTTCAACTCAGAAAACGCTATGAGAAGGCATACGCCCTCATTCCTGAATTAGAGGAAGTGGATCATTCCATCTCCTCTTTAAGTGTTAAAAAGGCAAGACTGCTTCTGGACGGAGATCAGACTGCTCTTTCTTCTTTAAAATCAGAGCTCAAAGAACTCTCCGCCAGAAAGCCGGCTTTATTAAAAGCGCACGGTCTTCCTGCCAATTACCTTGAATTACACTATCAGTGTCCGGATTGTAAAGATACCGGTTATATTGGCACACATAAATGTCACTGTTTCAAAAAAGCGATTGTGGATTATTTATATACGCAATCTAATCTCAAAGATATCCTTGACAAAGAGAACTTTTCAACCTGTTCTCTGTCCTACTATTCCAGGAATCATATCGATCCGCTTACCGGACGTTCTTCTCTGGAATCAATGGAAACTGCATTAAATGTCTGTCACAACTTCGTAGATACATTTTCTAAAGAATTTCATAACATACTACTGTATGGAGATACCGGTGTCGGAAAGACTTTTCTTTCTCACTGCATCGCAAAAGAATTAATGGATTCCGCTTATTCCGTTATTTACTTTACAGCAGCCGGACTTTTTGATATCCTTGCAGAGAATACATTTGGCAAAAGACAGGACAAGGATTCTGATGTATTTGAACACATCTATGACTGTGACTTGCTGATCATTGATGATCTGGGTACAGAACTGCCGAATTCATTTACTGTATCCCAGTTGTTCATTTGTCTGAATGAACGCATATTAAGGCAGAAATCAACCATAATATCTACCAACCTTGCATTGGAAGATATAAAATCAATCTACTCGGAACGGACATTCTCACGAATCAGCAGTAATTATACAATTCTGCGTATTACCGGTGACGATATCCGTATCCAAAAAAAATTATTAAACCTGGGAGGTACTAATGATGTTACGCCGTAACGATCGTAATCTTGAGAATATACCGGTAGGAGCACTTGGACTTATTGCTCTTGACGGTTGTACAGAGATGGGAGCAAAGGTAAATGATTATCTCGTAAAATGGAGAAAGGAAGATGGACATATTCATAAGAACGATGTCGCTTTCACAGGCTATGAGAAAGACACTTACTTAATCGATGCAAAAGTTCCACGTTTTGGTTCAGGTGAAGCAAAAGGTATTATTAATGAATCCGTTCGTGGTAAAGATCTTTATCTTATGGTCGATGTATGTAACTACAGCCTGACATATTCCCTGACAGGAAATATTAACCATATGTCCCCTGACGATCATTATCAGAACTTGAAACGTATTATTGCAGCAGTAGGTGGAAAAGGACGTCGTATTAACGTCATTATGCCATTCTTATATGAAAGCCGTCAGCACAAGAGAAGCAGCCGTGAATCTCTGGACTGTGCACTCGCTCTTCAGGAGCTTGTCCGTATGGGTGTTGACAATATCATCACATTTGATGCACACGATCCTCGTGTACAGAATGCGATTCCATTAAACGGATTTGAAACAATCCGTCCGACATACCAGTTCGTCAAAGGTCTTCTCCGTACCTTCAAAGACCTTCAGATCGACAGCGATCACATGATGGCAATCAGCCCGGATGAAGGTGCTACAGGACGTGCAATTTATCTTGCCAACGTACTGAACCTTGATATGGGTATGTTCTACAAACGCCGTGACTTCTCACGTGTGGTAGACGGCCGTAACCCGATCGTTGCTCATGAGTTCCTTGGATCTTCCGTAGAAGGAAAAGATGTGATCATCCTTGATGACATGATTTCTTCCGGTGACAGTATGTTAGACGTTGCCCGCCAGTTAAAACAGCGCAAAGCAAAACGTATCTTCTGCGCGGCTACATTCGGTCTGTTCACAAACGGTCTGGAGAAATTCGACCAGGCATATGAAGAAGGCATCTTAGATGCTGTTCTGACTACCAACCTGATCTACCAGACACCTGAACTTCTGGAACGTCCGTATTACATTAACTGTGATATGAGCAAATATATTGCCCTCGTGATCGACACTCTTAACCACGATGGTTCTATCAGCAGTATCCTGAATCCTATCGAAAGAATTCAGAATATTGTCAATAAGTATAAAAATGGTGAAGAGATTTAATAGTATCTACAGGACCTGCCACTGGCAGCTCCTTACGAATGCACGTGATTAAAAAATGCTGCCGGGAATTTCCCGACAGCATTTTTTTAAAGTTCTATCTTGTGATAAACAAGTCCGGCTTCTTTCATCACCTGTTCTTCTCTCTTCTGACAGGTAAATATGATCACTTGTTTCTTATGTTCTTTCAACCATCTGAGTGTCTGAAGCATTCTCTCCTCATCATAATATGCAAATGCATCATCCAGTATCACCGGCATCTCTTCCTCACATAAAAGCTCTCCCACTGCCATACGGAGTGCCAGATAGACCTGTTCTACCGTTCCACGGCTTACCTGTTCAATCTCTACTCTCTTTTCATCTGTCATAAGCGATACATGAAGTTTTTCATCTGTCACAAGCTTTTTATATTTTCCACCTGTGATCTCACAGATGAATGATGACGCTTTCTCATTCAGATCTCTTTTTAGATATCTCCGCATCTCCTCTGACAACTGTTCCAGATGATCTGCCGCCATCTGGACTGCCTGGCGTTTCATCTCATATTCCCTGGAACGTTCATTAACTTCATCCAGTTCCGCGAGCTGTTCTCCCAGGTTGTCATACTGAATTCTCTTCTCTTTTAATTCCGCTGTAATATGCGATTTCTCCCAGCGTAACTTCTCTATCGGAACTTTCTCTTCTTCCTGCGTGATCTCTTCAAGGATAATCTCTGGCTCTGTTTTTACCTGTTTTTTTCCAACTTTCATCCGGTTCCATATATATAAGCCGAACGCAAGGAATAACACAATAGCAATCAGATAATTCCACGGTTTCGAGAACAGGATGACTGCAATCACAATAACCAGTGCAAATACCAGAAGTTCCATTGGATGGATCCTCCATTTTTCCGGGCGGATCTCATCCATGACACCTTTTCCATGTTCTTCTTCCCTCTGGCGCTCTTTTTTCTTTTCTTCTTCCTTTTCCAGCCGATACGCAAGCTCTTCTTCTACGCGTTCCAGTTCTTCTTCCAGATGATGTACATCACGCCAGACAAAAGATACTTCCTGCTCAAGCTTTTCACGTTTCTGCTGCTTTTGAGCCATTTCCATACGGATCTCATTTTCCAGGATCTTCTTCCTGCCTCTTAACTGTTCCAATGCACCGGCCATGTCAATCTCTCCGTTTCCCGAGGTGTAATAGTTTGTCGCATAATTTTTCAGCTCTGCCACAATACTTTCCCCCATCTGTGCATTCCTCTGACTCATGGAAACAGTATTATCGTAACGTTCTGCGTCCATCTCTCCAAGCAGCATCTGAAGATCTCCGTCTTCTACAGACAGTACTTCACCGTCTTCTTCACAGATCAGTTCCGCTTTTTTAGAATACTTATCAAAATTTCTTTCGATGCGGAAATGTTTCTCTCCACTTTTGAACTTCAATATACCGGAATAGTAATTAGGATTTTCCCACGGTTCGTATATGCTGAAAGTATCATTTTGCGCAGCCCGTCCTCTCCCTCTTTCTATTCCGAAAAGCATTCCCCTGATGAATGTATGGATTGTAGACTTTCCTGATTCATTTTCCCCGTGAATCAGGTTGATTCCCTCCTCCAGATCTATCTGCCGGTCATGAAATTTTCCAAAGTTTTTTAACAATAATTCATTAATCTGCATCTTTCGGTTCTATCCTCTTCTCGTCTCCATCAAAGCCTGCACTCCTTCACAGAGTGCCTGGTACTCCAGACTGTCGGCCGGATAGCCACTCAGGCTTTCAATATATTGTCCGAGAATGTTTCCTTTATTTTCATTTTTTAATTTTTCAAAGTCATATGCAGGCTTTGTGTGGTCTGTAATCTCCACCACATTACCGTATGGATCCATATGATCCAGCTCATACCAGATATCCGGATCTCGATAACCAGTCAGTGTAATCTTATACATGTGCTGCTTTCCCTGCTCTTCGATCATATCTGCAATCTTCTGCCTCAGTACATGGCCGGTCACAGATTTATCCACCTGTACCTCGCAGTGTCTGTATTCACGCAGTGCATGTGGCACAAAACGGATCTGACAACCATTTCCGGTGATCTTTCCTTCAATATAACCATGAGCTCCTGTATCACCTACATCCGTCGGCTCCAGCGATCCGGCATATGCCATCCGGTTCTCCACCAGCATCTGCGGCTTGTGGATATGTCCAAATGCAACATAATCATACCCAAGCGTCATGATCTGATTACTCTTGATCGGAATATGTTTCTCATCCCCGCCGTGTGCAAGCAAAATCTCATACTTCTGCCGTCCTTCCGGAACTGCATGATCATATAACGGCTCCAGAATTTCTCTGGAATGATAACTGCATCCATAGACAGCCGTCTGGATCCGGTCAAGTTCCACACAGCTCATTTCCTGCGAACAGATCATGTGCACATGCGGTGCCCAGGTAAATGTCCGGTAATAAGAGTTTTTCCTGATATGATCATGATTCCCGGCGATCATAACAACTTCTGTCTGCTCCAGCATCTCCAGTATGGAATTCATTTCTTTTAATTCTCTTAAAAGTGGCTGCCTGTGGAACAGGTCCCCCGCGATCAGCAACAGATCTGTCTTTTTCTGATTGCAGATTGTTATGATATCACGAAAGCTGTCCCAGAGCTCCTGTTCTCTATTTTGACTGTACGCGTTTCCCGCGTCCGGCTTTGCCCCTAAATGCAAGTCTGCGATGTGTATGAACTTCATCCTCGCTTCCCTCTTTCTGTTCTGTCTTCTCTTTCGATGGCAGTGTTACGACAAACTGTGTCCGGTTGTCATCACTTTTTGCCAGGATTCTTCCTCCGTGCAGCTCCACGATCTGTTTGGCAATCGCAAGTCCCAGACCTGCGCCGCCGGTTCCTGTCGATCTGGAACCATCCACGCGATAGAATTTCTCGAATATCGTCTGAAGCATATCGCCCGGGATCTTATCACCTGCATTGGTAAATGTGATCTCGATGTCACCATCCTTCATTTTCGCTTCGATCCGGATCTCCGTATCTGCATAGCAGTAAGCAATTGCATTTCTTAAGATATTATCGAATACTCTTGCAAGCTTATCCGGATCTCCGTAGATCATCAGATCTTCTTCTACATCCACTTCACAGGTCAGCTTCTTTTCCTGGAGGACTCCGTACAGCTCATCTGCAAGCTGTTCAAGCATCATCGTAAGATCAATCTCTACCGGTTCCAGTTCGATATTCTGAAGATTATATCTTGTAATATCAAAAAATTCATTGATCAGCTCTCCTAATCGGATGGATTTTTCCAATGCGATGTGAGTATATGCTTTTCGTTCTTCTTCCGGCATGTCGGGATGATCTTCGAGCATCGTAAGATACGCCACGATCGAAGTCAGCGGCGTCTTCAGATCATGCGCCAGAAAAAGCACCAGGTCGTTTTTCTTCTTTTCGCCTTCCGATGCCTCCAGCTCCTGCCGTTTTAATGTTGCTTTAATCTCATTCAAACGGATCTCTATTGGTTTTAATTCTGTGATCAGATGAATGGGATCTGTAGATTCCGATATAATATTTTCAATTCCATGATCAATCTGATCCAGGTATTTTGTCATCTGGGAAAGCGCAACATAAAAAAACAGCGCAAAAAGGATCAGATAACCAACAATCATATAAAAGGTCTTGTTATCCCCGATCAATTTCCAGTAAAGCTGAACCGCTGTCTCTTCTTTTATATTCAGAAATACCAGAACATTTACAAAAATTCTGGCAAAACTGTCATTATAGATTCCATCGATCACAAACTTAAGCAGTACCCCTCCTACCAGAACGGTAAGCGCTGTGACCAGCACCGTCTGCAGGAGGATACTGAATTTTAATTTCCGATAATTATTCTTCAACCTTATAGCCCACTCCCCACACAGTCTTGATAAAATCAGACTTGCCTGTCGGTGCACTCATCTTCTCGCGGAGATGACGGATATGCACCATCACCGTGTTGTTACTGTTCTTATAATATTTCTCGTGCCATACTTTCTCGAACAATTCTTCTGAGCTTATAACCTTTCCCCGGTTCTCACACAGAAGCCATAGGATGTTGAATTCGATCGGTGTCAGTGTCAGCGGCACTTCATTGTATACACACTCATGAGAAGTCCGGTTCAGAAGCAGCCCTCCGAAGTCCAGGACATCTCCTTCTTCTTTGGTTCCTTCATTATACTGTGTATACCGGCGAAGCTGTGCTTTCACCCTCGCCACCAGCTCCAGTGGGTTGAACGGTTTCGGAATATAATCATCCGCTCCCAGCGTAAGCCCGGTGATCTTATCCATGTATTCTGTCTTCGCCGTCAGCATGATCACCGGAAATGTATATTTCTGCCGGATCTGCTTGAGGATCTGGAATCCGTCAATATCCGGAAGCATAATATCCAGGATCGCAAGATCGATCTTCGTACTGTTAATACAGTCCAGTGCATCCTGGCCGTTGTAAAATTTGAATACTTTGTATTGGTCATTCTGGAGATAAAGCTCTACTACATCAGCGATTTCCTTTTCGTCATCTACTACTAATATATTCATACTGCCCTCCATTCTATATGGGGACGGCGGATTTTTATAAATCCCCCGTCCCCATATACGCTTTATATACGTTTTTCACGTGTTGTTATCCACATGATCCTCTATTACAGTTCACAGTTGTTGACAGTTCTTGGGAATGGAATTACGTCACGGATATTGCCCATTCCTGTCAGGTACATCACGCATCTTTCGAATCCAAGTCCGAATCCGGCATGTCTGGTAGAACCATATTTACGAAGATCCATGTAGAACTTGTAGTCTTCTTCTTTCAGTCCCAGTTCATCCATTCTTGCTTTCAGCTTATCGTAGTCATCCTCTCTCTGGCTTCCTCCGATGATCTCACCGATTCCAGGTACCAGACAGTCTACTGCCGCAACGGTCTTGCCATCGTCGTTCAGCTTCATGTAGAATGCTTTGATCTCCTTCGGATAATCTGTTACGAATACCGGACGTTTGAAGACTTCTTCTGTCAGGTATCTTTCGTGCTCTGTCTGAAGGTCTGTTCCCCATGTTACTTTGTATTCGAATTTGTCGTTGTGTTTTTCAAGAAGTTCTACCGCTTCTGTGTATGTCACTCTTGCGAAATCAGAAGATACTACGTTGTGCAGTCTCTCCAGAAGTCCTTTGTCTACGAATGAATTGAAGAAGTTCATCTCTTCCGGTGCATTCTCAAGAACATAGTTGATAACATATTTTAACATTGCTTCTGCAACGAACATATCGTCATCCAGATCTGCGAATGCCATCTCAGGCTCGATCATCCAGAACTCTGCTGCATGACGTGTTGTATTAGAGTTCTCTGCACGGAATGTCGGTCCGAATGTATAAATGTTGCGGAATGCCTGTGCGTAAGTCTCACCATTTAACTGTCCGCTTACAGTAAGGCTTGTCTCTTTTCCGAAGAAATCTTTGGAATAATCTACGCTTCCGTCTTCATTCTTCGGTACGTTATTCAGATCCATGGTTGTTACCTGGAACATCTCTCCTGCACCCTCACAGTCGCTTCCTGTGATCAGTGGTGTATGCACATATACGAATCCTCTCTCCTGGAAGAACTTGTGGATCGCATATGCTGTCAGGGAACGTACACGGAATACTGCCTGGAATGTATTTGTTCTAGGTCTTAAATGTGCAATTGTTCTCAGATATTCAAAGCTGTGACGCTTCTTCTGAAGCGGATAATCCGGTGCGGATGCACCCTCTACTTCTACCGTATCTGCCTGGATCTCAAATGGCTGCTTTGCCTGCGGTGTTGCTACCAGTGTACCTGTAACGATCACTGCAGCACCTACATTTAACTTGGAGACCTCTGCAAAGTTGTCCATCTTGTCGTGGTATACAACCTGTAAAGGCTCGAAGAATGTTCCGTCATTTACCACGATGAATCCAAATGCCTTGGATCCGCGGATACTTCTTACCCATCCACCGATGGTTACTTTCTGATCCATGTATGAATCGCTGTTTTTATATAATTCTCTGATTGTTGTCAATTCCATCCCAATGATTCTCCTTTTTAAAAACTCACATATATTCCTATTATACCATATCGTCCAGATTTATGTTATACTATATTTACTGAATTTACTGTCTTACTTATCCGAATTTTTCAGTTAATAAGTCAGATGGAAGAAATATCAAAAGTTAGGAGATCATCATATGAAGAACTTACTAGTTGCACAGTCCGGCGGACCAACTTCTGCGATCAACGCAACTCTTGCCGGAGTAATTGAGAACGCTCTTTCCAGCCCATCCGTAGACAAAATCTATGGATCAGTCAATGGAATCCAGGGAGTATTAAATGAGAACCTGATAGATCTTAAAACCAAGATCACAAATGTATCGGAACTGGACCTTCTTTGTCAGACCCCTGCTTCTGCACTCGGCTCCTGCCGTGTGAAATTAAAAGATCCTGCCGTATGTGCAGACGAATACGAGACAATCATCTCTGTTCTGCGCAAATACAGCATCGACTGCTTCATCTACATCGGTGGAAATGATTCCATGGATACAGTAGACAAGCTTTCCAAATATCTGAACGACAAAGGAATCACAGACATTACCGTGGTCGGCGCACCAAAAACCATCGATAATGACCTCTGCGGAACGGACCATTGTCCAGGTTTTGGATCTGCTGCAAAATATATCGGAACCACATTTGCCGAACTGGAACGTGACTGCCACGTATACACAACCAAGGCCGTAACAATCGTAGAAGTGATGGGCCGTGACGCCGGATGGCTGACTGCAGCTTCCTGCCTCGCCCGTGCAAATGGTGCGAAAGGACCTGACTTTATCTATCTCTGCGAAGTACCATTTAGCATTGACACATTCCTGAAAGATGTGAAAGCAAAACTCGAAGAACAGGATGCCGTGATCATCGCTGTCAGCGAAGGTGTGAAGAACAAAGACGGTCGCTACATTTCCGAAGAAGTACAGAGCTCCGCTGTCGATTCCTTCGGCCACAGCTATATCGCCGGTGCCGCAAAGGTTCTGGAAGATGCTGTAAGAAATGAGATCGGATGCAAGGTACGTTCTATCGAGCTGAACCTGATGCAGCGCTGCGCCGCACATCTTGCAAGTGCAACCGACATTCAGGAATCCAGAATGCTCGGAAAGGCTGCCTGCCAGTATGCACTTGAGGGTGCAGGCGGTATGATGGCTGCTGTGATCCGTACTTCTGATAAGCCTTATGCTACGGAATTTAAAGCACTCCCGGTATGTGATATTGCGAATGCGATCAAGAGTGTGCCTGCAGATTATATTAATGATGCGGGAAATGATGTAACGGAAAAGATGGTGGATTATCTGACACCGTTGATTCAGGGTGAGATGAATACGGTGTATGAGAATGGGATTCCGAAGTATATTTATTTGTATTAAGTTGCTGTTGAATGCATGAAGCGACGGCTGCCCGGGCCTCCATACTGGCAACAGGAAGGAGGTGAATTACATGGATTTTTTCGCTTCTCTTATCGTCACTATTATGGGTGGTGTAATTTGCCATTACATCATCAAATGGCTGGATGGTGATATGTAGTCAGTAATGAGCCTGTGGATTTAAGCCCACCACTAAAAAAGGGAATAGAAAACCCCAGAGTTGCCGCTCTGGGGTTTTTGGTGTTAATAGTCAAATTACATGGACTATTCACTTCTCTTTGCCTATCGGCATTATATCATATGCACTTTAACAATACAATATGCAAATTTAATAGAAAGCACGAATAAAATAGGGATAGCCTTGCTTTTCTTACCTTTCCATGCTATACTATCACCCGTCACAAAGCCCACAAAACCAAGGTCGAACAGGGCTGACCGCCGCTTTCCGGCGTTAAATGAAGATCCGCTACGGCGCGTGTGTTCGTGACCTTCCACACGTAAAACAAAACTAAAGGAGAATTGAAAAATGAAAAACAAAAATCTTAGTTTCATGACCCAGGCAGCCATGATCGCTGCGATCTATGTGGTGCTGACTTACATCTTTGCACCATTTTCTTTCGGAGAAGTACAGGTTCGTATCTCCGAGGCACTCACTATTTTACCAGTATTTACACCAGCCGCTATTCCGGGACTCTTTGTCGGCTGTCTGATCGGTAATATTCTGGGCGGTGCGATCCTTCCGGATATTGTATTTGGCAGTATCGCAACTCTGATCGGTGCATTTTTCACATGGAAACTGCGTGAGCAGAAGCCGGTTGTCGCAACACTTCCACCGATCATTTCGAATATCATCATCGTTCCGTTCGTACTGCGTTACGGATATGGGGTGACACTTCCGATTCCGTTTATGATGCTGACAGTCGGAATTGGTGAGGTGATTTCCTGCACCGTTCTTGGTCTGATCGTGTATGGGGCATTGAAGAAATATAAAGGAACACTTTTCCGTACAGCATAATTTGTGATATGGAATCTGCGTCCTGTAAGGACTGTTGCCAATGGTTCCTTGGAAACAAAAATAGAATTAAAAAACAAACTCAAAAAAGAGAAGCAAGATATCATTTACCAACGTCTTGCTTCTCTTTTCCTGTTTCCAGCTTCTTTCTCTTTTTATTCTTTTCCCTTAATCCTCTTTATAAGCAATGGCCTCTATCTCAACACTCGCTCCTTTTGGAAGATTCGCCACCTCAAAAGCACTGCGTGCCGGGCACTCTGAACTGAAGTATTCTTTATATACCTCATTCATTGCTCCAAAATCTTTGATGTCTGCAAGCAGAACAGTTGTCTTAACTACACTGTCCATGCCAAGTCCGCACTCCTTCAGAATTGCTTTCATATTTTCCAGCGACTGCTTCGTCTGTGCTTCAATCGTCTCCCCGGCGAATGCTCCTGTAGCCGGGTCAATTGGAAGCTGTCCGGATACATAGATCATATTTCCGGCCTGAATTGCCTGTGAATATGGTCCGATCGCTGCCGGTGCGTTATTTGTTGTAATCTGTTTTTTATTCTATCTTATCTCCTCTCCGTATTCCGGCAGAACCGGAATACGCACTGTCATTTTCATTAATCAATTTATTGTTCCATAGATTCAATATTGTCTGCAAGGTCATTCGGGATCTCGATATGTTTTACCTTCTCGATTACAAATGCTGCGATAATAACGATAACAATATAGCCGATTGAGAATGCTACTCCGATCGGTGTCAGGTCAGAGATCAGAAGTGTTGCCTGAACGATCATAATGCAGAATGTAACTACCGCAAATGCAGGAATATATTTCTTTGGTAACTTGAATCTTGATTTCTCATATGCTTCCGGATATTTCTTAACCAGGAAGAGTGAACTCAGTGGAACAAGTGCCTCAAAGATTGCGCCCATTCCAGTTCCCATTACGGAAATTGTCTCTAATGAGAGGTTTAACAGGATTGGAACGACTGCTACGATATAGAATAATGTAACGATATAAGCAGGTGTTCCATATTTATTAACGGTTGCAAGCTTTTTCGGGAACCATCCGTCTTCGCTTGCGATCATGATTGGTTTTGCGATCCATGCAAAGGTAGCATTCAGGGTAGTTGCCGTTGCGCCGAGTGCTCCGCCTAACATGAATACATAGAATAATGGTCTTGGTAAAACTTCATTTGCAACTGCTGTAAGTGATTCATTTGCAACGGATTCCCATGGCAGGATACCGGAAGCTACAAGCGCGATTACCGCATATACGACACCTACCAGAAGTGTACTTCCAATCATTGCAACCGGAAGATCTTTGGCCGGATCTTTTACTTCTCCGCCAAGCTCCGCAAGTGATAATGCACCACCTGTTGAGAATGTTAATAATGCTGCTGCCGTAAAGAATGAACGTGGTCCGTTCGGGAATAAGTTTGATGGATCAAATACATAGCTGTAATTAACACGTACTACACCGAACACGATCAGTGATCCAAGACCGATGATCAATGCTGCTACCATAACTTTCTGAACAATTGCCGCACTCTTGGTTCCAAACATATTTGTTACATACACGATCGTAACGATGATCAGAGCAACAACTTTGATGTTCACACTTGGTACCAGATCCTGGAAATATGTAGCGAATGTAATTGCATACATAGAAACTGTGATCTGCACGATAATGTACATCATAACCTGGATAAATCCAACCTTTGGTCCGATCAGACGACTTGGATAACGGTAGCTTCCTCCTGTTGTCGGACACGCTGCTGCCAGCTGTGCATCCGGCAGTAATGATACCGAAGATATTACAGCCGCAAGGACAAAGGCAAATACAACACCGGTTCCTGTCATTCCAATTCCCACACCACAAAGTGACATAATACCAGCACCAATGATCTGTCCGATTCCGATACTGAAAAGATCAGTTCTGGTAAGCGTCTTTTTTAACTTTTTCTCTTGATTATCCATAACTATATTCTCCTCATATTACGCTAACTCTTTGAATACCTTTTTGAAACGCTCCAGAGCATCTGTAAGGACACTCTCCGGACAAGCCAGATTGATTCTTTCAAATCCTTCTCCTGTTTCTCCGAACACATAACCATGATCCAGGAATAACCATGCTTCGTCTACTAATTTTCTCTCTAATTCCTTACCGGTAAGTCCAAAACATTTGCAGTCGAACCAGCAGAGATATGTTCCTTCCAGGTCAAATACTTTTACCTTCGGGAAGTTCTTATTCATAAATTCTTTGAACACTTTATAATTGCTCTCTACCGTAGCGATCATCTGATCCAGCCATGCTTCTCCCTTGGCATAACCTGCAGTACATGCTGCATAACCGAAAAAGTTGTTATAATCGGTTGCACTGTGAAGGCATGTATATTTATATTTTTCCATCATTTCCGGATTCTGGATTATGATATTTGCAAGGTTTAATCCGGCAAGGTTGAATGTCTTACTTGGTGATGTACATACAACCAGTCTTTCATTTAATTTTTCACTGACCGTTCCCATTGCCACATGTTTGTACTCCGGCATGATAATGTCAAAATGAATCTCATCTGCTACAACGATCAGATCGTTTTCAATACAGATTTCTGCAAAACGTTCCAATTCTTCTCTTGTCCATACACGTCCAACCGGGTTATGCGGGCTGCAGAAAAGCACCATTTTCGCATCTTTTGCTTTTTCTGCGAAGTCTTCATAGTCCATTTCGTAGTGTCCGTCCACAAGTTTTAACGGGCTTTCTACCAGTTCTCTTCCGGTATCTCTGATCGCATCAAAGAATGGATAATAAACAGGTGTCTGGATGATCACCTTGTCTCCTTCTTCACTGTACGATTTGATACAGTTGTATAATGCAAGGATGACGCCCCATGTCTGCTCTACCCATTCTGGTTTTACTTCCCAGTCATGACGGTTTTTCATCCAGTTGACCAGTGCATCCATGAATCCCGGTGGATTATATGTATATCCGAACACACCTGTATCTGCCGCATCCTTAATTCCCTGAACGATCTCCGGACACGCCTTGAATTCCATATCTGCTACCGAAAGCGGTACAACCTCTGGTCTGAACCCTGTGCTTGTTACGGATTCCTCCCATTTCATAGCACCGGTATTTTTTCTGGATACTACTGTTTGAAAATCATACTTCATTACTGATTTACCTCCTCGTTTCTTACTTCCTGCCCTTATTGTACAAATCCTGTGTATAGTTTAAAACGTACAAAACGAGTGAAGCCATTTCCTTTTTTTCGTACAATTTGACCTGTATATTCATTGGAATTTTGTCTATATCTGTCGTATCATTATTATATCGACATATAAATTTTATCATTATTATAGAAAGGATTCATCTTATGAAGTTATCATTACCTGCTATCATTGAACGATTGAACCAACTGTATCCCATAATTGATTATAATGTTGAAAAAGATGAAAATATCATTCAGAGTATTCTCTTTGCCAATCCGGACTTTTCCGGAAAGCACTGTGTCCTGCATGTCTGTACTGCAGACTCTGAACAGATTTTCTTTCCTCAGGTACCGGACAGTGCCCTGCTTTGTATCGGCGAACTTCCTGCTTCCTTTAAAGAGGAACCTATCAACTATATCTGTCTTGCCGGATCTGCCGATCCACAGGATGTATATAATACCCTCTCTCTTACATTAGAAGAGCTGCGCTGCTGGGAAGATCATATCTATGATCTGTTCATTGCCGGGAAATCTCTGCAGGAGATTTTCGAAGCTTCCACAGAATATACGAACAATCCAATCTATCTTCATGATGCGAACTACCGGATACTTGCATACGCCGAACGAAAATCAAATCCCGCAGTGCAAAAATCCTATCCCTGGCTTCGGGACGGAAAAATGCCTCCGGAGGCTGTGATCGGGCTTTTAAAATCTCCGAAATTCGAAGAAACTTTTTCTACGACCCACGCCACCTACTGGGAAAAAACTGCCATTTATCCGGATGAATACAACTATATATATTGTAATATCAAGGTCAACGACAAATTTATGGGGCGTATCTTTATGGATGAACGTAACCGTCCCTTTCGCCAGATTGACTATGTAATCGTTGATAAACTGGCGGAAATTGTCACAAAGCTGTGTCAGACCAAAAAGCTGGCAACCGATTATCATCTGGATTATATTGCAGATTCTTTCTGTTCGTTACTGGACAATGAACTGAAAAATCAGAATGATTTCATTGCCTCTTTATCAGAAATCGGCTGGAATCCGTCTGACCACTATATCTGTATCACTATTCCATTGTCGAAGTCTGATTTCCGCCGCCACATTGCCGGAAGTGTATTAAATATGGTAGAGCAGGCATTTACACACTGTTATACCATCGAATATAAGAAAAATATTGTTGCAATTTTAAATACCGAAGGTACGACGGATTATGACCGTCCTTATCTTTGTATGCAGCTTTTCCCTGTCATCCGGGATTTCCACTTGCATGCTTTTGTCAGCAATGAATTTACCGATATCCTGGAACTGCCTGAGCATTACAAACTGAACTCTCATTATCAGACAAAACTGGAACAACAGGCAGAGGATCTGGGCGAACCGAATATTTACTTTTTTGATGATTATCTGATGGATTATATTCTGGATACTCTGGCCGGACAGTGCCCGTCTCATATTCTTTACCCGCAGCCACTGCGCGCTGTCATTGCTTATGACCGGGAAAATAATACCGATTATGCCTCTACGCTCAGAGCCTATCTGGAAAATGACTGCAGTCCAGCTGCAGCGAGTCAGGCTTTATTCATACATCGTTCTACATTCCGGTACCGTTTTGAAAAACTGAACGAAATTGCGGCCATCAATTTCTCCGATCCGGTGATGCGAACACATCTGCTCTTAGCATTCCTTCTTATGGATATGGATAAACTGGCTGATGCACCAACGGAACTGTCCTGATTTTGCATTTTGTAGGAAAATGGATCTTATTTTGCTACTGTTTGTATCTGTCAAAAACAGAGTCTTTGGTGATACCATGATTGCATAAAGTAATACGAACCTCAAAGGAGTATAAGATTATGACCAAAGACCGTTTTAAGAAAAAAATGTTTGTCGTCGCATTGTTATTTACTACCTTAACAATGATGGCTGAAACACCATTAACTCCGGCATCTGACATACTGTATAAGACCTTCAGTAATACTGCCGCAGTTGATCTTCTATTATCAATTCCGACATTAATTGCCATGTTTTCTTCTATCATATTTGGCTTTTTAATGTTAAAAATAAATAAGAAATACATTCTGACTTTAGGTGTCATATGTTACTGCGTCGGCGGCATCTGCGGTCACCTGATCGATTCGCTGGCATTTATGATCGGTATGCGTGCCATTATCGGTATTGGTCTCGGTGCATGTAACGTATCTGCGATCGCCATCGCCTCCGACCAGTCAGAGACAGAAGAAGAACGGCAGAAGCTGACTTCCTATATCACAGCCGGAATCTCAATCTCTGCTATGCTGCTTACTTTTTTAGCAGGACAGCTTACGAATACTTTTGGCTGGCAGTCTGTCTTTACCTTATACTGGTCAGGCATTCCTATGCTGATCCTGGTTATATTATTCGTACCCCGTACAGCCCCTTCCCTTTCCATTTCTGAGGATGCATCTGAAACGGATTCATCCTCGGAAATTAAGAAGATTAGAATATTACCATTTTCCCTGCAGATGCTTCTGGAATTTTTCTGGTTTCTGACATACGGTGTGGTATTTTTCCAGATCTCTGTATATCTTTCTGATTGCAATATCGGAAATGCGGCACTGGCAGGCTCGATGTCATCCTTAACTAATTTTGTAGCCTTCTTCTCGAGTCTTGCATTTCCTCATTTCTACAGGAAATACAAATATACAGGCTCCTTTATACATTATCTTGCACTCTGTGTCGGATACATTATTTTATGGCTTTTCAGAACACCTGCAACGGTTGTTATCGCCTGTGTTCTTCTGGGATATGGATTTGGTTACTCGCTGAGCTTTTTCTCCATACACCTTGGACAGCTCGTACCTCGTTCCAAATCATCCATCGCAGCAACTGCCTATTCTGCGATCATGGGAATCGGAATGTTCATGTCAACCTTTACAGTATCAGCTTTGAAGCGCCTGTTGCATACAGATTCTATAACGGATCTGCTGCCTTATATTATTCTTGCTGCTTTTATCGGAACCGTATGTTCCCTTGCAGTTAAGATTCTGGAAGAGAAAAAATAATACTTTATTTAATGAAAACCGGATGTGTAAGTACTGACTCCACATCCGGTTTTATAATTTCTACAGAGAACTTGCTACTGGCAGATTCTCTCGTCTTTATTCTCTATTATCCAATATACGTATTACCGCTTCCTGACGTCATCTGATCCATCTCTTCATACTTCACGCTGTGTCTTGTACTGTCATTCAGATCTTCATACACAACATTCGTATCGCTGTATTCCACCAGAATGACGGCATTCTGCGAATCCAGCATTGCGATGACCGGACGGCCCTGGTTGATGATGTACAGAATCTCTTCCGTCGTACATCCTGTCAGGTCGTAAGCCTCGCCGTTATTGACATCTTTTAAGATATCAATCGGTTTTTCCTGATTCTTCAGGCGGTCTTTGATTGTATTTAACACATCATCTTTATCAGTGATCGAATACTGCAGGTTGCGGTTACCGCGCTCCCATACATAATTCTGGGATGAATCGACTACTACACCATTGTAATCATTTGCTTTCTTGATCGCATCTCCGGCCTTTGTATATACGCCCTGTATATCACCATGTCCATAGACATAATATTTCTCCGGTGCGTCTTTATCTGAAAATGTGATTGTCTGTGGTCTTTCGAACAGAATCTGTTTTGGCTTGAGCACTTTTGGTTCTTTGTCTGTGATTCCGTCGTTATACGTCAGTCTTACCTGTGTCTGTTTCAGATCTGTTGCATAAGTTTCCAGTGCGATATTGCTCTTGGTCTTCTGTTCATTATTCGTAATATAATCCGGTGCTGTTGCTGTATAAGTATCTCCGTCTTTCGATGCACGTTCCAGCGTGATCATATCTTCATCGAATGATGCACTCAGAATATAAATGCCGTCTGTCTGATATTTTTTGATCACTTTTCCTTTTTGATTCCGGATCTCCAGTTTGTACATTGGAACGGTTGCCTCTCCGGATACGGTATTTCCTATATCCTCTGTCTTGGCAACTCCATATACAAAATCACTTCTGACAAATCCAAGTGGGCGGATGCATTCTCCTTTTCCGCAGGTTACTTTCTGCTTCTTTCCTGTCTCTACATTCAGGATCGTCACTTTTGTTGCGGTCTCAAGATCTCCGTTTGCCTGATATGCGATCAGACTTCCGTCTTCCGACACAACATACTGCTGTGCATCCAGTCCTTTGACCAGTGCTTTCTTCTCGGCATCTTCGACGCTATACTGATAAAGGGTGCCGTCTACCATTGTGTACAGCATATCCGTTTTCGCATCGTAATATGACATCTCTCCGAGTTCACTTTCTGCCTGTGCATATGATTTATTTGTGGAAATAAATACTTTCTCTTCCACTGAATTCTTCTCTATATCATAATAATAGACAGCTACTCCCACTTCTCCTTCGTGCTCGCCGCGGTCCATATAACCGGACACCAGGAAGGTTGTATTGCCTTTGGCATCTACCTTAAGAAGCTTGATCTTATGATCTGACACCATATTTCTCACATCTGTATTCTCCGCATCTGCGAAACCAAATACCAGTGAAATCTCGTCTGAATCTTTGTTATAATTCCAGAGTTCATTTGCCTCTACAAATGATACGATCGTGCCATCTTTATTCACCTTATAAGACAGATTTGCAGGCGCGATGCCGAGGATGATTCCTTTCTCATTCAGAACCTTCTGTGTCGCGTCGAAGATCTGCTCCATTGTCCGATCGTAATCCAGAAGATAGGTTTTCTTGGCATCTGCAATATATCTTACGCGGAAAAACTCTTTGACCGCATAGCGGTCTGCCTCATTCTCTTCTCCTTTGCAGCTTACCCGGTATTGCAGCTGTACCGACATACAGGTACTGTTCAGTTCCTTGATGCTCCAGCGCTCTCCCTGTTCTACCTGTGGTTTCAGACTGCCCCATGTGACCTGTTCATAATTCGAATTGATCGTCACGTGCTGAAGTGTGGTGTTGTCCGCATCATCGGTCGGTTCAAGCGCTGCTCCGACGCCTGCATTTTCCACCTTGCCAAGTGCATTTTCATGATAATCGCTGATATAATTCAGGCATTCTGTAACATGTGCATCTTCATCACTGACGATACGGGTATAGAAATATACCGGATCCGCACCATTTCTGTTCAGGCGGACTTCCAGGATCCGCTCTTCATCCAGTACTTTTTTCCCGCTCAGATCCAGGGTAAATCCTTTTCCCACCTTTTTAATCTTCTTATGTTCCAGCTCACTTGTACCGTCCATCGTATAGACTTTGTAGCTGGCTCCCGTGAATTTATTCCCATATGCTTCTACGTTTACATCCAGGCTCTGGTTCGCTACCGGTGTGATCGTGTTGTGCATAGAGGATATATCCATGCGTTTTGCATAACCTGTCAGTGTATTGATCTTATATTCTCCATAAGAAAATGATATCTGTGGAAATGTTGCGGCTCCCATATCGGCCGTCATATTGTCATTCCCCTTATTTGTCACGTAGCTGAATATAATGACAGCCACGATAAATACTGCAGTCAGGATTCCTGCATTCTTTAACCTTTTTTTTAAAGTCAATGTCATTTATACTCCCTCTTTATCCTCTTTCTCCGGATGATCTTTCTTTGAATTTGCGGACTCCGTGTCGAACCCGTCCAACAGACGTCCCAGTGTCGGTGATACCCGGAGTGCTGCTTCACATCTCTTGATGGATGCCTCTATATTATTGTCTTCTTTGGCATGCCGCTTCTTTACTGCACGTATCAGGATATTCTTTGGTGTATGCTCCATATCTATAAATTCCAGTATCTGCGCTTCATACCCCTCACGCTCCAGATACTGTGCTCTTAAGCCATCTGTGATAAGTGCTGCCATACGTTCTTTCAGAAGCCCGTATTTTAATATTGGTTCTAATGTCTCATTTTTTATCTGACGGTTCAGTTCATGCTGGCAGCATGGTACCGATAAGATCACTTTCGCATCCCATCCCACGGCTTTTGCCAGCGCATAATCGGTTGCGGTATCGCAGGCATGCAGGGTTACCACCATATCTACCTTATTGACACCGGTATAATCCGCAATGTCACCCTCCAGAAATCTCAGCTTTTCATAGCCATATTTTTCACTTAATTCATTACAATGACGGATCACATCTTTCTTCAGATCCAGTCCTATGATTCTTATGTCATATTCTTTCAATTCATGCAGATAATAATACATGGCAAATGTGAGATAAGATTTACCACAGCCAAAATCCAGGATTGTAAGTTCTCTTCCCTTATCAAGCTCCGGCAATATATCCTCGATAAATTCCAGGAACCGGTTGATCTGCCGGAATTTGTCGAATTTCGCATGCACGATCTTTCCATCCTGTGTCATAACACCAAGATCCTGAAGAAATGGTACCGGGACTCCCTCTTCCAGTACATACTTCTTCTTGCGGTCGTGGCTCATATTGATCTGCTTCTTTTCGCCTTTTTTCATCTTGCTTTTTATTGTTACTTTTCCCTTTTTGCTTACAAGAATTGTATAAGCTGCTCTTTGTGTCTCCATCTGCATCTGGCGCATATTTTCCATATACTTAAGAAGTATTTCACAAGCTTTTTTCTCCTCCACATTCTCGTGAAATGCCTGATTATTCCGGAATGACTCGAGCTGAAAATAAAGGACATCTTTTTTCAGGATCGGTCTTACTTTCACTTTTTGTACACCGTCTTTATTCTTCGGGTTACTCAGCGTTGCTGATATAAATTCTATATTTAAATTTTCCTGTAATAATTTGCTTAATTCATTCATAATATTATATTCTACTGTTTTTTAGACAGGAGCGCAAGTAGCGTAAATGGCAATTTTATTAATGGTTCCGGAGGATTTGCGAAAAAGGGACAACGGTAAATACAGTTTGAGCCGGAGGATTTTTAAAAATCCTCCGGCCCAGACTATGAAATCGGGAATTTTATCGTTACTTTAAACAAATCTCCATCCAGATACAATTCAAATGTCCCGCCCTGCATTTCTGTCAGCGACTGTGCGATAGACAGTCCAAGTCCGCTGCCTTCCGTACTTCTTGATACATCTCCGCGTATGAAACGTTCCGTCAGTTCGTCAGCTGAGATATTTAACGGCTGCTCGGATACATTCTTAAGGCTGAAATATGCCATACCATCTTTCTTTTCAAGATCAGCATAGACTCTTGTTCCTTGCATTGCGTATTTTGCCGCATTGTTGTATATATTAGACAGCACTCTCCACAACCGTCTTCCGTCTGCGCGGATTACAACCTCCTCATTCGGAAGGTTCATCACTTCCTCCAGATCACGCGCCTTGAATTTTTCTTCAAACTCTCCGCTCGTCTGCTGGATCATTTCTACCAGATTCAGATTCATGAACTCCAGTGTGATATTGCCGGAGCTTACTTTTGAAGCTTCCACCACATCTTCCGTCAGTGTCTTAAGCCGCTGTGATTTCTGTTCCAGAACTTCAATATAGCGCTGGATCTTCGGATCCTTAAGGTCCTCCTGCTTTAACAATTCCACATAATTAATGATAGATGTAAGCGGCGTCTTAATATCATGCGATACATTCGTGATAAGATCTGTCTTCAGACGTTCACTTTTCATGCTCTTTGCGAGCGCCGCTTCCAGACCTTCGCCGATGGAATTCACCTTTTCTGCAATTTCTTTATGCTCTGCCAGCAATCCATTTACCGGGATCTGATAATCCACTTCCCCGCCGGCGATCTTCTCGATCCCGGTCTTGATCTTTCCGGTTCCTTTCGCTTTCTGTACCATCCAGATAAATGCTGCAACATCTATGATCAACAGAATGACCGCCCATAACCGGTTGCTGATCCAGATACTACTTCCCGCTGATCCAAATACGTATGACAGCCAGTGGATCATGAAGAAGATCGCAAATCCCATAATAGATTTCCACAGATGACGGATATTCTGGAACATTTCTTTTACGAAGATCAAAAGCCATCTGAGCACACTGTTCTTCCATACCGTTCCCGCCTTGATTCTTCTCACCAGACTCAAATATCCGAAAAGAAACATTGCGCAGGTATACAATGCCACCACACTTCCAACCACTATTCCCGGCAGATACGACTCCACATTCTCCATATAGATCGTCTCTCCACTTGCATTCTGCCATGTAAATGCCCCGGCCTTTACTCCTACCAGCGCAACCACCGCCCAGAGTAACAGCACACTTGCAGCTGCCAGTTCTGTCTTAATGTGATCAAATTTCATAAGATGCACTTCTTCGTCTTCTTTAACTTTTCCGGCTCCGATCGTAAGAAATACAAGAATGACAAGATATGCCGCTACAGCCGCCATTCCCAGTATTCCGGCCACTTTGGCTCCGGCCCCGTACCTTGTAAAGATCTCATCCTGTTCATAAAAATTATCTTTTACAGGATAATCCGTATCTACAACAGAGACATATATATAATCTGACGCATCGACATAACCGGCCACTGTCTCCTGCCACTCCTGTGCCATCGAATCCCCTTTACCGGCTTTTTCAATATTGCTTTCATAATCTGCAAGCTTTGGTCTTACGATTACATATTTTCCTGATTTTTTCATTTTTTTCAGGTTCTCTTTGTAATTGTCAAAGTTCTGATATTTTTTCTTATTCGTAATGACCGTCTTGTTGTCCAGATTAACATACAGATACGTTATGTTCGTATTGCCTTCCTGATACTGGTTCTGAGATACCGCATAATTATCAACGTCAGAATAGATCGTTTCGGCTGAATTATTTATCATTCTGTACGCTTCATTCAGCTTGCCATTCCATTCTTTTGAATTATTCACAAGCTGAAGTACCGTCTCTCCATTTACCGTCTTATAATCCCCGACAACTCTTTCACCATCATAATTCCAGCAATTGATATAGACAATCTTTCCATCGATATCCTGAAGTCCCCGGAATCTGGATTCCCCACTGTTGCTCTCCTGATACTCTCCCTGCTTTAGTTCTGTCAGAATATCATCCGCAGAACTGTCTCCGGTAATTACAAATGACAGCTCTCCGTAATCGATCATCTGTTTAAAATCTTTGTAATGGAAATAATGATAAGTTCCGTCTGAACGTTTACATACGATAATACAATCCTGTTTATCTAATTTGCTCCTTGCTGCATCATAATCCGTCATCGATTCCGAGATTAATTTTCCCCAGGAATACAGATCTCCCAGACGGAACGACAGGCCTGTTTCATCTTTTCCTGTTATCTCACCGGTATCTTCGTATTTTGCCACATCTACGATCTTATCCGGATCATATTTGCCATCTGTATCATATAAGGTCTGATACCGGATCTCGTCCAGGATATTATAATTTGCATTCGCCACGGAATCGGCAAATGCATTGCTTTCTTCATAAGTCTTCGCCGCATCCGCAGTGAACAGTTCCTGTGTCAGTATCGGATAACGTGTTGCCCACAGTAAACATAATACTCCGATAACGGCCAGTACGTGTGCCCCCACTGTCAAAAACAATTTTGCTTTGGGCATTCGGTACCATTTCTTCATATATGCTCCTTCCTAAAGCTTTTCTATCTTATATCCGACACCCCAGACCACCTTCAGATACCTTGGTTCCTTTGGATTAATCTCGATCTTCTCTCTGATATGACGGATATGTACAGCTACCGTATTATCTACTCCGATAGCATCTTCATTCCAGATACTTTCGTATATCTGGTCAATAGAAAATACTTTCCCCTGATTTTTTACCAGTAACAATAAAATGTTGTATTCGATCGGTGTCAGTTTCACCGGCTCTCCGTCAACCGTAATTTCTTTCTGATCGTCATCGATCATAAGTCCTCCCACGGTATAAACTGCCTGATTCTCTTTTTCCACTGTACTTCCAAGCTGTGTATATCTGCGAAGCTGGGATTTTACCCTTGCAGTCAGTTCCAGTGGATTAAATGGCTTGGTCATATAATCATCGGCTCCTACGTTCAGTCCGAGGATCTTATCGGCATCCTCTGACTTTGCAGACAGAATAATGATCGGCATATTCTGTTTTTCCCGGATTTTTAACGTTGCGCGGATTCCATCCAATCTTGGCATCATCACATCAATGATCAGAAGATCCACTTTATGCTTATCCAAAAGCTTCAATGCTTCCTCACCGTCGTAAGCTTTTAATACTTTATATCCTTCCTGCGACAGATAGATTTCTATCGCCTCTACGATTTCTTTATCATCATCACATACCAGTATGTTGTACATAATTCATCACCTCCCTTATAATATACAAGAATAACAGCCAATTTTTAAGTACTGCTTCTGTAATTTCTTAAGATATTATGAAATTATTCCTTTCCGCCCACTTTATCAGAGATATGCAGAGTGTTAATATTTCGTCAAAAAATAATAAACTATATTTTTCTTAAGCAGATTTTTTATATAATAGATATGGATATCTTTTTAATATTGTTTCATACTGCAAACATTTCTTTTTTAACCGTTACATTTTAAATATTAAAAATTAACTTAGAAAGAAGATGAAAGTATTATGCATGAACCAGAAATAGAATATCTTATCCGGTCTCTTGGCATTGGCGCTACTTATCGGGGATATGCATATTTAATTTATGGGACACGCCTTTGTCTGTCTGATGAAAATTACCTCCTTTTCGTCAGTAAGTATCTTTATCCAGACATTGCACGTCATTATAATACTACCAGCTATAGCGTTGAGCGGAATATCCGCACCGTTATAAAGGTCTGTTGGGAGCATGGCAATAAATCCCTCCTCGAAAAGATTGCTTTGCGTCCACTGCATCTTAAGCCGACATCCAGTGAATTTTTTGATATAATAACTGCTCATTTGCGAAAAACTGCCATTTCTGCCTCTGATCTTGTTCCTGTTTAGATTCTGTTTTTATATGCTTCATTTTTACTTAAGATTTTTTCGAATTCTTTTATGCTTTTAACATATTTTAGACATATTTTCCATTTATACTAAATGTCAGATAGTTGATGAACAACAACTATCACCCCCCTCATAAAGTAACACACCGAAATCACTCTTCGGTGTACACTTTACTCTCATTCCTTTAGTAATTATAACAACAACAAAAAACTCTCCGGAACGGAGAGTTTTTTGTTGCGCTTTTTTAATAAAACAGATCACAAGCCACACTGTTTACATATTCTTGTTAAAATACAACGACAAGCAGCATCTTAAACTGCTCTTTTCCGTGCACTGCATGCGGATGCTTTGCCGGCATAATAATTGATTCACCTTCATGTAACTCATATTTTTCGCCGTCGATCGTAATCTCACCTACTCCGTCAAGACAGGTTACAAATGCATCCCCGCCTGATTCATGTGTACTGATCTCTTCTCCTTTGTCAAAAGAGAATAATGTAACACTCAATGCATCGTTCTGCGCCAGTGTTTTGCTGACTACCTGTCCTTCCTGGTAAGCTACCTGATCTTTTAATACTAATACTTCTGCTTTACTGATATTTTTGATCATACTCATATCTATTAGTCCTTTCTTTTATCCTATTTGTTATTGTATTCCTCAATAACATTTTTCCCTTGTCTCTTACTATAATACTTTTTTTCGTTCTAAAATGTGGTTTTAACAACAAATATCACATTTTTATAAAATGAACATACTTTGTACACATTTTTTGATTATAATAGGAAAAGATAGTTGGATAACAACTATCGCCCCCCTCATAAAGTAAAGGCCGCCAGAAGGTCACTTCTGGCGGTCCACTTTACCGGTAATTTCTGCGGATGCTTTTACGGCTCCGCTTTTTTTAATTGTTCATACCAGGCAGTCGTCTGGTCTTTATCCTTATTATTCATGAATACCGTATATTTCTTTGTCTTAATCTGTATGACTTCCGATTGTTCCAGCCACACATACATCCGGCATTTTCCCGATTCTGCTCCGTCAAATTTTCCAAGTAACTGTTTTTCATCAGCCGAACCATTGGTTTTACTAAAATGTTCCTCCGGAAGCCCATTTTTTAATAATTTTACGGATTTTATATCCTCTTTTTTTATCTCCGTATTGGTGTAACCGGATGTGATCTTAAAACTGCTGCCGCTATCTGCCAGATGTACCGGGACAAAGTCCATCCGGATCATCATAATACATACCCATACCAGCAATATCACCGTACCGGCCAGAACTCCGCCAACCATACAACGTCCCACCGGTCTTCCAAGATTCGTTGTATAATTCATACCGTTAAAACGATCCTGGATAAACAGACGGCTGTCATCAGGATTACTATACCAGCCATTCCGCCAGTAATAATCGTCATCTACAAACAGCGGCGTCTTATCCATCTGCAAAATTGCCTGTTTGGCTTTTCTCAGATACCAGTATCCGACAAATATTCCCACAACTGCCAGGAACAATATCACTGTATAAATATATCCAGCCATTTTTACTCCGGCATATATAAGATACAGCGTTGCAATGTCATTACAGATACTTTCTGTCAGAAAGCCTGCTGACCAGTATCTTTTTTCCAGGTCATTCAGGCGGCGGTTGATCTGCGAGTCTTCACTGTATACTTTATTTCTCTGTCTTCTGAATATCCATGCACAGAATAAAAATGTCACCCATACAGCAATCCCGGCCCCAAAGATTGCACCCATCCCAGGAATGTCCTTGATTCCTGCTCTGACCTTTTCCGATACAAACGGAGCTGCTAAAACTGCCAATGTAAGCAGATGCAGCCACAGCGGAAGTGCCGCCTGTCCGCTTCCTGACGATAATCTGGTATCTACCATCATCATCTGTCCACTCTCTTCGCTGCTCCATCCATATGCAACTTTCATATCATAAAGTCTTCTGTGATTCCTGTAAATGAGATAGAGACTTCCGGCCATAAATTCAATCAACCATACACACCACGCAATCATGAAAATGGAAAAATACCAGAAACACAGACCACAGAGTAGTATTCCTGCAATCAGATTCCATACATAGAACCTTTTTAATTTCTTCTTGTAATCCTGGATAAATGCGGTTACTGTTGTTCCTTTGGCATACTGTTCTTCCATATGTACGCCCAGGATCATACCCTCGTAATATTTTGTCTTGCCGCCATATACTCCATAAGTGATCGCAACTAAGAATAAATCCATTAAGACAAACACAATCGCCATCGTCATTCTGCTGCCACCTCCATTCTGCTAAATGCCTGTCTGCAATAATCCAGGAAATCTTTATAACTCATTCCGCGGATCTTCGCTTCTGCACTTAAGAGTTCCAGCTCTTCTTCTAATTTCTCCTGAAATTCTTCCTGGTGATCTTTCGCTTCATATCCGGGAAGGCAGATCACAGTTCCCCGCCTGCGGTCCGTCTCTATGAATCCTTCGGATTTTAACAGCTGATACGCCTTACTTACCGTCATGTTATTGATTCCCAGGTCTGCTGCCATCTGCCGGACGGTTGGAAGAAGTTCGCCTTCTTCAAATTCTCCTTTTCCAATACCCATTACGATCTGGTTGCGGAGCTGGAGGTAAATTGGAATTTCGGATTTCATATTTATTTTTATGATCATGTGTTAGCCCTCTCTTTCTTTTTGATTAGCTGTCGTTTTATTCTTCTTACTTTGTATTATATGTCATTATACAAATAATGCAATACTTTTCTTGCATACTTTGGTATAAAAAATCCGCACAGACACTGGAAATCTTAACATTTCCTCAATCTGTGCGGATTTTTCTTCCACATTTTATTCACTTAACAGTTTTATCTGCGATTTCTTTCCTCGATCCACGCCAGGATATCCTGATACACATTCTGACGGTCTACTTCATTCAATATCTCATGACGGTCGCCCTTATACAGATGGATCGACACATCTTTTATCCCGGCATCTTTATATTTCTCATACACTCTGGTTACGCTCTTTCCAAACGCACCTACCGGATCGTCGGCTCCCGCTGTGAAAAGCACCGGAAGTGTCTTCGGAATCCGGTTCATGCTTCCCTTCCGCACCAGAACCTTCATACCGGTAAACATCTGATAATAGGCTCCCAGTGTAAATGTGTAGGAACACAGCGGATCCTGGACATATTCATCCCGCTTCTTCTTATCGGACGTGATCCATTCTTTCGATGTCTCACCCGGTTCGAATTTTTTATTAAATCCTCCGAAGCTCAGATTATCCACGAATGTGCTTCTGTATTTCCATCCTTTGAACGCTGCGATGATCCGGCAGACAATTCTTCCGGCACTGAGCGTAAGCGCGCCCTGGTATCCGGTCCCCATAATAACGGCTCCCGAAAGTCCGCCTGCATACATCGTCAAATACTGACGCAGCAGGAAGGATCCCATACTATGCCCGAGCATAAAATACGGCACCTCCGGATATTTCTTTCTCGTCATTTCCTGCAGCCGGTAAATGTCCCCGATCACATACTGATTGCCTTTGCGTTCATCAAAATATCCCAGATCCGCTTCCGTCTGTATGGATTTTCCATGTCCCAGATGATCATGCCCGACCACATAGTAACCGTGCCCGCACATAAATTTTGCAAACTCATCATAACGGTCAATGTACTCCACCATTCCATGGCAGATCTGTAAGATACCTTTTACCTCTCCATCCGGAATCCATTCGATCGCGTGAATCTTTGTCACGGAATCTCTGGACGTATAATAAAATTCATGTTTCATGATCTATCATCCATTCTGACATACTCTTTGTATTCGGCCAGCGGTCTGTACGCCGGACGAATAATCTTATCTACATTCTTAAGCTCTTCCAGACGGTGCGCGCTCCATCCGACGATACGCGCTGCCGCGAAGATTGGTGTATAGAGTGACGGTGGAAGGTCCAGCATCCGGTACACAAGTCCGCTGTAGAAATCGACATTGGCATTTACACCTTTGTAGATCTTACGTTTTTCCCCGATGACTTCCGGTGCCATGTGCTCTACCTTCTCATACAGTGCATATTCCTTCTCGCAGCCCTTTTCTCTTGCAAGCTGTTTTACGAACTTTTTGAAAATGTCGGCACGCGGGTCAGATACAGAATAGATCGCATGCCCCATTCCGTAGATCAATCCTTTCTGGTCAAATGCTTTCTTATCCAGCAGGTCGTTCAGATACTGGCGTACCTCATCGTCATCTTCCCAGTCGCTGACTTTTTCCATCATATCATCAAACATCTGTGTAACCTTGATATTCGCTCCCCCGTGCTTTGGTCCTTTTAAGGATGCCATAGCCGCCACGATCGTCGAATATGTATCCGTTCCGGATGATGTTACCACGTGCGTTGTAAATGTCGAGTTATTACCACCGCCGTGATCCATGTGAAGGACAAGTGCCATATCCAGGATCTTTGCTTCCAGCTTGGTATATTTCTTATTTTCCCTCAGCATCATCAGAATATTCTCTGCTGTCGATAATTCCGGTGACGGCGCATAGATGAACAGGTCATCACCCATGCGGTAGTTGTACGCATGATAGCCGTAGACCATCAGCATCGGGAACTGGCTGATCAGATTCAGGCACTGACGCAGTACATTCGGAATCGATGTATCGTCTGCATGCGGATCATATGTATACAGACTCAGGATCGATCTGGACAGACTGTTCATCATATCACGGCTCGGCGCCTTCATGATAACGTCACGGACAAATGTCGGCGGCAGTGTACGTCTCTCCACCAGTGTCTCGTGGAATGTCTGCAGTTCCTTCTGATTCGGCAGCTCGCCGAACAATAACAGGTAGGCGATTTCCTCAAATCCGTAATGCTTATCTTTTAAGAATCCCTGCACCAGATCTTTGATGTTATAGCCGCGGTAGTAAAGCTTTCCTGCACATGGCACTTCTTCTCCGTTCACGATCTTCTTCGCACATACGTCGGAAATGTTCGTGAGTCCCGCAAGGACACCTTTTCCGTTCAGGTCACGGAGTCCTCTTTTGACTTCGTACTTCGTATACAGGTCTTTGTCTATCGCATTATTCCTCTCGCAGAGTTCTGCAAAATGGCTGATTTCCGGTGTTACCTCAAATAATGTCTGTGTCTGATCGTCTTTTCTGTCCATCGTCATCATCCTTTCTTGTATGGGGATAGCTAATCTATCGGTTCTTACTCAACAGATCGCTTAACTTCGCAAATTCTTCCAGTGTCAGTGTCTCGCCTCTCACGCTCGCACCTTTCCCAAGTGCCTCGATCGCTGCTTCGACCTCTTCTTTTGTAAAATCTAAAGTTGCCGCATTCTTCAGGCCGTTCGCCAGTGTCTTCCTTCTCTGATTGAAAGATGCACGAATGATATTGAACATCAGCTTCTCATCCTGCACCTGTACCGGCTTCTCCTGGTGGCAGGTCAGACGGATGACCGCTGATCCTACCTTCGGTCTTGGCATGAAGCAGTTCGGCGGAACATTTGCCACGATATACGGATCGGCATAATACTGCACTGCTAACGACAATGCGCCGTAATCCTTATTGCCCGGTCCGGTCTGCATACGGTCCGCAACTTCTTTCTGCACCATAACTGTGATACTCTCCACCGGAACTTCATTTTCAAAAAGTCCCATAATAATCGGCGTCGTAATATAGTATGGCAGGTTCGCCACTACTTTGACCGGCTTTCCGTTATTCTCTTCGTCCGCCAGCTTCTTAAGATCCAGCTTCAATACATCTTCATTGATGACACGTACATTGTCATATCCGCTTAATGTATCCTCCAGGATCGGGATCAGGTTCTTATCGATCTCCACTGCGATCACCTTTCCTGCCGCCTGCGCCAGATATTGCGTCATCGTACCGATTCCAGGTCCGATCTCCAGCACCATGTCATCCTTCGTGATATTTGCCGACTGTATGATCTTATCCAATACATGTGTATCGATCAGGAAATTCTGACCGAACTTTTTCTGAAATGAAAAATTATATTTCTGCAGAACCTCTATTGTATTCTGCGGATTACCTAACGTTGGTTCTTTCATAGATCCTCCCGTGTTGTGTGATTTCTTGATTATTCCCCATTATACAATAATTTGCTTGGGATTGACAGTGATAAAAAATGAAATATGTATAAATCTATATATAAATGGAGCCGGGGGATTAAAAAAATCCCCCGGCCCCGGTTATATTCCACATTATCCACAGATTTTGTCAATCCATGCGAATAACTCTTCCAGATCGTAGTCTCCGGCATGCGGCATGCCCCATGGATACTGAAGTTCTACGTCTACTCCATGATTCTCAAGGCTGGCCGTCAACATTGCCGAGATTGCCAGTGATGTATCTCTGTCGACCGCTCCGTGACGGATGCGGAAATGTTCTGCTTTTACTGCTTTGTCATCTGCGATATAATTCATCGGATTCATCATCTTGATCTGCTGCCCGTCGGCAAGCTCTCCATTCACTGCACTATGTTCTTTACTGAAGGCAGTGAAGTGACGGTATTTTGTATCCGGTGTTCCGAACAGCTCATTTTCCGGCGTTCCCATAGATACGTTATCAAATGCCGGTGTTGCTTTCATACGTGTTCGGAATCTGATGTATTTGTCAAAATCCACTTTTGTTACGGTACCATTTTCGATCGTCATCCAGTCCAGTCCTGACAGATCGGTGCCTTTTTCATACTCTTTCTGTACACATTTCTTCACATAAGAAAGAACATATTCTTTGAAGCTTCCGTCTCCGTTCTCATCCAGTTCCAGTGCATTTCCCTCCGTGTCTTTCAAACCAAATCCATTCACATAAGCCGGGAATAATGACTTTAATTCTTCTGCCATCTTCTGCTGTGCTTCGGTCATCGTTCCTTCATCCACGATGAATGTCGGATCCGTCTCCCCTTCCTGCGGCGGAATCTCTATTTTCTTGGAATAATCATTTAATCCGCAGAATTCCCACTCGTATGCCATGTCGGCATGGTCCAGATTGGTAATCGGGCAATAGCAGGATGCCGCATAGATCGCATCGCTTTCTTCTGCTGCTCCAAGCTTTTTTAAATATGGCTCATAGTCCGGATGATTGCCTGTGCTTCCAAGAAGAGAAGACATTGCCCCACCGGCACTGGTTCCGTTGGAAATGATCTTATTTACATCTCCCGGAACAGCTTCTGCATTATGGCGCAGGAAACGGATCGCCGCTTTCAGATCACAAAGTGCTGCCGGTGCACAGCCTAAGAACTTTCCATCTGCATCTTCCATCTCTCTTCCACGCGCTCCTGCAGATACTACAACATATCCATGAAGCAGAGCGAAAAATGTTGCATTCGTCTTCCCATGTATGTTCTTTCCCGGACGTTCCTGTGGTCCCGGCATATATCCACCGATTGTATTCGGCAGAAAAATCGGTGCATTTTCCAGGTTATATCCATTCACAGATTTTCCTTCATAGAATACTTCCGGCACAAATATGCTGAGTCTCTCCATCTTGTCATCGACCGGATGGGTTACATACGGAAGATTCTCATATGCCCGGTAAGTAAGTGTCTGTCCTTCCATTGTGACAGTCTCTACTGTATATTTTTCTTGATCGAATACTAATTTACACATTGTCCTTCTCTCCTGCCAGTTTGATTTGTTCAAATATTTTTATAGGTATTCTTTTATGATTGCTTACGCTTTGTGCCTCTGCTCCAGATCTTTCTTGATCTGTCCTTCATATTTATCGATATTCAGGAGCAGGCTGACTACCAGAAGCAGTGCTGCAAGGATTACACCAAACCATACATATGCAAAGATGATGGCTGAGTTAGCAGATGCTGTCTGTACTTTTGCAGTTCCCACATATCCGCCGGCTGCGATGATCCAGCTTGCGATGGCTGCTCCAAGTCCTAATCCCACTTTCTGTCCAAAGCTTACACAGCTGTTTACAAGTCCTTCGGAACGGACGTTGAATTTCCACTCACCATAGTCAACAACCTGTGCCGATAATGCGAATCCACAAGCGAAGATGGCTCCATTTCCAAATCCTCTTACGACTGTTCCTACAATAGCAAGTGTTCCGCTGTAAGGATTAATTGCCACGATCAGGAAGCCTGCCAGCATCAGGATCGAGCTGAGGATCAATGTCTTCTGATGTCCCATTTTCTTAACGATCGCAGGAACAAAACAGTTTCCGATAATAATCGGAAGTGTCAGTGCCATGGAAAGTGATGTCATCATGTTCATGTCTTTTAAAATATTTCCACAATAATATACGGTCATGGATCCGTTGCCTGACGCAATGCTCAGTGCCAGGATAAATAATGCTGCTACAAGGTAGAAATATTTGTTCTTTATGATAGCAGGAACTGCTTCTTTTAATGGAACAGTCTCTACTTTTACTTCTTCTGTCTCTGCATCCATATCCAGATGTTCTCTGACACCCCAGAAACAGATCAGAAGCATCAGTGCTGTAATCAGGCCGTACACAATGGATACGCTTCTCCATCCGGCTGCCGTTACGAACTTAATCGTAAATCCGGTAACGATAAGCTGTACAATGTTATTGATGATCTGGTTGATCGATGTCATACTCTGACGGTCATTGACGTCTAATGTCACACGTGACAGAAGCGCTGTATGTGAGATCATATATGCAGTAAATGCAATACAGTTCAAAAATACATATGTAATGTACGCATAGATCAGTTTTGCTGAGCTGCTAAGTGATTCCGGCACGTTAAATGTCAGGATCAGTCCGATGCAGATAACCGGCGCACTGATCAGAATCCACGGTCTTGCTTTTCCCCATTTGGTTCTTGTCTTATCAACGATTCCGCCCATCATGACATCGCTGATACCATCCAGAAGTCTTGCGACCAGCATCATCGTTCCAACTGCTGCCGCTGCGATTCCAACTGAATCCGTATAATAAGCCGTTAAAAATGTTCCCAGGATCTGTGTAATAATATTTCCGCCTCCGGAACCGATACCATAACAGATCTTTTCCTTTACGCTAACTTTCGTATTCATAAAAATTCCCTTCCTCAAAATCTCTGATTATCTTTTCATTTCGAAATGCATGCATCTTGTTGACGATATTATCTTACCGCTTTTTGCAAATGTCTTCTTTACGATTATTAGCTTTAAAATTACAAAAAATTGCACTGGTCTTTTTATATTTCCACTCAAAACAAGCCGGAAAATACAATTTCCCGGCTATATTTCTATTATCTTGTTTCATGTCCTTTCTTTTGCATATGCATCTTCCGGTACTGATACGGCGTATCTCCATATACCCGTTTGAACGCATTGATCAGTCCTCTGGCATCCGCAAATCCGCAATCCAGCGCAATATCCAGAATTGACCGTTCCGTATACACAATTGGATCATATGCCTGTTTCAGGCGGTAATGCATCACATATTCCTTGAATGTCATGCCCGTATTCTTTTTAAAAAATCTGGAGAAATATTCTTTGGTAAAATAGAATCGTTCTGCCACCTCATACTGCGTGATCTCTTCTGTATAATGTGCCTCCACGTACTGCATAATTCCTCTTAAACGCTCCAGATTCTTCTGATTATTGATTGGAAATACCGTTTCCCTTACCACCAGATCATCCCGGCACAAAAGATACATCAGCTCATACAACATAGACATGAGTCTTAGATTTTCATACGGTTCATGTTCTTTTTCTTTCCCGGCATAGCCAGAAAATTCTTTCATCAGCTGTTCGATTTTCTCCATATCCGAATCTGCCTCCGGCAGGAAATACATCTGTTCCAGGTTCGGAACCAGCTTTTTTACAAAGTCTACATTTACCAGAAGTACTACTGCAATTACTTCCGGTATTCCAAGTGTTCCTTCATCGGATATTACTTTATGAATACTCTCTGAATTGGTAACGAATAATTTCCCCGGTGCTGCCCGGTGAATTTTTCCGTCGATGTAATGTAGTGCGTGTCCTTCAAATGTATATACAATCTCTATTTCCTGATGCCAGTGTTCCAGAACGTCTTTGATATCGCCCCGATCGTCCTGTATGGTCCGGCCTGTGAAGTTCCGGATCTGGAATGGAAGGCTGTGTGTGTATTCTACAATTTCATAATTATTAAACATATTACCCCTTTTGGGGACTTTACTTGTCCACGATTTCCCCCGCAATTATCCGCATGGCTTCCACAATTTCCGCAATCTGTTCTTTCGTGATCCCGTCCATGTGAATACCTCCGGTGCACACCACGGTCGCCTTCTTTCCTGCCGATACTTTCTCAGCAAGATAACGGCATACTTCCTCGTCCTTATGTCCCGTCATGTTCAGTACAGATGCCGTGCTGCTCATCTTGCCGCTGCCGTCAAGGGACGGTCTTGGAACAGCAAGAACAGTACAGCCTATATGCGGGCGTTCCCCGCCGCTTACTAATATATGATAATCACTGCCAAGTCTGTGGATTTCTACACAGATATCAGTAAATGTCAGTTTTTTCTTTATTTTCCAGAAGTTCTCCAACTCCATACGGTGACGCTCCCTTCTCTACACAAGTCCGGTCCATCTGCGGTATGCTTTCGCCTCTATCCCGAACGGCTCCACTAGCTTTGCCGCAATATGATATGTCATCTCCTCGATGTTCTCCGGCTGATGGTAAAATGTCATCATCGGCGGAATAATCCGGACTCCCGGAATCATTGCAAGTTCGGAAAGGTTACGGAGATGTATCGCACTAAGCGGAGTCTCTCTTGCTGCAAGGACCAGTGTCCGCTGTTCCTTGATCGTCACATCCGCCGCTCGCAAGATCAGATTGTCTGCATAGCCGCTGTGGATACCTGCCACAGTCTTCATACTGCAAGGTACGATCAACATTCCTTCCGTACGGAAGGATCCGCTTGCCGGTCCGGCTCCGATATCTTTTGTATCACATACCTGGTCTGCAAGTGCTTCGATTTCTTCTACTGTGTCTTTTGTTTCCTGCTGTAACGTAATCTTTGCACTGTCACTTAAGATCAGGATGGATTCATAGTCTGAATCCTCCCGGATGATCTGCAGACACATTTTCAGGATTGGAAGACCGCTTGCGCCGGTTGCCGCCACAACTATGCGTTTTCTGTCCTTTTTGTCTTTTCTGCTTTTCGTCAGAAGACATTCCTTATCTTCTCTACTCTCCCTGCACATCTTATTTCACCCAATGCTCCGGATCTACATCCATGAATTGTGCCCTCTTAAATCTGTCTTTCTGATCATATGGAACAGTACAGTCAAAGATTGTCTTGCATGCGATTCCGTGATCACGAATACTGCCGGAGCAGCTTGGATCGTTGGACGGATCCAGCGGATGGCATCTGACTCCCGGAATTGTGATGATATCCGCATCTCCCTGGAATCTTGTATTCATCGCCCACAGTACATCGTTCATATCGAAGCAGTCTACATCTTCATCAACCAGGAATACATGTTTCAGCTCACTGAATGCAGAGAATGCCAGAAGTGCTGCCTGTCTCTGTCTGCCTTCATCACTGGCTGTAAGCTTCTTAAACTGCAGAACGGCCATATATTTTCCACCGCCTGGTGAAGCGCAATATACGTTCTGAAGTCTTCCAGGCATTGCCTTTTCCACCATTCCGTAAATGCTTGCTTCCGTCGGGATCCCGGCCATAGATACATGTTCCTCACTCGGTCCGATACAAGTCTGCATGATCGGGTTCTTTCTGTGTGTTACAGCTGTTACTTTGATCATCCAGCACTGGTCGCTTGCCGGTCCTGTGTATCCAGGGAATTCCGGCATAGCATATCCTGTATGGCTGTTCTGATCTTCCTGTACTCTTACATTCGGAACAACTTCCCCTTCGATCACATACTCCGCATTGGCGATCGCACGTTCATTTACCGTCAGGCATTTGCAAAGTCTGACCGGTTCACCTCTAAGTGCTCCTGCAACTGCAAGTTCATCGTATCCCATCGGTGTTGTCGGCGGCTCGAAGCAGGAGCCGATCTCGATTGCAGGATCTACTCCGATACTGATAGAGATCGGCAGACGCTGTCCAAGCTCTTCTGCTCTTTCTGCCATTGCTCCGATGTGGCGTGCACCCGGTGTAAAGAAGATCGATAATTCATCTTTCCCCTGGATGCAGAGTCTGTGGATCGTCACATCACTTACTCCGGTATCCGGATGCGATGCGTAGCACATTCCAAGCGTGATGTACGGACCCGCATCTACCGGCGTATTCGTCGGTGCCGGTACTAATTTGTATAAGTCAAAATCCGGATCTGTCGCTTTGTGTACAACTTCCTGACAAGGTGCTGCTTCTTCTGTCAGCACCGGCGGGATCGGGTTATCCACGCTGTGATATAATTTCTTTCCGAGATCTTTCGGATCACATTCCAGCAATGCACCGACTCTTGTTCTGCTCGCAAGCACGCCGATCGCAACTCTTGCTCCCGGATGTCCTTTTACATTGTTAAATATCATTGCCGGTCCTTCTTTGGTCGGACGCATAACGGTTCCGCCCGCTCCGACATGACGGTATACACCGGAAAGCTCTGCCATCGGCTCGACTTCCACATCTGTTTCAATCAGCTGTCCCTGCATATCTTCTAACATTTTTAATGCACTTCTAAGATCTGTGACTTTTGCTGCCATAAAATAATCCTCCTGTTTTTTCATTCTTTATTGAAATCATTACTCATACTCTTTATTCCCATTTTAATGATTTTCAGATGCAAAATCAATTCTACTTATGCTATAATTGATTCCAAAATGGAATGAATCGCAAGAAATTTTCGCACAATATAAGGAGATCTCAGATATGACATTTGATCAGATTCAGTATTTTATTGCCATCGCTGAATGCAATACCTATTTTGACGCTGCTGAAGAACTGAACATCTCACAGTCAGCACTCTCAAAACAGATCATAAAATTAGAAAAAGAACTTGGCGTCACTCTGCTCGACCGTTCCCGCCGCAAGGCCTCCCTTACCCCCGCCGGAGAGACCTTTTACCAGGACGCCCTGGCCCTTCGCCGACAGTACGAGATCATGAACGGACATATGAAGAAGTACCAGATTCTCACAGAAAATAAAAATGAACTCCACATCGGAACGCTGCCAATTCTGACACAGTACGGACTGACCGCACATTTCCGTCAGTTCACCAAGTCCCATCCGGACATTCACTTCATTCTCGATGAAGTCGAAGAAGATGACCTGAAAAACGGATTATTATCCGGCCAGTATGACCTTATTATCTGCCGGGAACAGATGGTGGCCGATCAGAGCGACATTTCTTCCGTCTATCTTGCGGACGATGAACTGGTCACCGTCCTTCCCGTCGGACATCCGCTTGACGGACCCGTATCACTTTCCGCTCTTGCAGACGAGTCATTCATCCTGATGAACCGCTACACCTCCGTCTATCAGATCTGTCAGGCGCTGTTCGCAAATGTGCCGGTCCACCCACAGATTCTAAGGACCGGACGTGTCGAATCGATCATCAGCGCCGTTGCCATCGGGGAGGGCGTAAGCCTCCTTCCATACAGTAACTTCAAGCTCTTTCATCATGAGCATGTAAAGACACTGCCGCTTACGCCTCCGGTAAAGCTTCCTGTCGTAATTGCCGGCACGAAAAAACGGATGAATTCCTCTATCTGTCAGGAATTCATCCGTTGTATGACAGCATATACCGACTGTCCGAATCTTTAAGTGATCCGGACAGCCCATCCGGCTTCCGCTACCCCATCATATACATTTTCAATTGCTGAAAGCTTTCCCTGCTCATCGTATGCTCCAGAATGCATGCATCTTCCTCCGCCACCGTTTCGCTCACTCCGATCGACTGAAGGAATGTCAGAAGCAGACTCGTATGCTCACACATTTCCTTCGCAATTGCTTCTCCTTCCGGTGTCAGACCAATCTCATGCTTACTGTTACGCGTCACATATCCCGCCTTCACAAGTCTCGTCACGGCCTCTGATGTTGTAGACTTCTTCACGCCAAATGCCTCTGCGATCTCCTGATTGGTCACAACTCCGTTCTTTTGCTGTAACTGGTAGATCAGCTTAACATAATCTTCCCAGACACGTCCAACCTTCACATGTCCACCATTCATACGCTACCCTTCCTTCTCTGCCGGAATCACCTTTTCCGTCGATACCATCTTTTCTGCCAACACCATCTTTTCCGTTGGAACCATGATTCCAAAATAGATCAGATGTCCAAGCCACACCACTACAAGTACAACTCTTGCGGCTGGCACCTGTTTCATCATCAGAAATCCGAACAGCATCAGGATGCTTACCGTTCCGATGATCTTGCACTTTACTTTCTTTGTCATCGACCGGTTCTTCACGAAGCCTTCCAGATTATTTCGGTAAAGCTTCGTGCCCACGAACCATTTATGAAGTCTCTCCGAACTTCTGGCAAAGCAGAAAACCGCCGCCAGCAGAAACGGAACCGTCGGGAGGATGGGAAGTACTGCTCCCACTGCCCCCAGTCCGGTACAGATGAATCCGAGCACCGCCCAGAAAATCTTTACTGTATTCTTCAATATCCTATCTCTTCTCTTTCACATCAGCACACCCGGCCATGCTCCACATTGTACACCTTATCCGCGAGGTTCATCGTCGACTTCCGGTGCGATACCAGCACGATCGTCTTATCTCCGCGCTTCTTATCCAGTGCCTTCAGGATGATTCCTTCATTCAGGCTGTCCAGATTACTGGTCGGTTCATCCAGAAGGATCAGCGGTGCATCATGGAGAAATGCCCTGGCGATTCCGATCCTCTGGCACTCGCCGCCGCTTAACCGGTCTCCCAGTTCCCCGGCATCTGTATCGTATCCTTTTTCCAGTGTCATGATGAACTCATGCAGGGACGCCTGCTTTGCAGCCTCCACAACTTCTTCATGTGTCGCATCCATCTTCGCGATCTTAATATTATTCTCGATCGTATCATGGAACAGTACCGTCTCCTGTGTGACGAAGCTTTCCTGCTCCCTCAGAGACTTCGTGTTGATCCTCCGGATATCTTCTCCCGAGATCTGTACCCGTCCGTTCTTCACATCCCAGAACCGCATCAGAAGCTTCAGGAATGTAGATTTACCAGAACCGCTCCGTCCATTGATACCGACAACCTGTCCTTTTCCGATCTTCACCGAAAAGTCCTTTAATACCATTTCCCCGTCATAGGCGAAATCCACATGCTCACTCGACGCACCGTCGAATACCACATCCGTGCCGTCTGTCACTTCTGCAGCCACCGGCACTTCATCAAGGATATCCAGCACACGGTTTCCGCTGGCAAATGTATGAAGCAGGTTATTCGCAAGTCCCGATAATGCAATCACCGGTCCGAAAGAACTCATCATACCGACCGTTCCAAGGAATACCTGGGTAAATGTCACTGTTCCCGCCTGATACATATGGATTCCAACAAACAGCATCACGATCGAAAAGAACGATACGAAGCAGCCTGTCAGTGCAATGCTTAAGCTGGTATAATTCTTCATCGTTTTCTGCTGGCCGCTGAGTTTTCCCGACCGTCTCTTGATCTCGCCAAGTCTTTCTTCCTCACAGCCGAACTGGATGCTTTCTTTTAAGCCCCGCAGACTGTCCAGAAAGAAGCTGTCAAATGCACCGAATTCATTCCGGTATGCCCGTCCGGTCTCTCTTCCGAGTCTTGAAGTCAGCCACGGCATAAAAAGTCCCACACACAGATATCCGCACGCCGCTACGACCGCCATCACCGGATGCAGTCTTCCGAAGAATACCAGCATGATCACACTCGTAATGATTGCGATCAGGATCGGTGAGATCGTATGTGCATAGAACACTTCCAGAAGTTCGATATCACTCGTAATGATCGAGATCAGATTGCCTTTTTCTTTATCTTCCAGTTTCGCCGGTGCCAGCTTTCTGAGTGCGGCGAAGATCTTGTCACGGATCAGTGCAAGGATCCGGAATGCAATATAATGATTCGACAACTGTTCTGCATAATGCAGGATTCCACGAAAAATCCCGCATATGATCAGCAGTGTGAATATCGTCTTCATCGTCAGCCCCATATCGATTCCCATGACCTTCAGTACGGCCATACTTCCAAGAATGGTAAGGAAGATCGCACACAGGAATCCCAGTACCCCTATCGTTACCGCCATCACCATTACCGGCGCCAGCGGCTTCACAAGTCCGACCAGGCGCAGCATGATCTGCACGCCGCTGCGCGCATGCTGACTTTGTCCGCCAGTCTGTCTGCTATCTGTATACTTGTTATCCGGCCGCCTGCTCTCCTCGCACTTACGTTCTACATTCCTACTCTCCTGCTGCATACACCGCACCTCCTTCCGACACACGTTCTTCTTTTTCTTCCTGCTCACATATCCTATCTCTTATCGTTCTCTTTCCATACGCTTCCAGCTCTTCCTGCCCGTTATAAAGCTTTGCGAACAGCCCGTTTTTCTCCAGAAGCTCTTCCAGCTGTCCCTGTTCTTTTATCTCGCCATGTTCCATGACATAGATCTGTCCGGACTTCCGGACATTTGCCAGTCTGTGTGAGATCAGGATCACCGTCTTCTCTCCTGCCATACGGCGGATGACAGCCATGATATCCTCTTCGCTTTCCACATCGATGTTCGATGTCGCCTCGTCAAAGATATAGATGTCTGTGTCATGCAGGATCGCTCTTGCAAGCGCCAGTCTCTGTCTCTGACCGCCGGACAGGTTGCTGCCCTGTTCGCGCAGCTTCATATCAAGCCCGCCTTCCTGCATAATGAACGCATACAGATTCACTTCTTTTAATACTTCCAGCATCTCCTCATCGGAAGCCTTGGGATTGCCCATCTTCAGGTTATCCCTCACCGTTCCGGCGAACAGATAGCTGTTATGATTTACAAGCGTCATATGACGCATGATACTTTCTTCTTTGGTATCCCTGATCTCGGTTCCGCCCACTGTGATCTGTCCGGTGTAACCTTTGAACGTTCCCGTGAGCAGTCCGGCGATGGTACTCTTGCCACATCCCGATTCTCCTACAACAGAGACGAACCCACGGCTCGGAATGGTAAATGTCACGCCGCCCAGAATCTCTCTCGTATCATCATAGGAAAAATGCACATTTTCAAAACGGATCTCTCCGCTGCCTTCCGGGATCTCTGCTTTCTTTTCTTCCCCTTCCGGCAGGTCGAATAACGCTTTCATCTTGTCACTTGCAGCCATTCCGTTCATTGCCACATGGAAAAATGATCCAAGCTGTCGCAGAGGAATGAAGAAATCTGCCGACAACATGATAATGGCAAATGCTCCGGCAAATGTGATATTTCCCTTCTCGAATTCCAGAACGGCAATGATGATTCCCGCCGCCGCACCTACATATGCCACAACGTCCATCACCGTGATCGAATTCAGCTGCATATACAGAACGCGCATCGTGATCTTACGGAAACGTTCCGCCTGTGCGTTCATTTCTTTGTGTTTTTCTTCGTCTGCCTGATAGATCTTAAGCGTCGTCAGGCCCTGGACATTTTCCAGAAATGTCCCGCCCAGGTCTGCATAGAAAAAGACTGGCAGAACTGTGTAATGTAACAGTCATCTGCCAGTCACTTTTCGCATAATTCGACATTTTTCTACATTTTACTTAATGTATGCCTATATCTAAATAATATCCCACCTTTCGTATACTCTGAATAATCTTTGCAGCCTCCGGTTCTGTCTTTTCCAGTTTTTTGCGGAGTCTGCGTACAAAACACCAGATCATGTTGGCAGAATCATCTCCATACGGTTCTTTCCATAACTTTTCAAAGATAATCTCATGGCTAACTACCTGTCTGGAGGAATCTGCCAGCAGATACAGGAATGCCTTTTCTCTTTCATTTAAGGTTGTAAGCTCACGCTCTCCCCAGTAAACAGTATGATAACGCCAGTCGATCAGCAGTTTCCCCTTTTGTATCATCTCCTGCTTTTCTCTTTTTCTTCCGGTGTTCCATGCGGTGTCAGAACGCCTGAGCAATGCATACAAGTACGTGTTGATCAGGCTGACCGAAGGATGCGGAAATACCAGGTCTGCACCCCATTCGATATACTTCTTTACCGCCTGAATCCCCGGTATCACGACAATAATCGGAGCCCTACTGTACTGCCGGACTTCCCAGATCAGTCTGCCCAGTTTCCCGTTATCTCTTCTTACAAGCATCAATACTGCGTCATAGACCGCTATGGTATGGAATTTTTCAAACACATCCAGATTAACGGTCGTACATTCCCACTCATTTTTTAACCCTTCACAAAGTTGACTCCACTTATCTACCTCATCCGCAGCAATCAATACTTTTTTCATTTGTATCCCTTTTCTTATGTTACTTCATTTTTTAAACAGAAAAGGCAGTGAAATCTCTCCACCGCCTTTCCTGTTTTTGATTTAATTCGTTAATTGCATTTGTTCATTCGATGCATTTTCCTTTTTTATCTTCTTTACCAGCTCCTGAATCTTCCGAAAAGATTCTTCACTGATTGTATGTTCCATCCGGCATGCATCGTGATTTGCAGTTTCCGGAGATACTCCTATCAGTTCTAAGAATTCTTCCAAAAGCAAATGCCTTGCATAAACCTTTTTAGCAATCTTTTTCCCTTCCGCTGTCAGTTCAACATAGCCATGTTCATCTTTTATTACATATCCTTCTGCCACCAATCCACGTATTGCAACTGAAACACTTGCTTTGGAATAGTTCAGATAATTACAAAGCAGAAAATTACGGACATATCCTTTCTGACGTTTCAAGATATACATCGCTTCCAGATAATCCTCTTTGGATTCTACAAGTTTCATATACTACTTTCTCCCCTTTCGGAAAGTATTTCTTCTGCATTCCTGCTGTTAAGAAATTCTGCCGTTCTCCATTTCATATACCACATCTGCCACGTTCATTGTGGATATTCTGTGGGATACCAGGACAACCGTTTTCTTCTCAGCCGATTCTTTCAATGATTTTAAGATAATTCCCTCATTTAAAGAGTCGAGGTTCGATGTAGGCTCATCGAGTAGAATGAGGGGGCATTCATGAAGAAATGCTCTTGCAATTCCGATTCTCTGTTTTTCACCACCGGACAGCGTATCACCCAGTTCTCCGACTTCTGTATCATATCCCTTCGGAAGTGTCATTATGAAATCGTGGATAGACGCTTTCTTTGCGGCTTCCATAATCTCTTCTCTGGATGCTCCCGGCTTTGCGATTGCGATGTTATTTGCAATCGAATCATGGAACAGGTGCGTTTCCTGTGTGACATAACTTTCCATATCTCTTAAATGCTTGGTTGGAATCTTGCGGACATCTGTACCGTCTACCGATACATTTCCATCCTGCACATCCCAGAACCGCATCAACAGTTTTAAGAGTGTAGATTTTCCGGAACCGCTCGCACCATGAATCCCTGTGATCTTACCCGGCTGTAATTTCAATGAATAGTTATCTAAAATAACCTCATTCTCATAAGCAAATGTTACGTTCTCTGCCTCTGCTCCTGTAAATTCATGTTCTTTGCTCTCTATACCGGAAGTTTCCACATCACCCGGAATCTCTTCCACAAGCGGTGTCTCTTCCAGAAGGGAAAGGACACGTTCCCCACTTGCCAGTGTCTGGTTCAGATTGTTAGACAGGCTTGACAATGCAACTACCGGTCCGAAAGAACCCATCATTGCGATGGTACAGGTTAAGATTCCCTCGAATCCCATCTCGCCTTTTGCATACAGCCAGATCGTCAGTGCCAGCATTCCAAAGGATGCAAGCAGGATAACCATGTTTGTAAATGAACGCTGTGAGCCTTCCATCTTACTTAATGACTCCTGCATTCCTGCAAGGTTTTTAGAACGCTCTGTCATCTGCTCTTTTCTCTTTTCACCCTGTCCGTACTGGATGGTCTCGTCCAGTCCACGTAAGGAATCCAGAACAAAACTGTTCAGTTCTCCGAAGTTTGTTCTAAATTCCATTCCCTTCTGACTGCCACGTTTTCCATTCCACATCGGGATAGCTACACCGACAATCAGATAAGCTGCCAGTGCAAGCACGCCTGCTAACCAGTGATATCTTCCAATAAAAATCACCATAATAATCGATGTCAGTGTTGCAATGGCAATCGGGGAAATGGTATGTGCATAGAACACTTCCAGTAATTCAATATCCGTTGTAATAATAGAGATCAGGTTTCCCTTATCCCTTCCCTCTAACTTTGCAGGACATAGTTTTCTAAGTGCCGCAAACACTTTATGGCGGATGATTGCCAACAGTTTAAATGCGATAAAATGATTACAATACTGTTCCACATAATGCAGGATTCCACGAAGCACTGCAATTACGATCATGACTGTGATAATGGTTTTCACCGGGGTAAATACTAACCACATATTTTCCACCGGAACAATCATTCCGGCTACTCCTGTCAGAAGTCCATGCACGATCACCTGTCCTGCCAGTATTGTCAAGAAGATTGCACACAAATACCCCAATGTTCCAAGGATAATGGCTGCCAGCATGATATGGAGCAGAGGTTTTACTAACCCGATAAGACTTCCCATGATCTGGATGGCACTTCTGCGTTTTGTTGTATTGGTTTTTTCACTCATTATGCCACTCCTCCTTTTCCATAGTTTTCCAGTGCCATCTGGCTTTCATACAGATGTCTGTATGCACCATTCTGGCTCATCAGTTCATCATGCTTTCCGCTTTCTTTGATTTCTCCGTCTTTTAAGAAATAAATCTTGTCAGACTTCACAACATTTGCCAGTCTGTGGGAAATCAGAAGCACCGTCTTTGTCTTTGCCAGTTCGTGAATCACGTTCATGATCAGTTCTTCACTCTCCACATCAATATTAGATGCCGCTTCATCGAAGATATAAACCGCACTGTCTGTCCGAAGCAATGCTCTGGCAATCACCAGTCTCTGGCACTGACCGCCGGACAGGTTGCTTGCTTTTTCCAGCAACTGTGTCTGTAAGCCATCCTGTGTCTGTAAGAACCCTAAGAGATTGACTTTCTGCAGAACTGCTTCCATCTCTTCTTTCGTTGCATCCGGTTTTGCCATCTTCAGATTTTCTTCTACTGTACCTTTGAACAGATAACTGTTATGGCGAACCAGAACAACCCTCTGCATCAGATTGGTTTCATTCACTTCATTAAGCGGTACACCACCGATGGTGATTTCTCCGTTATATCCCCGGTTCTTTGCTGCAAGGATTCCGGCAATCGTACTCTTACCACATCCGGATTCACCAACCAGTGATACAAAACTTCCTGCCGGAAGATTTAAGTTGATTCCTTTTAAAATCTCTCTGTCCTCTTCATAAGAAAAATGCACATCTTTTAATGTAACATCTAACGCGACCTCCGGCAGTGTTTTTTCTCCAGCCTGTGGTTCTGGTAAATCTAAAATCTTAAAAATCTTATCACTCGCCGCCATACCATTCATTGCGATATGGAAGAATGAACCAAGCAGCCTGAGCGGCAGGAAAAACTCGCTGGCAAGCAAAACGATACATAACGTTCCTGCCACACTGATATTTCCCTTTAAGAATTCGGATACCGCAACTGCCATACCGATCGCAGCTCCACCATACGCCACAATATCCATCACACTGGTGGAATTGAGCTGCATGGTCAGCACTTTCATCGTAATCCTGCGGAAGTTCTGAGATTCCACATCCATCTCGTCTGCTTTCTGCTGGTCTGCCTGATAAATCTTCAGTGTGGTAAGTCCCTGTAAATTTTCAAGGAATGAATCTCCCAGTCCGGTATAGATACTCCAATACTTATTCAGTAATTTCTTTGCAACCTTCTGTACCACTACAATAGAAATCGGAATCAGCGGTACACAGATCAGCAGGATGACGCTCGCTTTCAAACTCACTCTGCAAAGAATGATAAATAATGTCAGCGGTGCGATCAGGCTGTAAAATAACTGTGGAAGATATTTTCCAAAGTATGTCTCCAACTGCTCCACACCTTCGGTTGACACCTGTACGACCTCCGAAGAGGATACCTGCTCACTGTAGGAGGCTCCCAGTTTCAACATTTTCTCATAAATCTTTTCACGCAGAATCCGCTTTACATCCACACATGCCAGATAGGAAGACCTTGCTCCCATCCGTTCGCATACAAACCGGATTACCACAACCAGAACTAAAATCAGTATCGTCCGCTCAATGATCGGTACGGTTACTGCCCGGTACACTACCCGTTCCAGTAAATCTGCAATGGTAAAAACCGCTAAGACTTGTGACAGGAGGGCTGCCCACTGCCACAAAATCGTATACACAATATACTTTTTTGCGTGGGACAACAGCCCCACCAGTCTTGTTTTAATCATAGTTTATCTTACCCTTTTGTTTATTTTTTCGATTCTTTTTTGCTGCATATTAAATGCCATACTGCAAGGACTGGATGGTATAATAACATCCTTGGTCCTGAAAAACGCATAACCTGTCGAATCTGTTCTCTCATCTCTGGCTTATAACAATGCACCTTACAGTTCGCACAGAACGTTTTTTCTTCCATAAATGGACACTTTTGACTTCTTTGTTTTGCATAATCCGAAAGTCTTTGACAGTCAGGACACATCTGCCCTTCCTGTCTTTTTTCTTTCGGATGGTTTTTCCGGCAGTACAGCCGGATCATTTCTTCTACGACATATTGTTCTTTTTGCCGTTTCTTTTCGGTTTTATTCATCTTGCTATTCCGCTTCTGCACCATCCGGTAACTCTTCTCCTGGTTTTAACGTTTTCACTCTCAGGAAGAAATATAACAAGTGGCATACCCACACGATTGCGATACAGATTCTTCCGATTGGTACATTCTTCATGCAGATAAATCCAATCGCCATGACTACCGTCACCATTCCGATAATCTTGCATTTTGTTCCCATTGTCATGGCTCTTTTCTGAACAAAACTGTCCAGATGTTTCTTATAAAGATTCGTTCCTACGAACCAGTCGTGCAGTTTCTTAGAACTCTTTGCAAAGCAAAACAGTGTTGCCATATAAAACGGAACGGTTGGCAGGATAGGAAGTACAATTCCTATCGTACCAAGTCCCAGACAAAGAAATCCAAGCACGATCCATACTACTTTTAAAGGATTTTTCATCTTCTTTCTGTTCTCCTGTGGGAGTTCCCCTCCCCTTTATTTCTTGTTGTTCTGCTACTATTTTCTTCTTACACTGCCAGCACGAACTTCTGTCCATCAACCCTTGTCACACCAAGTTCAATGCCATACAGCTCTCTGATACTCTCTTCCGTAATCACTTCTTCCGGATCACCTTCCACCAACACTTTTCCATCTTTCATACCGATGACATTATCTGAATATGCGATTGCCTGATTGATGTCGTGCAATACCATGATGATGGTAATTCCAAATTTCTGATTGAGTTTTTTAACCAGTTGCAGGATTTCAATCTGATACCGGATATCCAGATATGTGGTCGGCTCATCGAGGAACAGTGTCTTTGTACCCTGACAAAGAGCCATTGCAATCCATACACGCTGACGCTGTCCACCGGAAAGTCTTGACACTTCTCTGTCACGATATTCTGTCAGATTCGTTACTTCCAATGCCCACTGAATCATACGCTCATCTTCGGCACTGTCTCCCTGCATCATTTTCTTATGAGGGGTTCTTCCGAATGCCACCAGATTCTCAACAGTGATATCGTCTGATGCACTGTTATACTGCTGAACAATCGCAACCTTTCTGGCGAATTCTTTTAAGTTCAGGTTCTGGATGTTCTTACCCTTGAGGAAAATGTTTCCCTTTCTCGGATATAGGTTCTTTGTCATCAGAGAAAACAATGTGGACTTACCACATCCGTTTGCTCCCATAATCGTTGTGATTTTACCTTCTTCAATCTTCAGGGATACACCCTTTAAGACTTTATTTTTTCCATAGGAAAAGTGCAGATCTCTGACTTCCATCGCAGGTTTGTCTGCCCACTTATCTGCTTTTTTCACTTTCTTTACTGCTTCATTCTCTGTAGAAGTCAAATCCATATTCTTTTCTTTACTTCGCATACTTCTTAGACCTCCTTAACAGAATGATGAAGAATGGGCCTCCGACCACACTCATAATGATGGATGCAGATACCTCATACGGAGCAGCTATCGTTCTTCCGATGGTATCTGCCAGCAGGAATGTAAACGCTCCGAACAAAGCACTGAATGGTACTAATGCCTTGTGGTCACTTCCTACCAGAATTCTTCCGATATGCGGAACGATCAGTCCTAAGAAACTAATTACTCCGGCTACTGCTGTGGAAATACTTGCAAGTAATACGGCGATCAGTGAAATCACGATACGCATTGCATTGACATTGATTCCAAGGCTTCGTGCTGTCTTATCTTCCAGTGCTAACAGGTTGCACATCTTCGTCATGATCAGTGCCAGAACCAGTCCGATAATTACATACGGTACTAATGTTTTCACATCATCCCAAGTTTTCATTGTGATATTACCATTGACGATTGCTGCCACACCGGACATATTTCCGCCATTCATAGAATTTAACGCACTGGATAATCCGGTGAACATTGCATCGACTGCCACACCGACAAGGATGATTCTTAAGGGACTTAATCCCCCTTTCCATGACAGGCTGTAAACTAAGACAAATGCAATCACACCACCAAGAAATGCAAATAATGGGGTAAAGAAAAATAAAGTCGGTGCAAATGCGGTAATCAGTACCGCTGCAAAACTTGCTCCACTGGAAATACCAATGATTCCCGGATCGGCAAGTGGATTTTTTAATACCGCCTGAAATAACACACCCGATACCGCTATCGCTGCTCCTGCTAACATGGAGATTACAATTCGTGGGAATCGTAAGTCATAGATGGTTGCCACATCTTCATTGTACTCTACAAACAGTCCTTTTAACAGTTCCGGGAAGCTGACTTTCAGACTTCCGATATTCACTGCTGCAAAGAATAATGCAACCAGTAATACAATCATTACAATAAAGGAAATGGCTGCTTTTGCTGTTTTCCGATGTTTTCTTGCTTTATCCTGACCGGAGAGGTTCTGGACTTCCATTCCGGAAGTCTCAGAAGTATTTTTTAATTCTGTCTCTTTCATCTGTCCTCTCCTTTCTACTTGCTCTGCTGTTCGTTGTATTTCTCAGTTGCGTCAGAATCCTTTGCTTTCTTCTGTGCATTATCACTGGTTTCTTTTGCCTTTGCTGAATCTTCATCACTTTCCGGATAAAGGATTGGCTGTAATTCTTCCAGTGCCTGTGGGTACTTAAATGTAGCACTCATACCAAAATATTCATACGTCAGATCATAAACTCTTCCGTTCTTCACCGCATCGAAATGCTGCCAGATGTCATTCTCCGAGAAATCTTTATTGAACATCTCTACCACCTGATCCGGCAGTGCATGAGCGGCACGTAAGATAATATCCGGCTCTTTGGTTTTCATGTCCTCAGTATTTACGGTCAAAAATTCCTGATCAGTGTCAGAGTATACATTCTCTCCACCTGCCAGTTCCACCAGACTTCCCACATAGGAATTCGGTGTTGCGATAATATAAGAGCCAGGAAGTCCCATCAGGATCATAACTTTCGGGTGGTCTTTTCCTTCATTCTTTTTCTTATAGTCATCATAAAATTCAGTAAATTCATCCACCAGTTTCTGTGCCTGATCTTCTCTGTCGAAAATCTCACCCAGTTCCTGAATGGAACGGTACATACCCGGCACACTTCTGAGATTCAAAAACGCCCAATCAGTATCGATTGCCTCATATTTCGGTTGCAGATCACTCTGCAATGACACCGGACTTAATATCCAGTCTGGACCTAGTGAAGAGACAATCTCCATATCCGGACTCATGGCTGTTCCGACTTCCTCTACATCTTTGTATCTGTCTGGAATCTGGGATATACTGCTCTTGCAAACGCCTACCAAATCCAGTTCCAGCTTGTCACAGATATCTGCGGTTGCCGGAGAAGTCGCTATGATTCTCGGCTCGTCTTTCATTGCCTGTACTTTTTTCTTGGCTGCTTCTACGGCTGCCTTTTCTTCCGGATCATCAATCTCTAAGAGAGACTTGGCATCTTCATTGGAAGAATCCTTGTCCGATTTGCTGTCAGAAGTCTTTTTATCAGCCGTCTTACTGCTGTCTGTCTCATCTGTACTGCTCTCTGTCTGCGTAGCAGAATCACTGCTTTTCTTCCCCTGACTCTGGTCTACACAACCTGCCAGAGAAAAAATCATGGTCATGGCAAGGAGGACAGCCGATGCTTTTTTCAAACGCCTATTCATCATCGTCCTGGGCACCTCCCCAACGTTTCCAGTTCTTACGGAAGAAATAAATCACCCCGGATACTGCTCCAAGCAGAATCAGACCTGTTACTACAACTGCCAATGCAATCTGGAAAATCCGGTTGCCGGAAGAAGTATTTCCGCTATCCGAATCGCTGGCACTTGTTCCATCTTTAGCTGTCGAAAGGCTCAGTCCCTCTGCGGAATTTACTGCATTTTCTGTATCCAGTGAAGAGGAATCACTGCTTGGTTTTGCAGCTTCTGTAATACTGCTCTCCAGTTTCTTTGATGAGCTGCTGGAAGAACTGCTTTTATCGGATGAGCCGGAACTCTGAAGAGAAGAACTTCCAGAACTTAAACTTCCACTGGAAGTAGAACCTGAATTATCTACTGAACCAGAACCACTGGATTCTACTGCTGTTCCATCAGAACTTTCTGTTACCATAGTTGCGTTCATGTCTGTATTGTTTCCTTCACTGTAGTTGCTCGGATATAGATAGAAAATAACATCTCTTCCCATCGGTTCTACATACATGGAACCTCTGACTACACAGTTTTCGCTTGGCACACGCATACACACATCGGCTGTTGTACCGTTGCTGTCTGAACCATTTCCTGTAATACCGATTTCTGATGGTGTAGACCAGCCGGAATCTCCTACATTCTGTACCTGAAAACTATGTCCACTGGTGTAGTCCATCAGACTCATGCGGATTGTCAGATAATAAGCTCCATCATCTGATACTTCCAAGATACCATTGCTGTATACACAACCTTCTACCATGCCCTGTCCTGTTGCATAAGAACTCTCTCCACCGGAATCTTCAATTACTCCAGTAACCGGGTGCGCGTAACATCTGTTAATTGTACAGCTATACACTGTCTCGCTTGCGGCATAAGCCTTAACAGCAGGAAAGCCTGCCATTAAAGTAATGGCAAGCACACAAGTCATAATGGCAGACAATATTTTATTTTTTTTCGCTGCTAATTTCATTCCTTATCTCCTGTTAAATGAGTTTGGCAGACTCCCAGTCCCAAAGGAATGGGAGTCTGCCAAATCACTACTTATTTTATTTTACGTTTGCTCTTTTATTTTTGTTGTACTCCATGATTCCTGCCAGTAAAGCGACTCCTCCGAGAAGAAGGATAGCTGTCCACAGGGTATTGTTCTGTACAACATCATTAGTCTTAACATTGGATGCTGATTTCAGGCTTGAACCTGATCCAAGGCTTGATGTTCCACTCTTTAATGATGAACCACTTCCAAGGCTTGATGTTCCACTCTTCAATGACGAACCACTTCCAAGTGAGGAAGAACCAAGTTTGCTGCTTCCAAGAGAACTGCTTCCAAGGGTATTATTTCCAAGTGAGCCGTTTCCAAGAGAAGAACTGTTGTTGTTTCCGTTGGAATTATTATTGTTGTTATTGCCATTGTTGTCATTCTTATCAAAATCTGGATCATCAGCTGTTGTTGCTTTTAATGAGCTCCAATCCAGTTTCAGGAATACTGGCTGTGTACCTGTACCAGAGCTGATAGCATCCATAATCGGTACGAATACCTGTAACGGAACATATCCATCATTCAATGCTTCTGGAATCAATTCGAATGTTACTTCATCTGGATAGTTTGTTCCGTACTGGTCAGAAACCAGTGAGCCATCGCTGTTCTTCTGATAGCTGTCAACTGTAACGTCAGCAAGTGTTCCCTGCGGATTACCATACTTATCAAGTGTATAACCTGTTGTAAAGTATTTGAGCTGGCTTAAATATCCAAGTTTCTCTCCTACAGTCAGTCCGTTGA
>CAVBHX010000004.1:0-89787 GCA_963595255.1 bacterium
CGCACGGTGGTGTGAGAGGTCGGGAAAATTTATTTAATTTTCCCTCCTACTCGATAGCGATATACGTTTGAAAGAAGCATTTCTTATGAAAGATAAGAAAAATTATCTACATTACCGGAAGATTAATCAGGTAAAATGCGGTATAATAGCTATACACTGTATATATCAAGGAGGAACAAAAACATGACAGTACCAGAAAGACTTTCCGCACTTCGTAAGTGCATGGAAGAAAAGAACATTGATGTGTATGTAGTACCGACTGCAGACTTTCATCAGAGCGAATATGTTGGGGAACATTTCAAAGCGAGAAAGTTCATTACAGGGTTCTCCGGATCAGCGGGAACAGCTGTGATCACGAAGACAGAAGCAAGACTCTGGACAGACGGACGTTACTTCATCCAGGCAGCAGCACAGTTGGAGGGGACAACGGTAGAACTTATGAAAATGGGTGAGCCTGGTGTGCCGGAGATGAATGCATACATTGAAGAGGTATTAAAGGAAGGCGAGACACTTGGATTCGACGGAAGAGTCGTATCTGTCGGCGAAGGAGAAGGCTATGCAGCCATCGCTAAAAAGAAGGATGCGAAAGTAAATTACCAGGTAGACTTAATTGATGAGATCTGGGAAGACCGCCCGGTATTATCCGAAGAGCCTGCATTTGATCTGGATGTAAAGTATGCCGGAGAGACGGTAGAAAGTAAGCTCGCAAGAATCCGTAAAGAGATGAAAGAAGCAGGCACAAATGTACACGTTGTATCGACAATTGACGACATCTGCTGGACATTAAATATCCGTGGAAATGATATCGATTTCTTCCCATTGGTATTATCTTACGGAATCATCACAATGGACAGTTTCGAGCTGTATATTGATGAGAGAAAATTAGATGACGAGTTAAAAGCCAAGCTTGCAAAAGACGGCGTAAACTTACACCCATACAACGACATTTACGAAGACGTGAAGAAATTCGGCAGTGATGTGGTTGCAATGATCGATCCTGGAAAACTGAATTATGCATTGTTCAACAACATTCCTGAAAATGTTAAGACAGTAGAAAAGAGAAATCCGGCAATTCTCATGAAAGCGATCAAGAACCCGGTTGAGATCGAGAACATCCGCAAGGCACAGATCAAAGACAGTGTTGCGCATGTAAGATTCATGAAATGGCTGAAAGAAAATGTTGGCAAGATGAAGATCACAGAGATGAGCGCATCTGAAAAGCTGGATGAATTCCGTGCTGAGATGGGAAACTTTATCCGTCCAAGCTTTGAACCAATCTCTTCATTTGGAGAGCATGGTGCGATCGTACACTACACATCTTCACCGGAGACAGATGTAGAGTTAAAAGAAGGACAGTTATTCTTAACGGATACAGGAGCTGGATTCTATGAAGGTTCCACAGATGTAACCAGAACTTACGCACTCGGTGAAGTTCCGCAGATCATGAAAGATCACTTCACATTGGTTGCTATCAGTAACTTACAGCTTGGCAGTGCAAAATTCCTGGAAGGATCTACAGGTATGATTCTTGACATCCTTGCAAGAAAACCATTCTGGGACAGAGACTTAAACTTCAACCATGGTACAGGACACGGAGTCGGATATCTTCTGAACATCCACGAAGGACCTGCAGGTTTCCGCTGGAAATATCGTAAGGGTGAGACAGAAGTATTACAGGAAGGCATGGTCATCACAGATGAGCCGGGAATCTACATTGAAGGATCTCACGGAATCCGTCTGGAGAACGAACTGTTGACCCGCAAAGGAACATTGAATGAATATGGTCAGTTCATGTACTTCGAAGCAATCACCCTGATCCCAATGGATCTGGATGCGATCAATCCGGATATCATGACACAGGAAGACAAGAAACTGTTGAATGATTATCATGCAAAAGTATATGAAGTGATTGCTCCTTACCTGAACGAGGAAGAGCAGGAGTGGCTGAAGAAATACACAAGAGCTATTTAACCAGTGAAGACGGATTTTTCAGCTTTTTGCTTCTAAATGAGAAATGATATTCATATAATGAATTGACAAAGAGGAAAATGCTTAGTAGAATCTAAGTTAGTTACAACTAACTTAGATTCTTTTGGGTAAAGGAGTTCATTATATATGAATCAAAGATTAAAAAATCAATCCAGGAACAAAACGTTTAATTTCCTGCGTTATCTGGGACCGGGACTTCTGGTGACGGTTGGATTTATCGATCCGGGAAACTGGGCTTCGAATATTGCAGCGGGATCGGGATTTGGATATGAGCTGTTATGGATGGTGACATTATCTACATTTATGCTGATCGTATTACAGCACAATGCGGCACATCTTGGGATTGCAACAGGGCTTTGTCTGTCGGAAGCGGCGAGCAGATATATGCCAAGGCTGTTAAAAGACCTGATACTTCTGACTGCAATGCTTGCGGCGGTAGCAACGGCGATGGCAGAGATACTCGGAGGATCGATTGCGCTGCAGATGCTGTTCCATATACCGGTAAGACTGGGCAGTATCCTGATCCTGGTTCTGGTATTATTCTGTGCATTTACGAATGCATATAAGAGAATAGAAAAACTGATCATACTATTCGTGTCGCTGATTGGATTTTCTTTTTTATTCGAAGTTGGAATTGCGAAGATCGACTGGGGAGCAGCCGTGGTCGGATGGGTGAAACCGTCATTCCCGTCGGGAAGCATGCCGGTGATCTTAAGTGTATTAGGGGCGGTGGTGATGCCGCATAATCTGTTTCTACATTCGGAGATTATTCAGAGCAGACAGTGGAATCTGGAAGACAGTTCGGTGATCGAGCAGCAGTTGAAGTATGAATTTAAAGATACATTATTTTCCATGATCATTGGATGGGCAATCAACAGTGCGATGATCCTGATGGCGGCAGCGACGCTTTATCAGAACGGAAGTGGAAAACAGGTGGATGATCTGACTGTTGCGGGAAAGATGCTGTCGCCTTTGTTGGGGAATGCGGCAACGGTGGTCTTCGCACTGGCACTTTTGCTGGCGGGTATCTCATCCAGTATCACTGCAGGAATGGCCGGGGGAACGATATTTTCCGGAATCTTTAACCAGCCATATGATATTAAGACAAAGGAAACAAAAAGAGGAGTCCTGCTGACGATGATTCCGGCGGCGGTGATCATCCTGTTTATCAGACAGCCATTCGAAGGTCTGGTATATTCCCAGATGCTGCTTGCCGTTCAGCTTCCAGTTACAATATTTACACAGATATATCTGACGGCTTCGAAAAAGGTAATGGAAAAATATGTGAACAGCAGACGTTTGAATTTTTTGCTTCTGGTGATTGCTGTGATTGTAACAGGGCTGAATATAGCATTGCTTTTTGTATAGACAGGAAGAACAGAATAAGAAGAAAGAAAAACCGGGCACTGTATAGAAACAGGCTCGGTTTTTTTGTATCAATTATTCGGTTACAGCGGAAGCGGTAACGTTTTCTTTCTCAGGAAACATCTTTCTGAAGATCAGACGGATGAATGGTCCGCAGTAGAAGATTTGCCAGAAGAAAGCAACTGGGAAGTTCATGAATGTTGTCTGACACCAGGTAGCAATCACATTACTTCCTGCGTTCTTGAACAGAATCGTTGCAACAAGACTCATGCAAGGACACATGATGCATACGATCATGGAAGAGATTGCAAGAGTGATGAAGATTGGTCTGTCCTGTGGTGTAACGATACGGAAGGCAAGCATATGTGCAAGTTTGTCAACGAAAGCAAATTCCAGAACGAAGGCAACCGGCCACATGATTTTCAGTTCGCCGAAAGCCATCAGGAATACTTCGTTGCTCATTCCTCCCACATTCAGGCAAATATTGTAGCAGATCATGACGTATACCATCAGAAATGACATCATTAATGTAAAAATAACGTTTTGAAATAGATTTTTTGGCATAATTTTTGTTCTCCTTTTTATGTAAATATTTAAAAATGGGTACAAAAAAGACACTTGTGTTGTTCGTTAATCAAGCATACACTTGTGTCGTTTCCAATTAAACCAAAATCATCTTATGTTTTTGTCCGAATATGGATTATACATAATAACTGTCCTAAAATCAAGTATTTTTTTAAGAACATGGCATCTGGCAGGAAATAACAGGTGGTTTTTCTTGACGGGAACAGGCATTACAGTTAAGATGTTCTAGGAACATTTTTACGGCTGAAATATGCCGGCATTTTTGGAATAAAAAAGATTCAGAAAAAGGAAGGAACAAAGGAAGAATAGTATGAAAGATTGGAATGAAGTAGTATTAGTACCAGAGTTTAATGAACAGGGTGTTGCCTGCTACCGTCTGGACGGGGGCGACTATCTGAATGAGTATTACATTGTGTCGGAAGCAGAATCGAGAAAGCTTCTGAATGTACCGGAAGTTGTAGGATACGAGGTATATGACTGCCTGATTCCATCTACTTCACAGATGCTGTATTATCTGAAAGAACAGAAGAAAGTTACGACAGCAAATATTCTTTCTATCTTAAGAGGGGCACTGAATTACCCGCTGGAGGAAAGCTGTTACAGAGAGCATATCCGTGTGCATGACATCAGTTTCTTATCCAGTGAGCGTGTATTTGAGGCAGATGAGATCGCAGGACTGGAGATCAAATACAGCAAGCTTACGATGGTTCCTGACAGTACTCTGATGATCGGAGATATTATTGCAAGCGGAGAGACACTGATCCACTGCCTGCGTTATGTGACAGATTTTTACAGAGAGCACGGAGCAAAGCTTCGTAACATCATCATCTTTACGATCGGTGGAACAAAAGGAATTGAGATCCTTGAGAAGCTGACCGAAGAGATCCGTGAGTTCTGGCCTGAGTTCGAAGGATTCATTACGGTATATTACGAAGGAATCTTCAGCACTTATCAGGACAAAGGTGTATCCGGAATCAATCTGCCGGATGTTGATTTCTACTGGAAGGGCGGAATCGTTGCGCCGGAATTCAGAAGAGAGACACTTTCTATGTGCAGTCCGTTATTTGAAAAATGCATCATTTATGATGGTGGTGCAAGACGTTATGAGATCCATGAGCATGTAGAAGAAGTACTGGAATTCTGGGAAGGCATCAGAGACCGTGCTGATCAGATCGATTTCGCAAAGCTTCTGGAAGAAAAACTTGGATATGAACTTCCGGTAAGCTACAAAGACTGGATTCATTATAATCATTATGAGAAGATCCGCCCGGCCGACACCAAATGGCTGTACCGCCAGGAGCAGGGCTATGTAGAGAGCATGAAGAATATTACATTAAAAGAACTTGCAGAGCAACGGATCGGTGAATTTACAGATGCACTGAGAAAGTATATTTTGTAAAAGATATATCGGGTAAATAATGTTTTACAGGAGCTATGCTTTACAGGAATAAGTGTGGGGCATCAGATGCATTAAGTTGACAATGGAATGAGAAATGAATCGGGAGATAAAAATGAAAAAAGAAAATACAACAGAGAAGGTAACAGACATCGATTACGCACAGTGTGCCGTACCGGCAGAGGGAAGAAAAGGATTTCTGACCATGTTCATGATCATGCTGGGATTCACATTTTTCTCGGCAAGTATGTGGGTCGGACAGCAGCTTGCGGAAGGACTTGATTTCTATGGATTTATCAAGTCACTGATCCTTGGAGGAATGATCTTGGGACTGTATACAGGACTTCTTGGATATGTAGGGGCAAAGACAGGACTTAGTATGGATCTTCTGGCGAAGCGAGCATTTGGAGAGAAAGGATCTTATCTTTCTTCGGCAATGATCAGCTTTACACAGATCGGTTGGTTCGGAGTAGGAGTTGCGATGTTCGCAATTCCGGTAGCAAATGAATTGCTCGGCGGCAGCAAAGTCGCTATGTGGGGACTTGTTATCGTAGCAGGCGGATGTATGACGGCTTCGGCATATTTTGGAATCGATTCACTGACACTGATCAGCTATATTGCGGTTCCGCTGGTAGCGGTTCTTGGTACAGTCGCTATGATCCTTGCAGTACAGAGAGGCGATGGAACGATCATCGACCAGTTTGCCAAATCAAGCGGAACGATCAGTGTGATCGGAGGAGCCGGAATGGTGGTTGGTTCTTTCGTATCAGGTGGAACTGCAACACCGAACTTTGCGAGATTTGCCAAAGATGCGAAGTCAGGAACGATCGCAACAGTTGTAGCGTTCTTTATCGGAAATTCCCTGATGTTCTTCTTCGGAGCGATTGCATATATCTTCGTTGGCGGAAATGATATCTTTGAAGTCATGATCCGCCTGAATCTGTTCTATCTTGCAATCCTGGTATTGGGGCTGAACATCTGGACAACGAATGACAACGCATTGTATTCATCAGGACTCGGTCTTGCGAATATCTTCAATCAGAAGAAAAAGCCGATGGTACTGATCGCAGGAATCGTCGGAACACTGTTGTCTGTATGGCTTTATTATAATTTCTGTAACTGGTTAAATGTACTGAACTGTACACTTCCGCCGGTGGGTATCATCCTGGTAATCTCTTATTTTATGAATCAGAAAGATTATGAGAAACCGGATGAGAATCTGGAGACAGTCAACTGGTTCGCCGTTGCCGGTGTTGTGATCGGTGCAATCGTTGCCAATGTGGTATCCTGGGGCATTGCTTCCATCAATGGAATGGTGGTTGCGGCTGTCTGCTATGTGATCGGACAGATGGTGAGGAAAAATGAAGCCGGAAGCGAGTGTATTGATTCGTAAATTGTTATTTAGTTCATCAGACTGGATACCCGGACCGGAATAAAGGTTAGAAACTCGTTCCTGTTCAGGTTCCATCGGTGGGAATATCTAAAGGCATAAAATTATGCTAAAAACGGGGCTCTAAAATTTGCAACTCGCCATTCGGCTCAAACAGGCAAATTTTAGAGCCCCAACGCATAATTTTACACCTTAAGATATTCCAACACCTCGTCACATTCACTGGAACGAGTTTCTAACCTTTATTCCGTGTGTATCGAATGTCTGAAGAATTAAATGGCGGGAGCGTAACCTTTGTGATACCGGAAGGTTATGAAAAAATATCCATGAAAAACTTAGAAAAGCATTGGATTTACAATGCCTATCGCTATTTTCGGTACAGTAGTGGATTTCACTCGGTTACCGCCTCCGCTATTAAATTGATTAATTTCCGCAGCCAGTCACGACTTGAAGAACACAGTATATAGTCGTTCTAGTGAATGTGGAGTGTGCTTAGAAACAGTTAGAGAGTCAGAATAACCGTTAAAGGAATGTAGTGAACTTGTTTGAGTCCCAAAGGGACGAGTTGTGAACGTAATTCCTTTGTTCTTAGGTTATTCTGGCTCTCTTACTGTTTCTTAGTGCACGGAACCTGAACAAGAATGACTATATACTGTGTCCTTCAAGGACCGAGCGGCCAACCCCGTTAATCAATTAAGTAGAAACTTTTGTGTTTTAAAGTGATAATTTGTTGAAATTTCTGCTGGTATAATAAGAATATAATTGTTACAATAGAACGTATATTAAAAATACACAGACAGGAAAGAGGAGAGACACATGAAACTTGAGAATTACGAAGTACATCTGCCAAGTTATTCCATTGGTGATAAGATATATGACAAGATTGGGCCGGTATGCGAATCCTATGGGAAGACAGTACTGGTGATCGGCGGCAAGAGAGCACTGGAGGCGGCTTATGATAAGATTAAAGAAGCTGTGGATCAGACAAACCTCGAGATCATCGGAACGGAATTATACGGGAAGGACTGTACCTATCAGACAGTAGAACATTTACGTGCACTTCCGGTGTATCAGGAAGCGGATATGGTATTCGGTGTAGGTGGAGGCAAAGCGCTGGATACGGTGAAATGTCTGTGTATCACAGATGACAAACCGGTATTTTCATTTCCGACGATTGCATCGAACTGTTCGGCATGTACCTCTGTTTCCATTATGTATAACGAAGATGGAACATTTCTGAAGCCGAATTTCTTCGTAAGACCGGTAATGCATGCATTTATCGACACGGAGATTATTGCAGAAGCACCAAGCCAGTATATGTGGGCCGGTATCGGGGATACTTATGCGAAATATTATGAATCGACGATTTCTTCCAGGGACGAGAGACTGGAACATTTTACTTCGGTGGGAGTCGCAGTCAGCAAAATGTGCAGGGATCCGCTTCTGCAGTATGGGGCAAAGGGCTTTGCAGATCATAAAGAGAAGAGATCAAGTTATGAAGTTGAACAGGTAGTACTGGCAATCATCGTAACGACGGGAATCGCTTCGATATTTCTGACGAAAGATTTTACTCCGGACTACAACAGTGGTCTGGCACATGCTGTCTTCTATGCACTGACAAATTATCCGGTCATTGAGGAAAAGCATCTGCATGGTGAAGTGGTAGGTTTTGGTGTGCTTCTGGCACTTCTTGTAGATGGACAGTATGATGAATTTGAAAAGGTATATGAATTGAATAAAGAGATCCGGCTTCCGGTATCGCTGGAGGAGATTGAGATCACGGAGAAACAGTGGGAAGAGAGTATGAACCGGATCCCGGAAATGTCAGATGTTGCACATTATCCGTATAAAGTGACAAAAGAAATGTTGGAAGATGCGATGAACCGGTTAAAGAAACGGGTAAAGGAGGACAGAGCCAATGGGTAAGGAGAAGAAAACAGGGGCGGTCATCCTGGGTGTTGCATTTGTATGGTTTACGACGCATTTCGGAGGAGGCTTTGCTTCCGGGGCACAGATCTATAGTTACTATGTACGATACGGTATCTGGTGTCTGATCATGCCGATACTGGCGATGGCTTATAATGCAGTGTTCTTTGCATATTGCCTGAAATTTGCCAGAAAACATGAGGTGTATGACTACCGGTCTTATAACAATGCATTTTATGGGAAATATGCACCGGTATTTTCGAATTTATTTGAAATCTTATACCTGTGTGTGATGTGTGTGGCACCTGCCGTAGCATTTGCCACGGGCGGAGCGACATTGAGCGCACTGACAGGTCTTCCGTATCTGTTATGCACACTGATCATCGGAGTATTTATCTTCATTGTGGCGATATTTGGTACGAATCTGGTCAGGCGGGTGGCTTCTGTGTTATCTGTATGTATCATTGTCGGATTGCTGATTGTGTATGTTCCGAATATAATTGCAGGCTCTGGTGCGATTGCAGAGACTGCAAAAAGCATGTCACAGGCACAGTTCCCGCTCGGAAAGGCGCTGTATTCTGCATTTCTGTACGGAACATTCCAGCTGGCGAATGTTGCCGTATTTGTCCAACATGCGAAGGTATTCAAAAAGCCGGAAGATGCCGGAAAGAGTATGGGAATCGGTTTTGTGATCAATGCACTGATGATGGTGATGGTGGCTCTTGGAATCATGACGATATGTAATGATCCACAGATGGCAGAACAAAGTGTACCGACACTTTTCATGGTACAAAAGGGTGTCGGAAGCGGATTTATGACACCGCTGATTTCGGTACTGATCATTCTCGGTGCAGTATCAACGGCAGTAAATATGGTTGCGGCAATGGTGAAGCGTATCTGTAACGGAATCGAGAAGCTTGAAAATAAAGAAAAGAATGAGGAAAAAGGACAGAAAGAAGCAGAAGGAAAGCCTGTGGCAAGAACGGTGATTGCTGCACTGATCTGTTGTCTGGTTGATTTTGGAATTGCACAGTTCGGACTTCTGACACTGATCCAGAAAGCGTACAGTGCACTGGCATATCTGGCAATTCCGGTGATTTTGATTCCATATGTCATTCATATGATCGTGACCAGATTTGATAGAAAATAGTATTCGGTTGTGTTACAATGGACATATCGATACAAAGGAGAACATGTCATATGAAAAAAGTAGAGGTTTATTTTGATTACACTTGTCCATACTGCAATCAGGGAATTGGGGAATTCTTTGAGATCCTGGAGAGATTACCGGAGGTAGAAGTGGACTGGATCCCGGCGGAAGTAAGTCCGTATCCGGAAGAGGTCCCGGTACATACAGACAAAGCAATTCAGGTTATGTATTCGGTGAAAGAACAGGGCGGAGATGTGAATCTGTTCCAGAAGCTGATGTTCGAGGACTGCTTTGAAAAAGAACTGAAAATAGACGATCCGGAGGTCCTGACAGATGCAGCAGTTCAGTGTGGTGCAGATAAAGATCAGGTATTAAAAGAGCTGGAAGAGGAGAAGTTCGTACAGCAGGTATGCGATAATGGAATGAAAGCATGGGAAGAATTAGAACTGGAAGCGGTTCCTTCTTATCGAATCGGGGAAGAGATTCTCGGTTCTGCGGGCGGAGTGCTGGTAGATAAGGATGAACTGGAAGCGTTCATTAAGGAAAAAGCACTTTCATAAATATAAGAAATCCACCTATTATACAAGATAGATCAGCTGGTTCAGCTAGTGATCATGTCGTTGTATGACAGGTGGATTTTTAATTGCCATGCATTCGGAAGAAGCTGTCGGTGGCAGGTTCTGTAGAGCGCCATGCAGCAGGTTAAAATTCAATTGCTCTCTTAACAGCATCGATATCTCCTGTAAATAAGATACTTTCCATTCCAAGTTCTTTACTTGCAATGACATTTTCCACCGTGTCATCGATAAAGAAGCATTCTCTCGGCAGAAGGTTAAATTCGTTGAACAGATGATAATAGATATCGTGCCCCGGTTTTGCCATTTTAAGCGGAGCAGAGAATACGATGCCGTCGAATTCTTTCAGGATCGGATGATCTTCCAGTGCGCGTTCCGCAAAACGGGTGGAGGCATTGGAAAGCAGGTAGATCGGAACCCCGCGGGCTTTTAATTCTTTGATAAATTCCCATGTCTCTGGAAGCGGGTCGACATACTGGAACCAGTTCTCGAAGAAATCACGGGCAGTATCTTTCAGACGGTCCGGAAGTCCTGCAATCGTATCTTCGGCATTCTGGTCATAGTCAATAGTTCCGGCATCTAAAGCTACCCAGTTTTTAAAGATGGCATCAGCAAGAATATCATAATCTTCCGGTGAAGAAGCAAATTTCCCCAGGATATAGTCTCCTTTAAATTTTCCGATTACATCTCCAAAATCAAAAATAATATTCTTGTATTTCATCTTAAGTTCCTCCCTGTATTTTACACTGCCTGTTTTATATTATCATAAACACTATTATAGCCTTATAGATAGAAGGAATCAATATATGAATGATAAATAACATGTCAATATAAGTATGATTAATAGAAGAATGTCAGGCTTTTGTGAGATTGACAATCATCGGGAAAGTGTATATGATTTTCGGTAGGACTGTAAAAGGAAAGAGAGATTATTATGGAAATCAGTATACTTTTAATGGAACAGATCGCAGAACTGTTTCTTATGATCCTGATGGGATATATTATTGTAAAGACAGGATTGTTAAAGGGAGAAGACAGCAAAGTCATTTCTAAAATTGTATTATATCTTGTTATTCCGTGTGTGATCATCAATGCATTTCAGGTAGATTATACAAGTGAAAAGGTAAAGGAGCTTTTGCTGGTATTTGCAGCGTCGGTATTATTACAGGTTATATTACTGACAGCAGTGTGGGGTGCCGGAAAGGTATTGAAATTAAATGAAGTAGAGGCGACATCTATCTATTATTCGAATTCGGGCAATTTGATCGTACCGCTGGTGACTTTTATACTGGGAAAAGAATGGGTATTATACGGTTGTGTGTTCATGAGTGTCCAACTGGTATTTCTGTGGACACATGGCAAGAATACGATCAGCCGGGAAGGAAAGTGGGACTGGAAAAAGATTGTCTTTAATGTAAATATGATTTCGGTATTCGCAGGAGTTGTATTATTCTTTACAAAGATCAGACTGCCGGAAATCGTAGATCAGGCATTGAGTTCTGTGGGCAGTATGATCGGTCCGGCGAGCATGATCGTAACGGGAATGCTGATCGCAGAGATGAATCTTAGGAATATATTTGAAAATGTAAAAGTGTATTTTATTTCATTTCTGAGACTGGTCGTGATACCGGTGATATCATTGGCAATTTTAAAAATAAGCGGGCTTGTGAACATACATCCGGATGGAAAGAAATTACTGTTGATCGTATTCCTTGCGGTGATCACACCGTCTGCTTCAACGATCACGCAGATGTGTCAGGTGTATGGAAATGATTCGAAATATGCCAGTGCGATCAATGTTATGACGACATTGTTATCGATCATAACGATGCCGCTTATGGTGCTTCTGTATCAGACGGTGATGTAGAGAGGAAACAAAAATGGAAAGCGTGAATTTAAAAGCATTAACAAAGACAGAGATCTTCGCAGGGGCAACGGAAGAAGAAGTATCTTCTATGCTGAATTGCTTAAGTGCGAAGAAGAAGAAATACCAGAAAGACGAGATCATCTTTCATGCAGGGGATACCGTCTCATCGATCGGTGTTATGTTAAAAGGAAATGCCCTGATTGAAAACGATGATATCTGGGGAAACAGAAGTGTCCTGGATTATGTAAAAGAAGGTCAGATCTTTGCAGAGACATATGCCTGTGCACTGGATGAGAAGCTGATGGTCAATGTAATTGCGATGTCGGACTGCGAAGTATTATTTCTGGATGTGAGAAAGATCTTAAAAGTGTGTCCGAATGCGTGTGAGTTTCATCAGAATCTGGTGCAGAACCTGCTTGCGATATCGGCGCAGAAGAACCTGAATCTGTCCAGACGCATCTTTCACACCTCATCGAAGACGATCCGTGGCAGACTATTGTCTTATCTGTCTTATCAGGCAATGGAGCGTGAAAAGGAAGAGTTTGATATTCCGTATAACAGGCAGCAGCTTGCAGATTATCTGGGAGTAGACCGGTCGGCAATGTCGAATGAACTGGGGAAAATGCAGAAAGACGGGCTGATCGAAGTGAAGCGGAATCATTTCCGGATAATGGATGTGGATTGATGAAATGGATTTAAAATGGATTAAAAATGGTTTGAAAATGATTGAATATAAATGGAATATATGATAGTATATATACTAGGAAATAAGTATTACTTCTAAAAAAAAGTGTATAACCAGGCTTGTTATAAAGGAGTGTGCGCCATGAATATTCAAGAAATGAAAGAAAAGAAAAAGGAAAAAGGATACACCAATGAACAGATTGCGGAGCTTTCCGGGGTACCACTTGGAACCGTGCAGAAGATTTTTGGAGGTGCGACAACTTCACCTCGTTATGATACATTGAAGGCTTTGGAAAAAATTTTTTTGCCGATGGACCAGGAACGGTATTATGCCTCTGTTGTAAAGGATGGAAGTGCAGCATATACAGTGAAGCGGCAAGGAGAGTATACGGCAGAAGATTATTACGCTCTTCCAGATGAGCAAAGAGCAGAACTGATTGATGGTGTGCTCTATGATATGGCGTCACCGGGGACATTACATCAGATGGTGGGAGGATATATTTACGCAAGGTTTCTTGAATTTATTTCCAAGAATAAAGGGAATTGCGTACCATTAATAGCTCCGTTGGATGTACAGCTTGACTGTGACAATAAGACGATCGTGGAGCCGGATGTGATGATTGTATGTGACCGGGACAAACTATATAAGAATCGGATATATGGTGCGCCGGATTTTATATTAGAAGTATTATCAAAGTCTACGAGAAGAAGAGATATGGTTATAAAGCTTCAGAAATATGCGAATGCAGGAGTAAAAGAATATTGGATGGTAGATATAGAAGGAAGACGTGTATTCGTATATATTTTTGATGAAGAAAATTATCCGGTAATCTATGGCTTTGATTCTAAAGTACCAGTATATATATGGGAAGGACAATGTGAGATTGATTTCTCAGAAGTTTACAATTATATCCGTTTTCTGATTGAAAGCTAAGCAAAGGTAAGATACAATGGAGATACGAAGAAGGGGAGCAGAAGATGGCAAAATTACTTACGGCGGCAACACCATTATCGTATTATCTGATAGCAGTGAATATTGTTGCGTTTTTATTATATGGACTGGATAAAGCAAAGGCGGTACGGCATCAGTGGAGGATTCCGGAGGCAACGCTTCTTGGGATTGCATTCGCGGGAGGAGCATTTGGTTCATTTGTGGGGATGATCGCATTTCATCATAAGACAAGAAAGGTGAAATTCCAGATCTTAATTCCGATTGCCATTATCATCTGGCTGACCCTTGGTGGATTTCTGGCGGGATATTTTAGATTATAAAAGGACAAAACCGGTCACTTTAGAATATCGTAGTGGCAAAGCACTGTGAAATATTACCAAATTTCACAGTGCTTTTTTGTTGCATTTTCCAAAATTGGTATCGTTACCAATTTTCATCTTTACAAATCAAAAAAATGGTACTATGATGAAGTCACAAAAGGAAAACAAAGACAGAGAGCAAGGTGAAAGAAAAATTGGCAACGATATCAGACGTAGCAAAATTGTCAGGATTATCGGTATCAACGGTTTCGAGAGTCATCAATAATAAGCCTCATGTGTCGGAAGACAAGAAGCGCAGGGTCATGGATGCCATGAATGCACTTGGCTACAGCCCGTTACAGGCAGCAAGACAGATGAGAGGTTCCGGATCGGGGAACATCGCAGTATCCGTACCGACGATCACCAACAGCTTTTTTGCATACCTGGTCGATTCGATCGAGAGAACCTGCAGAAAGTATAATTACCGTACACTCATCACCCAGACATACGGAGAACGGGACAGAGAAGAAGAGGCGATGGAGCTGGTGCGGATGCACCATGCAGACGGGATTATCCTTTGTGCGATCGAGAATGACTGGGAGAAGTTAAAAGCCTATGAACAATATGGCAAGATCGTTGTCTGCAATGAGTATAACGGGGATGCACAGGTTGCAACCATCTGCAGCAGACAATACGATGGATTTTACAGGGCAGCAGAGTATTTACTTGATAAAGGATATAAGAAGATCGCCTACTGTACAGGAAGTAAGGCGGTTGTACTTCAGGACAAAGGAATCAACATCAACAGCGACCGTTACCGCGGATATGTAGAAGCACTTAGTAACCGCGGGATCGCAGCGAATCCGAACTGGCTGTACTCACATATCGGAACGATGGAAGACGGAAGGAATGTCATAAGAGAGATCCTTAAGATGAATGAAAAGCCGGATGCCATCATCGCCGGAAGTGATGAAGTTGCAACGGGAATGCTGATGGAAGCTATGGATCACGGAATCAGAGTTCCGGAGGATCTGGCGATTATGGGAGTGGACGATCAGCCAATCGCTTCACTATTACAGGTACCGCTTACAACGATCAGACAGCCGGTACAGACAGAAGGCGAATATGCCGCAAAAGAGATGATAAGACAGTTAAAAGAAGAACCAGGAGAGATCAAACGAACCGAACTGGATCTGGAACTTATTATCAGGCAGTCAACATAGAAAAAGACCAGTGCGAAGAGTGTGCTGGTTTTTAAAAGAAAGTTTTTGGTATCGATACCAAAAAGCATCAAAACCGAACTTCATAGGATTTACATAAATACCACATAAATATTTTTTCAAAATTTTTAAAATTCAGGAGGAAAACAAAATGGTAGTATTAGCAAGAATTGATCAGAGACTTATTCACGGACTGGTAGTTAATCAGTGGGCACCTGCACTTCAGGTAAAGAGATTCATGGTTGTTGACGATGTGCTCTGCAACAACGAAGATATCAAAGCAAGTATGAGAATGGCGAAACCAGCAGGAACAGGCGTATCTGTCATCAGCACAGAGACAGCAATCACGAACTTCAAAGCTGGAAAATATGACGGACAGAGAGTATTCGTTCTCGTAAAAGAGCCAGAGACACTGATCAAACTGATGGAAGGCGGAGTTGAGATCCCGAAAGTCGACCTTGGAATCATTTTCAACGAAGACGGAAGAGAGCCTGTTACAAAATTCATCGCATTAAATGAAAAAGAAAAAGCAGATCTTGAGACGATCAAGAGCAAAGGGGTTCCGGTAGTGATCCAGTACATCCCAACTGATGCAGAAGAAGCATACTAAGATAACGATAAGAGATAAGAATACATACATAAAAGTAATGAGATCGAGGTAAAGAACTATGGCAATGATACAAAATGTTTTAATCACAATTTTAGCCGGGTATATGACCATCGACCAGAACGGACCGGTCGTACTTTCCTGGTTTTCAGTAATCGTCGGAATGATTTCAGGACTGATCATGGGAGATATGAATACAGGTCTTATGATCGGTGGTACATTCCAGTTAATGTCACTTGGAGTTGCAGCACTTGGAGGAGCATCTGCACCGAACTACGGACTTGCAACTATCATCGGAACATTTATCGCAGTCAGAACCGGAACCGGTACGGATGCAGCAATCGCTGTTGGTCTTCCGGTAGGACTTCTGGCCATCCAGTTAGAAGTAGTTGTACGTATTGTAAACAACTTTGTAGCACATAAGATGCAGAACGATAACAACGCAGGTAAATGGGGCAAGATGAATCGCGAGGCATGGCTTGGACCTGCAATCTGTTCCCTTCAGACAATGATCCCGACAATCATCGTTGTAGCTTTTGGAGCAAATGTAGTAAACTTTATCCTTGATTTTATCCCGAAATGGGTAACAAATGGTCTTTCCATCGCAGCAGGAATGCTTCCTGTAGTAGGTATCGGAATGTTAATGCGTTATATGCCGGTTAAGAAGTTCCTTCCATTCTTATTAATTGGATTCGTACTTTCCGCATACTTAAATGTACCGGTACTGGGAATCGCGATCGTAGGATTCGCAGCAGCATTCTGGTATTTCACAAATGAACTTAAGAAAACAGAAGCACCTGCTATGGCAGCAGTAAATACAGCAGCAGTAGACGAGATGGGAGATGATTTTGATGAGTAATGAGATGAACAATAATGAAATCAATCAGACAGAAGACGGAAGATATAAAGTAACAAAAAAAGACTTAAGAAGAACCGCAGCAAGATACAACTTCATGGCTTGTAACATCTTCAACTATGAGTCTCAGATGGGACCTGCGGTTGCGTGGGCAATGGCACCGGTTCTCCGTAAGATTTACAAAAATGACGACGAATACAAGGCAGCACTGAACAACCACTTCAATTACTATAACTCAACAACAGCAATGTCAAGTGTAATCCTTGGTGCAACACTTGCGATCGAAGAAAAAGACGGAATCGAAGCAAAAGAAACCGTACAGTCATTAAAGACCAGTTTGATGGGACCTTTCGCCGGAGTCGGAGATACACTGGTATGGGTACTGTGGCCAACCATCATCGGATCGATCTCAGGTTACATGGCTCAGCAGGGCAACCCGCTCGGAGCGATCATCTGGCTGATCTGCAACATCGCTTTCTGGTTTGTAAAATCCAAACTCTTCGAAGTAGGATACAAATCAGGAACAAATATGATCACAAAATTAGGACAGAAATTATCCGTATTCACAGAAGCAGCTTCCATCATGGGACTGAGTGTTGTCGGTGCGCTGATCGCAACATCCGTCAACATACAGACGGGACTGAAGTTTAAAGTCGGCGAAGTTAAGCTTGCCCTCCAGGCAGACATCTTAGACAAGATCATGCCGGCATTACTTCCGGTACTACTTACATTACTGGTTTACAAATTATTAGGAAATAAGAAATGGACTCCGACCAAGCTGATCCTTCTTATTATTGTAATCGCACTGGTATGCTCATTCTTCGGAATTCTTACTGTATAGAAGAATGAAGACAGAATGAGAAGAAGACGAAACTGGAAAAGAGAAACGAGTCTGAATCGTTGAAATGGTAGTAGATAGAAAGGTCTGGTAGATAGATTATGAAGAGAATTTTAGTAACAGCTTCCCATCACAGAATGGCAGAAGGCTTAAAAGATACACTTGCATTCGTATCCGGTGGTGCACAGGAGACAATTGCATTGTCTGCATATGTAGACAATCAGCCGATCGAAGAGGCTGTAGAGACATTGATGAATGGATTTGCTGACGAAGATGAGGTTGTCATTCTGACTGACCTCACTTCCGGAAGTGTCAATCAGCAGTTTTTCAAATACAGAAACCGTCCACATACACATATCATAAGTGGAATGAACCTTCCACTGGCATTCCAGATCGCAATGGAAGACCAGGACGAATACATCAGCGTAGAGCGTATGCGTGAGATCGTGGAAGAGTCCAAAAATGAAATGAAGTATGTAAATGATATAGCAGCAGATGACGGGGATGAAGAAGATGAGTAATATGACAGCATGGTGGAAGAAAAGTGTAGTATATCAGGTATATCCGAAGAGCTTCCGTGATTCCGATGGAGACGGATTCGGAGATCTGAACGGACTGAAAGAGAAGCTTCCATATCTTGAGAAGCTGGGGATCGATGTAATCTGGCTGAACCCGATCTTCAAGTCACCACAGGTAGACAACGGATACGACATTTCTGATTACAGAGAGATCGAACCGTCCCTTGGAACGATGGAAGATTTCGACAGTCTTCTTGCAGAAGCACACAAGCATGGCATCAAGATTATTCTGGACCTGGTAGTAAACCACACTTCTGATAAACATCACTGGTTTGAAGAAGCAAAGAAGAGCAAGGACAATCTGTACCATGACTACTACATCTGGAAAGATGAAGTTCCGAACAACTGGGGATCAAGCTTCGGTGGTTCGACATGGGAATATGTAGAAGAATGTGGACAGTATTATCTGCATCTGTTCGCAAAAGGACAGCCGGATTTAAACTGGGAGAATCCGAAGGTAAGAGAAGAAGTATACGACATCTTAAGATTCTGGCTGGATAAGGGAATCGATGGATTCCGTATGGATGTTATCACCCTGATCTCCAAAGATCCGGCATATCCGGATGGTCCGGTGATCCAGAATAAAGCATACGGAAGTTACTATGCAGGATGTGCAAGCGGACCGAGAGTGCATGAATTCTTACAGGAGATGAACCGTGAAGTATTGAGCAAATACGATGTAATGACAGTCGGTGAAGCTCCACATACAAGTGCAGACGAGGCAGTGCCTTATACCGCAGCAGCGAATAAGGAGCTTAATATGGTATTCCATTTTGACCACATGCATCTGGACTATGATGAAAATGGAAAATATGCAAGAACAAGAGTAAAACTTACCGATCTTAAGAAAGTCATGACAGAATGGCAGGAGAAGATGGCGGCGTGTGACGGATGGAACAGTCTCTACTGGAGCAACCATGACCAGGCAAGAGCCGTTACGAGATTCGGTAACGAAAGTCCTGCGTACCGCGTGATCTCAGCAAAGATGCTCGGAACTGTTCTTCATATGATGCAGGGAACACCATACATCTTCGAGGGAGAAGAACTTGGTATGACAAATGCACATTTCGACAAGATCGAAGATTACCGTGACATCGAAGCTCTGGATATCTTTAAAGACTTTACGGGAAGAAAAGGATTTACAGCAAAAGATACATTAGAGTTACTCAGATTGAAATCCCGTGACAACGCAAGAACTCCAATGCAGTGGGATGATTCCAAGAATGCAGGATTCACAGACGGAACACCATGGATCGATGTGATTGATAATTACAAAGAGATCAATGTAGAGAAATGTCTGGAAGACAAAGATTCCGTATTCTATTACTATCAGAAACTGATCAGACTCCGTCACGAGATGCCGGTGATCACAGAAGGTACTTACGAACTTCTGGACGCAGACAACGAACAGGTATATACATATTTAAGAAAAGGACAGGATGAGACACTGGTCGTTGTAGCGAACTTTACAGATGAGACGGTTGCTTATCATGTAGACGACAAAGTACAGGCAGAAGAGAGCAGACTGGTGATCAGCAACTATGCGGATGCGCCGGAGACATTTGCACGTGAGATGACACTGAAGCCGTATGGAGCGTATGTATACAGCGTAAAATAAAACGGATATAAAGTGACATTAATGATAAAGCAACATTAATTATAAAAAGAGACAATGCGTATGGTCATGAAGTACAGGATTCCCAGACTTCATGGCCATATTCTTAAGAAGAGGCTAAAAAGATGAAATTATTGTTCTTAGATATAGATGGTACATTATTTGGAACGGACGGTAAGATTCTTCCGTCATCGATCCTGGCAATGAAACAGGCACAGGAAAAAGGAGTTACGATTATTCTTGCATCGGGAAGGGATTATACCAGTCTCCCGTGGGATCAGTTGAATGAGCTAGATATTCCATATGTGATTACATGTAATGGAAGTGCGGCGTATAAGACGGATACAAAAGAATGTCTCTATAAAGAATGTCTGGATAAAGAAGAGATGGTATCTGTATTTAACTATATTCTGGAGCGTGGGATTCACTTAAATGTACAGATGAATGGAGGAAATTACACAGAAAAGAAGTGCCAGGATTATATAAAAAATATGGCCGTTCCGGATTATGTGAAGGAGATTATAAGAAATAATTGTAAGGCTCTGGGTGACATAACAGGGTTTATCCGTGAAAATGATGTGGATATTCTGAAGGTAACATTGAATTTTCAGATGAAGGACGACGGGGAATATCTGAACCGGGAAGAGACCAGCCAGTATCTGAAGCAGTTTCCGGATATTCAGGTCGTGGATGGCGGATTTGCGAATCTGGAATTCAATAAGGCCGGGATCAGTAAGGCAACCGGTGTTCGGTTTCTGAGTGAATATCTGGGTGTATCTGTGAATGACGTGATAGCAATCGGAGACAGCGAGAATGACATTGAGATGTTAAAGACTGCCGGGACAGGAATTGCAATGGGAAATGCGGTAGAGGAAGCAAAAGCTGCCGCAGATGATATCACGGCATCAAATGATGAGGATGGAGTTGCCAAAGCAATTGAAAAATATCTTCTGTGATGGAATGCTGAAAGGGAATTCTGTAAAAATAATAGCACTATGAAAAAAGTGCGAAAGGGAATTCTGTAAAGATAATAGTATTGTATATAAGAATCTGAAATAGCAAAATGAAAGGACATATTGAAATCATATATAGCCGGGATAGTGGCAAAAATGATTTCAGTATGTCCTTTCTATAAGTTTTATAATATTTCTTCCAATAAGGAAGGACGCTCATCCAGTGTGGCATTCTCAGCGATTACATCACGGACATTCTGCATCCGCATATCCAGATCAGCACTGATTTGTGCACAGGCAAGCATCTCATCTTCCAGATATTTGACCTTGTCAGCCGGGATATCTTTCTTGTAACGCAGCTTGTGTTCCAGACTTGCCCAGAAATCCATGGCGATCGTACGGAGCTGTACTTCTACAGTCATGTTACGTTTCCCGTCCTGTAAAAAGATTGGTACACTGACGATCAGATGAAGACTGCGGTATCCACCCGGTTTTGGATTTTTGATGTAGTCCTTCTTCTCAAGAAGTGTGATGTCGTCCTGGGAAAGAAGACAGTCCGCCAGCATGTAGATGTCATCCGGAAAAGAACAGATGACACGGACACCGGCAATATCATGGATATTTTCTTCAATAGAAGAAAGGGTGAGCGGTATATCCTTTTTACGTATCTTTTTAATCAGACTTTCCATGGATTTGACACGGGATTTGATATCCTCAATCGGATTGCGGTCATATTCCAGGGAATACTGTTCATTCAATACTTTGAATTTCGTCTCTACTTCCATGATGGCACATTGATAATAGGACATCTGTTTCTCTATAGGTTTCATATTTTTATTAACAAAATCCAGAAATTCGTCAGACATCAGGCTGTTTCTGACGAAGCGTTCTTTGCGTTGTTCTATAAATGTTTCGAGAGGTCTCAAGTTACATTACTCCTTTCGTTATCCAGCAATATTTTAGCATATCTGCGCTTGAAATTCTATCAACAGATAAGCTGTTTTATGGGGAATACGACAATGTAAAAAAAGTGTAGCATAGGGAAGAAATATACAGAGCCTGTAAAGCATTATGCACTTGAAAAATATGTCAGAGATAAATGTTATGGAAGATCAGAAGACAGTGTTGATCAGAAGGTTGTACAAAATCAAGTCCAACAGTTGGATGTGTTCACATGCAAAATTTTTCGTGGTAAGATAAATGACATAACATAAGATATAAAAACAATAAATTATAAGGAAGTGTAAGTTTATGAATTCCAGATACAAAGGAATATTTTTTATTACATTATCAGCGTTATCATTTGCATTCATGAATGCTTTCGTACGGCTGTCCGGTGATCTGCCTTCGGTACAGAAGAGCTTTTTCAGAAATCTGGTCGCTTTTTTTATTGCGCTGGTTATGATCATAAGAAGTAAGGATGGCTTTAAAATCGAAAAAGGGAATCTGAAATATATGATCCTGCGTGCGACGTTCGGTACAGTAGGTATCCTGTGTAATTTCTATGCAGTGGATCATCTGGTGCTGTCAGATGCATCGATGTTAAATAAGATGTCGCCGTTCTTTGTAATTATCTTTTCATTCTTATTACTGAAGGAAAAAATGAGTCCGGCACAGGCACTTGCGGTTGTTGGGGCATTTATCGGAAGCTTGTTCGTGATCAAGCCGACATTTACGAATATGGAACTGGTACCATCACTGATCGGATTGTGTGGCGGGATCTGCGCAGGTATTGCTTATGCGATGGTGCGTATCCTGGGGCAGAGAGGACAGAAAGGATCATCGGTTGTGATCTTCTTCTCAGGATTCTCGTGTGTGGTTACACTGCCATATCTGATTCTGGATTTTCATCCGATGAGTGGATTGCAGATCTTAACGCTTCTGGGTGCGGGACTTGCGGCTGCGGGCGGTCAGTTTGGAATCACGGCGGCTTATTATCATGCACCGGCGAAAGAGATATCCATCTATGATTATTCGCAGATCATCTTTTCGACGATCCTCGGATTCTTCCTGTTCGGACAGGTACCGGATAGGTATAGCGTGTTGGGGTATGTGATTATATGTGCGATGGCGCTTTGGATGTTTGTGTATAATAAGAACCGGGAGTAGATTGCTATTTAGTTCATCATCGTGACCTCTCAGTCCATGAGAAAGACTTGGTCTTGTGTTTGTTGCTGGATGTCACGATGTAGATGTTCTAAGGCCCTTTCGCCTTCCCTAAGAGCGAAAGGGCCTCCGCTCAAAACTCGGCGTTCGCCTCAAACAATTCGCTCCGTCCCTTTAACGGGAAGTCGAACCACCTAAGAACATCTACACATCGCGCCAAAATACGCAACAAACACAAGACCAAGTCTTTCTCATGTCGTGATTGGCCAATGATAATGAATTCAATAGAGGGCTGTAACTTTTGTGTGTAGCCGGAAAGTTGCGGTGAAAGCCTTGATTTTCCAACTTTTATTCCGGTCCGGGTAGCCAGCTTAGTGAATTAACTAGAAAACTGATTTAATAATCCCTCAATCTTCGCCTGCAGCTCATCAACCGAATGCTTCCGCGACCGCGCACACTCCTGTGCCTGGCATCCGCAGATGATACATTTTCGGTAAGTGCCGCGGGACAACTTCATACCGTCAGTTCCAATGACATCCATATCAAAGAGCCGTCCGAGAGGATGGATTTCTTCGATGCCTGTAGCAAGTGTCTTGATATCTTCGGCAGGTGCATCTAATGCCATAATCAGTTCATCCCCTGATGGTTCGTGGAACTCTTCTGTGTGAAGAATTGTTATATTGCGATCAGAAAGTGCTTTTAATAATTCAGCTTTTCCAGAATCAAAAGCTTTCCTGATCAGTTCGTTGGTTTTTACCGGACCAGGGATGTTCATGCAAAAAGACAGGACTGGCCGATCATATTTCCTGATCAGTTCGTTCTGGATGCTTACGCGTCGGTCGCGGCAGTTCATCATGTCTGTGATAGTTACGTTTATTCCGTTCATGGTGGAGTAACTCCTTTCATGGAAATATTGAATTGATTTTTCTTATTTTTTTCTATGTAATTATTATAAGATTTTACTCGTGGATTTTCCAGAGAAATAAATGAAATACAAAATATACTAATAAGATAAAAAATATTGTTTAGATAGTAATAACATGATATGATATAGGCAGGGAAACCAAAAGCAGGCGGCTACCCTCCAATTACGGAGGGATAAAACGACCCTCCAGACGAAAGAAAGGAGGGCGATGCGATGGTTACATATTCTGATCTGATTCAGTTTTGTTTATTCATTGTTGCCCTTGTAGGTCTTTGCTACGAGATTTTCAAGGACAAACGAAGATAGCCGCCAACTACTGGGAATAGTTGACGACTGATGTTTGTAATAGTTGACACTATTTGTGGGTAGCCGCTTGCGGTGCCCCTTTTTGTATTTTCAATATAGCATATCTGATAAACAGATTCAAGTGGATCGTAGAAATTCAGCTTTTCTCCTTAGTTAAACATTAATTATCGTACCTTAACAAATATTAAGAAAACCTCCCTCTCTCCTGTAAGGTTCCAAGACTATGATAAACCCATAAAGAGATAAACAAAGTCACAAGATAAATGAAAGAGGAGGATACAAACATGAAGATCAAAAGACCTGCAATAGCGGGAACATTAGAATCCAGTGACTGTCAGGTAATGGTAGAGGCCGGAGAAGGAAAGATCGACCTGTCCTTAGACAGTGCAGTAATCAATCAGTATGGCAATCAGATCCGCAAGGTTGTCCTTGAGACACTTGAGAATCTTGGAGTAGACGATGTGAAGATTGCAATCGTTGATAAAGGAGCGCTTGACTGTACGATCAAGGCAAGAGTAGAAGGAGCGATTTTCCGTTCTGTAAAACAGTTAGATAATCTGCCATGGGGAGGTGCGATCAGATAATGAATCCAAATAAGAAACGTTTAAGAAGAACCATGATGTTTTTGAATGCCCAGAAGCCTGGACTTATCAAAGATCCATATATTTACAAACCAGATTCGATTATGCTGGATCTGGAAGATGCAGTAGCTGAGAACCAGAAAGATGCAGCGAGATTCTCACTGTTCCATGCACTGAGAAGCATTGATTACAGAGGATGCGAACGTGTTGTACGTATCAATGGTCTGGATTCTCCTTACTGGAAGGAAGACATCCGCTGTTCGGTAGCCGGCGGCTGTGATGCGATCCGTATTCCAAAGACAGAGACAGAAGAAGATGTCAAACTGGTAGAAAAAGAAGTCGTAAGAGCAGAGCGTGAATTCGGACGTCCGGAAGGAAGTGTCCTGATCATGGCAGCGGTAGAATCTGCAAGAGGTGTGATGAACGCCCTTGAGATCTGCGAGGCTTCTGACAGATTATTCGGAGTTGCATTATCCGGTGGAGATTACACAAAAGACTTACAGACACACATCACAGGAACCGGTATCGAGCTTATGGGTGCAAGACAGAACCTTGTGATCGCAGCGAGAGCAGCAGGTGTGCAGTGCTTCGACACTGTATACACAGACCTTGATAACATGGAAGGATTCCGTCAGGACGTAGAGACGATCCACCTTATGGGATTCGACGGAAAATCCATCATCAACCCAAGACAGATCAATACAGTACATGAGATTTATACACCATCTCAGAAAGACATCATCTTTGCAGAAAAGGTTGTAAAAGAAATCGATGAAAAGAAAGCACAGGGAATCGGTGTATTTACGGTAGACGGTAAGATGATCGACATTGCATTCTACGACGGCGCAAAGAGAACAATCAGTCTGGCAAAAGCCTCAGGCGTGTACAAGGGGGATTTATAAGATGATTAATGCAGTTGGAAGAGACATTCCGGAAGAGATTCTGGAAGCAACAGGAAAAGAAGTATTTCAGGGAACACATCATTTTGATGGATATGAATATAGAAAACAGGGACCGATGACAAAATGTGTTATCAACTCGAACGGAAGCAAACTTGTGGATAACATCCGTGACGTCCTGGAAAAATGTGGAATCAAAGACGGAATGACAATCAGTTTCCATCATCATTTCCGCGACGGTGACTATGTTGTAAATATGGTCATGAAAGAGATCCACGATATGGGAATCAAAGATATCACAATCTGTGCAAGTTCCCTTGGTAAAGCACATGCACCACTGGTTGAATATATCGAAGACGGTACAATTACAAATATCGAATCATCCGGTGTACGTGGAGCAATCGGAGAAGCTATTTCTCATGGAAAATTAAAAGGACTTGCAATCATGCGTTCACACGGTGGACGTGTCCGTGCGATCGAAAGCGGGGAGACACAGATTGATATCGCATTCGTCGGAACTCCGACAGCAGATGAATATGGTAACTGCCGTGGGATCGGTGGAAAGTCTGACTGTGGTGTGCTTTCTTATGCGATGGCGGATGCTTACCATGCAGACAAGGTTGTAGCGATCACAGACTGCCTGGTTCCATTCCCGAACTTCCCGGCTCACATTTCTATGACAAAGGTTGATTATGTCGTAGTTGTAGATGAAATCGGTGATCCAAAGAAAATCGCAACAGGAGCAGCAAAACCGACTACAGATATGAGAAAGCTTATGATGGCTGATTACTGTACACAGTTCGTTGTAAATACACCATATTTCAAAGACGGATTCTCTTATCAGACAGGTGTCGGTGGTGCATCTATCGCATCTACGATCTCACTTGCCAAGATCATGAAAGAGAGAAACATCCGTATGAGATTCGGTGTCGGTGGCTTAACAAAACCAATGTGCGACCTTCTGATCAATGACCAGGTAGACGTACTTCTGGATACACAGGACTTCGACCTTGCAGCCGTAGAATCTGTAAAGAACCTGAAACATTTCCGAATCAGTGCGGGAGAATATGCGAACCCATTCAATAAGGGTGCAGTTGTAAACAAACTGGACTTCGTAATCCTTGCAGCACTGGAAGTAGACGTACACTTCAACTGTAACGTAGTTGTGGGATCAGACGGAATGCTGACAGGAGCACAGGGCGGACATCCGGATACAGCAGCAGGAGCAAAATGCTCGATCGTTATCGCACCGCTTCTTCAGGGAAGAATTCCGGCTATTTGTACAGACGTAACAACTGTTACAACACCTGGTGAAACTGTAGATGTAGTCGTAACAGATTACGGTATTGCAATCAACCCTAGAAGACAGGATCTGATCGAGGCAATGAAAGACGTAGATCTTCCGTTTAAGACGATCGAAGAATTAAGAGATATTGCTTACTCTATCGCAGGAGAGCCGCAGAAGGTTGAATTCGGCGACAGAGTGGTAGGAATTATCGAAAGCCGTGACGGTACGATCATGGATGTTGTAAGAGAAGTAAAACCATTTGAATTTGCAGAAGATGATAAATAAGCTGCAAAATAAAGGCAGATAAAAAGATATGAATCAGGCATTTTAGAAAGATTATAATGCCGGAGAGGAGTGGGAAAGATGGAATCAGCAAGAGCAGGGATGATGAATCAGGTTAAAAGGTGCGTAAGAAACCGAGGACTGACAGCAGAGTACATCGGGGGTCTCGCATACCGCGCACTTCTGGAAGAAGTCTACACCACTCCGAAGCCGGGACTCGTAGACCTTGCGACGACCGGAGCACATACCGATATGGATGTGCACACATTTGAAAGAAGTGCTGCGGCACTTTGCCCCTGGTTTGTGCGGATGGCTCTTGAAGGAGAGACCTTCCAGGGGACACCCCGTGAGCTTTTTCTGAAGATCAAAACTTATGGGATCGCAGCGGAACAAAAGATGTACCGGGCAACCGGCGGCGTGAATACGCACAAGGGACTGGTCTTCACTCTTGGCATCTTCTGTGCGGCAGCGGGCGGACTGAAAAAAGAAGGAAAAAGTATAACTGTCAGGGAGCTTGTGTATATGGAACAGCTCATGACAGCAGAAGTCTTAAGAGAAGAGATTCTGCATCTGGTTTCGCCGTCAGAAGCAGAAGAACGGATGGAAAGATTTCAGACAAACGGGATAAAGAACCTGCAGGCTTATGGAACAGCAGGCATCAGAGGAGAAGCACTTCTGGGATACCCTTCCGTCACAGAAGCGGCTCTTCCGGTATTGCAGCAGGGAAAGAAAGAGGGAAGAGACTGGAATCTTGTGAAACTCCAGGTACTCATGACGTTGATGAGTCAGGTACAGGATTCCAATATTCTCTCAAGGACTTGTCCGGAAGTATTGAAAAATGTTCACAAAGAAGCAGAAATGTTTCTGGACGCAGGCGGTGCCTATCAGAAAGACGCCGTACAGATATTACTTCAGATGGATCAGTCCTTTATACAGAGAAATATCAGTGCAGGTGGCTGTGCAGATATTCTGGCAGCAGCAATTTTTCTTGATTCATTAGTGGAAGAAGGAGAAGAAGCATGATATTAGACGGAAGACCATTAAGAGGAAAAGAACTGGACCAGCTGAAAGATTTTCTGGGAAGTCGGGAAGTCGAATATGATCCGGAAGCAGAATATACCGTATGCCTCCTGAATGACAGTTATGAGATAGAAGCTGCCGGATCTGTATGTGGTCATGTGATATGCTGTGTGGCGTTCGGAGAAGCCGGACGGGAAAAGTATGCACATACCCTGATCGCAAGACTGGTGCAGTATCAGTTCAAAAAATTCAGAAGCCACATTCTGGTCTATACCAGACCGGAATACCTGGAGCTGTTCCGGGAACAGGGATTTTACCCGGTTCTGAATATCGGAAAGACTTTGCTTATGGAGAACAGGATCTGCGGCCTTCGGAGTGAGATCATCGAAGAAGGCATGGATGACATGTTAGAGGAAGAACAGAAATGTTCGATTTTATGTAATTTGCTTATCGAAAATAAAAAAATACAGGAGCTGATCCCGGCTGATATCCGGAATAAACTCCTGCATACATCACAAAAGAGTATGTATGAAACAAGGTTTAAGGAATAAACCTGTACCCAAGCCCGCGGATCGTAATGATATGCTGCGGGCTTTGTTTATTATCTTCGATCTTGCCACGCAGACGGTTGATGTAGACCATGATCGCATTGTCATCGATGGCAACCGTATTTCCCCAGACATGTTCATAGATCATATCTTTGGTGAATACCTGCTGCGGGTGCTTCATGAAGAGAAGAAGGAGTGCACTTTCTTTTGCTGAAAGGATCAGCTCTTCCCCGTTCTTATAGAAACGCATGGTAGAAGAATCATAGCTGAACGGACCGGATTCCAGTATGTCGGAACTATCCAGAACCAGATTCTTATTCCGGCGGATCAGTGCTTTTACTTTGGCACCGAGAACCAGAGGGCGGAATGGCTTGGTAATGTAGTCATCGGCTCCGAGCGAGAGACCGTACAGGGAATCATAATCTTCATTCCTTCCGCTGACGATCATAACCGGAGTGCTGATACCCTGGCTCCGGATCTTCTTGATCACTTCGAAGCCTTCCATATCGCCGAGCATAACGTCCATTAAGATGATGTCAAATGTGTGATTCTTTATAATATTAAGAGCTTCTTTTCCGGACATTGCAATGGTCGGATCGAGCTCATTACTTCTCATAACTTTCTCTAATAACTTGCAGATGGCAGGATCGTCATCCACAATCAGTACTTTATCAGCCATTTCAGGAACCTCCTTAAAACCTGTGTTAAAACCTTCTGAAAAGGCTATACAATCATATAAAAACATTATAATATTATTCTATATTGAAGTCAATCCGGTATGGGACGGAGTGGGGATACGAAGTACAGGAAAAATATACGGAAAAAGCTAAAAAGAGGAGTGAAAAAGAGGATGCAGGAACAGAAGAAATCTGGAAAGATAAGTAAAAAATGGATCATCGGGGCGATTCTCCTGTTGATCATTTTTTCGGTATTTGGCATACACGTATGGAAGGATTACCGGGATACGCTGATGGACAATCAGATTGAGCAGCTGAAGGTGACGACAGAAATCCTGAGTAAAAATATGGAATCTTCCATACAGGAATATGAGGACGATCTGGACTTCTTCGATGGCTTAAAAAATGCAGAAGATGCGAAAGAGATTTTCCAGAGTTACATAGAGAAAAAAGATGTATTTGTAGAAGATCTGTTCTGGGAAAAACAGGACGGGACATTTCTTGGAAGTGTGTCCGGAAAACAGTATAAAGACGGGATCAAGATCGCACAGATGAGTGACGAGAAGAGCATGTACCAGATGAAAAGAGAAGATACAAAACAGGAAAAATATCTGGTAGTCAAGAAGCTTCTGGATGACGGGAATAATCTATGCCTGGTTGTAAATGAAGAAAAATATTATAACAAGATCATTTCTGATATTAAGATTGGAAGTAATGGATATATCGTGATCAAGGCTTCCGATGGAAGGATTCTTATGCATCCGAACAATGACCAGTGGGGAATCGATGTGATCGCAGGCCGAAAGAAGATGTACCCGGATCTGGATTTTTCCAGTCTGGAGAAGATGATCGAGGATCAGAAAAAGGGAGAAGAAGGAGTATCGGTGTACTATTCTTACTGGTGGACGAAGAAGGATGTTCCGAGAGTAAAGAAGATCAGTGTGTACACGCCGGCGAAGATCGGGGATGACTTTATCGTGATCAGCAGCGTGACAGATTATACAGACTTTTACCAGCCGATCCGGGAAGGCTTTACTGGACTTATGCTTTTGTTTGCAGGAATTCTTGCAATTTGTATGGTGGTATTCTTCCTGGCAATGAAGATGTTCAACCAGAGAAAGCAGGTAGAAGCGGAAAATGCATACCTGAAAGAACTGAACGGACTTCTGGAAGAGGTGCATCAGAATGAAGAGACGATTGCGCATCAGCAGAGACTTCAGATCATGGGAACGATGACGGGTGGAATCGCACATGAATTCAATAACTTCCTGACTCCGATCATGGGATATGCAGAACTTCTGATGATGGAACTCCCAGAGGATTCGGATGAATATGACAGTGTAGTAGAGATTTATGAGGCTTCGGAGAAGGCGAAAGATGTCGTGCGTCAGATTTCGACACTCAGCCGTAAGAATGTCGAAACGGTATACAAAGAAGTACCGGTGGCGCAGATGTTAAGACGAGCGGTGAAGATGGCAGATTCGGTGTGTCCGTCCGGAATCCATATGGAGAAAGAGATGGCGCTTTCGGATCAGAGTATTCTGGGAAATGCAACGCAGCTTCATCAGGTGATCCTGAATATCTGTGTCAATGCCGTACATGCGATTGGCAAGAAGAATGAAGGCAGAAAAAATGAGGACAAGATTGAAGGTAAGATTGAGATTACCGGAAGAGAACTGGCATATGAGCAGATGGATGAGGAGCTTAAGAAACATCTGAATGATGCGTGGGAGCATTATATCAGTATCGAAATCAAAGATAACGGATGCGGTATGGACAGTGAGACGCTGCGTCAGATCTTCAATCCGTTCTTTACGACCAAGAAAGGTGGGGAAGGTACCGGTCTGGGACTTGCATTGGCAGAGCAGATCATCCTGTCTCACAAAGGATACATTTATGCAGAGAGTGAAAAGGGTGCCGGTACGACATTCCATATTCTGCTTCCGGTCATGGAGAAAAATGTGGATATCGAATTAGCAAAGTCAGATAAAGCACAGGATATCCGGATTGTGGCAGCAGATGATAATGTGAAGGTACTAAAGCTGCTTCAGAAGAACTTTTCAAAACTTGGCGTCCAGATCCAGACATTTACGAATAAGAAGGAATTGTTGGGACATCTGAAGACAAATGGAGCGGATGTGCTGTTCGTGGATGAAAGTATGGAAGATATCGGAGGGATTGATTTCTGCATGGCGGTGCAGGGTCAGTATCCGGATATGAAGAAGATCCTGATGGTGAGCCATATCACACGTGAGATTGCAGAGGCGAAGAGCCGGGATATTATTGACGGGTATGTAGAGAAACCGGTATCTGCGACGACATTGTTGGAGGCAGTAAGAGATGCGGCAGATTAAACTGCAGAAATTGAGAAGAAGAGCAGATGATATATGCCGGAAAAACAAATGATGTTCGGGAATTCGTGTAATAATAGCGCATATACATAGAAACATGTATTTAAAAAAGAACAGTTTCTTAATGATTTTAAAGAGGAACCTTAACAGACTGTAAGATGAATTTCTTAAGTATGTAAGGTTCTTTTTTTATACTATAACCATCAAGAGGAAAACGAAAAAAGTACAAAGGAAAGGATGGAAGAAGAAATGAATGAAACAATGCTTGCAGTCCTCGGATTTGCAACGGTTATAACAATTATTGTTCTGCTTCTTAGGAACGTTACGGTTCCGGCACTGGCGTTCGTTGGTGTATCAACAGTAACCACAGCGATTCTCGTGGTAACAAAAACATTTACAATTAAAGAAATGGGTGAATTCATCCAAGCCGGTGTGGAAGGTGTTCATGGAACCGCTGCACTGTTCATCTTCTCGGTGTTATTCTTCGGTATCATGACCGATGCGGGAATGTTTGATAAGATCATCGGAAAACTGATGAAGAAAGTAGGAAGCAACGTCGTAGGAGTTGCAGTGATGACCTGTCTGATCGCAATGATCGCACATCTGGATGGTGCAGGTGCTGCTACATTCCTGATCACAATTCCGGCTATGCTTCCGGTATACAAAAGACTGGGTATGAGACCTACAACACTGATGCTGATCTGTGTATCTGCCATGGGTGTTATGAACCTTCTGCCTTGGGGCGGACCGACAATGAGAGCTGCAACCGTTCTTGGAATCGAGCCGAATAAATTATGGTTACAGATTCTTCCGATGCAGATCGTGGGTATTGTAATTGCACTTGCAACTGCAGTTATCTGGGGAAATATTGAAAAGCGCAGAGGTGCCGGAACAGAAGAAGTGATGGCAAAAGCTGCACTTGAGATGCAGGAAGAAGAGGAAGAAGCTGGTGTGAAAGAAAGTGATCTGGCAAGACCACAGAACTTTATCTTCAACCTGATCCTGACATTGGTTGTAATTGCATGTCTGATCTTTGTGAAGGTACCATCCTATTATGTATTCATGATCGGTTGTGTTATCGCATTATTTGTTAACTATCCTGGAGCAAAACTTCAGAATAAGATTATTAAGTCGCATTCCGGCCCTGCTATTATGATGGCCTCCACCATTTTATCTGCCGGAGTATTCTTAGGTGTTATGGAGCAGTCAGAGATCATGATGCACATGGCAAATGTACTGGCCGGACTGATTCCTCAGTCTATGGGAAGATTCCTTCCGATCATTATCGGACTTCTGGCTGTGCCGCTTACACTGTTATTCGATACCGACTCTTTCTTCTTCGGTCTGATGCCGATCCTGATCAGCATCGCTGGAGAATTCGGAGTGGAAGCAACACACATTGCCATTGTTATGGTTGTATGCCGTAACTGTGCAACATTTATCAGTCCTGTCGTACCTGCAACCTTCCTTGGTGTCGGTCTTGCGGGTGTTGAGATCAAAGATCATATTAAGAAATGTTTCTTCTGGATCTGGGGTGTCAGCATTATCTGTCTGATATCCGGACTGATCCTGGGTGTGATCAAATTATAGACATTATCAATTATATTGTTATTCCTCATAAAGTTTTACCATTGCAGGACTTAAGGGTATTGGTTCTGCAAAAAGGGATCGGTTCGGATGGGCCGGTCCCTTCTCTCCGTGTGTATCGAGTGCCTGAAGGATTAAGTACCGGAAGCGTAACCTTTTGGTACCGGAAGGTTATGAAATATAAATATATGTATGTGTAATGTTGGAGGGGAGGTGGTAGTTTGAATTGCCATGCATTTGTAAGGAGTAGCAGTGACATTTTTTATCGATGAATTAATAAATAAAATTATATAATTGAATATATTCTTGACAATGAGAAAGACCGTTGCTAGAATAAAAGTGTCAAAAGAAAAGGCACTACTGATAAACGGTTAGCCCTTATATGTAAGTAATTGCAAGTTGTCCAGGCCGGCGATTACTTACGAGTATGATTAATATAATCAAGTAGTATCATGACGATGATGTTTATGATCATCAGTATGATCGTAAGGAGTTGGTAATCACTCATAAGCAGCCCTCCTTTCTGATTAAGTATAAATGTAAGGTTTTGGAGGGGCTAACCGCCTACCGTTATGTAGTGCCTTGAAGTTATTCTAACAAATTATTAAAAATATACCAACAAATATATTATATTAATTAATAAAAGCATGCACTATAATGAAACAATTAATAATGTACCACATTCTCCTCATTTCGTATTCGTGCAATTACCTCTTTTGCCTCTTCGCTTTCGAAATACCGCAGTGTACTTTCCGGCACGAGCCTCTTCAATGTATTCATATCATTATCCTTAATCGCCTGCCGTACAGTAGAAGCGCTGATGGCTTTTTCACCATCAGTTTTTCTTGGAACGATCACGCATTCAATGCCGTTTCCCGGTAGTTTTTCTGACATGATATTATTATAGATTCCTGTAACCAGACTGGTTGGTTCTTCGCCGACATAGCGGCGGTTGATGCCGAGTGTCCGTGCGATTTCGGTGAAGACGGTCAGATCCAGCATGGCATGGCTTTCAATGACAGCATTTTTGTCTTTCTGGAAATAGCTCGGAAAGGTTGCATTACTGATGATGTACGGGCCACTGTCGTGATAGCAGATGTTATCAAGATGTGCGGTCCCTTCCATTACGAGCTGTTTTCGAACCTTGAACGGAACAAGGCTTGCATCTTCGCTTACGATGAAAAGATGCAGCAGGTCATTTTCGCGGGCTGCTTTTTCTACTAGGTACTGATGACCGAGAGTGAACGGATTGGCGTTCATGACCAGGGCGGCAACCTTACGGTTTGTAGCAGATGTGCTTTCTGTAAGAGTCTGAAGTTGCAGGGCAGAAGAATCTTTCAGTTTCTTCAGATAATTTTTAAACCCTGTCCGTCTGTTTTCCATGAACACGATCTGTCCGTCAATTCTTGCTATTTCATAGAATCCGAGATCGCCGAAGAATTTGGCCGAAGAACATTTCGTATAGAGGAATAGGTGTGTATTTCCGCGGTTAAATTGTACTTCGATCAGATGTGAGATGATCTGGTTCATAAGTCCTTCGCCCTGATGCGCAGAACTTACGGCAAGACAGCGCAGTGTATTGCCAAAGCAGCTTCCGGTGGCGATGATGTTCATCTCATCATCGTACATGCTGCATGTATAATCAAGGTTGGCATCCAGACGGATTCCCTCAGCCTGAAGAAGAGCGGTGACACCCTGGAGTGCATTTTTGTCAGAGTGAGAAATTTGTGAAATATAGTAATCAGACATAATGTTTCCTTTCTGTATCTTTCTGTATGTATAGAGTTGCTTTCATTCGGATGACATGCTGCTTCTAGTGTAACATATAGCATAGGCGGCATAGCCAATAAAATATTAGAATTATCATATAATAAAAAGATAAAGCGGGAAAGTTTTCTTAATAAATTATAAGAAAAATCTTTCCCGCTTTTCAGATTCCGGGTGTAGAATATAGATTAAATATAAAAGAAGAAAGAAGTCAGGCAAAAGAACAGGCATAATCAAGACAGTTCTTCTGAAAGATTCTGCATAAAGCATACGCAAAAAGGAGAGACGACCATGATAGAAGAAATCCTGGAATACAACAAGAAATTCGTAGAAGAAAAAGGCTATGAACCATACGTGACAAGCAAATACCCGGACAAAAAGATTGCAATCCTGACCTGTATGGATACTCGTCTTACGAGTCTTCTTCCGGCAGCACTGGGATTGAAGAATGGGGATGTGAAGATGATCAAGAATGCCGGAGGCGTGATCACGCATCCTTACGGAAGTGTGGTAAGAAGCCTGCTGGTGGGCATTCTGGAGCTTGGTGTGGAAGAAGTGATGGTGATCGGTCACACAGACTGCGGTGTACAGGGAATGGATCCGAAGGTATTGTTAAAGGATCTGGAAGAACGTGGTGTTGAGAAAAAACATATGGATATCATCCGTAACAGCGGGATTGATCTGGAAGGCTGGCTCGCCGGATTCGACAGTGTGGAGCAGTCTGTGGAAGATACCGTGTTTGCCCTGCGTAATCATCCGCTGATGCCGAAAGATATTAAGATCTATGGATTTATCATGGATTCGACAACAGGAGAATTGTCGGAGGTTCCGGAAACAGGTGAGCAGTAAAGTAGCAGACAATACGGAAGAAGGAGAGAAAGAAGAAAAGATATAAGAACTCCTAAGACGGGTATTATAAACTGTTATTACATTTTACAATAATTTTGTTGACTTATAGAAAATCCATGATATGATTCAAATGTTGGATTTAGAAAATGGAAATTTTATGAAGAGAACAAGGGGTAAAAAAAGATGGATTATAACAAGATTGTACAGGGAATCCTGGACATCGGAGAAGCGATGCTTCAAAGTGGTGCAGAGAATTTCCGACTGGAAGACAGCTTTTACCGTATGTGCAGAAGCTATGGATTTAAGAGATCGGATGTATTTGTCATCCCGAGTAATATACAGGTGACGGTAGAGACACCGGAAGGTGAGATCATTACACAGATCCGGCATATCGAGTCATCGGAACCGAATTTTGACCAGCTGGATTATCTGAACAATCTGTGCAGATATGTCTGTCAGCACACACCGGATGAAAAAGAGATGCGTGAGAAATATCTGGAAGTCATCAATCGTGAACCGCAGAAGAAAATTACAAGATATGCAGCAGGAATCATGGGTGGAACAGGATTTGCGGTATTCTTCGGCTGTAACGTCCGGGATGCGATTGTTGCATTGATCGTATCGGTGATGATCGTGGCTGTCGGTGACTGGCTGGCAAAGCGTGAAAGCAACTTAATGGTTTATAATGCTATTCTTTCGTTTATATCAGAAGTGATCATTATAGCGGCATTGAAGATGGGAGTTGCAGATCATCCGGACCGTATTATGATCGGTATCGTTATGCTGCTGATCAGTGGACTGAGTACGACGAATGGAATCCGTGACCTGCTTCAGAGAGATTTCATCTCCGGATTTATCAATATCATGAACTCCTTCCTTGGAGCTGCCGGAATCGCATTCGGAATCGGTCTTGCGATCATGTTGTTCCATGAAGGATATTCCGATCATTTTATCCTGAATCACAGTGTACCGATCCAGCTGATCTCCTGTACGGTTGCATGTACGGGATTTGCTTTCTGGTTTAAGATCAGAGGAAAGCAGGTATGGTATAACAGTATCGGAGCATTCTTTACCTGGGCAATCTATGTTGTGGTATTTGCACTGAAGCCAAGCAATTTCCTGGCAACGATGATCGCAGCAGTATTCGTTGCATTTTACGCATTTATCATGTCCAGAGTGAATAAGGCACCTTCAACGATCTTCCTGACAGCATCGGTATTCCCGCTGATTCCGGGACCGAATCTGTACTATGTAATGTATGGATGTGTCAGTCAGGATCCACAACTGGTATTCGATGAGGCGATTGTTCTGATGGCAACCTGTCTTGCAATTGCATTCGGATTTATCATCGTAGATGTGGCATCCAGAAGTATCATGTATGCACTGAAGAGAGAATATCATATCGGTAAGAGTGCATTGAATCTTCCTTTGATCGGTGGAAAGAAATAATTATAGAAATAAAAAATAGAAATAAGCAGAGAGTCTGAGAGTATGCTGGAAGAGAAGTAATATTTTCCTGTATATTCTCAGATTTTTTATACCATAGTATGTAAGAAAAACTGCCAGTGGCAGGAACTGCAGATACGAAAAGCTACGGGAAAAGATGCAGGAAAATACGCCGGTACAGATGTACCACAGACACAAATAATTTTCAGGAATCTGTGTTCCTCTGCTATATTAAAATAAAAAAGTGTGTGTTAAACTGAGCTTATATAGAACGTACTACATATATTGAAAATAAAGAAAAATAGGGAAATATAAATGGAAACAAACGTGTAAAACATGAAATTATAAAAGGACAGCTGCCTATGAATTATGAAAAATTAGTACAGGGAATCTTGAATATAGGAGAAGCAATGTTACAGTGCGGGGCAGAGATCTTCCGCGTGGAAGACAGTCTGTACCGTATGTATAAGAGTTATGGTTTTATGACATATGATGTATATGTGATCCCGAGCAATATCCAGGTGACGGTGGAGACACCAGAAGGCGGGATCATTACACAAATCCGGCATATAGAGTCTACAGGTGCAGATTATGATAAATTGAATTATCTGAATGCCCTGTCGCGGTATGTCTGTTCACATAATCCGGATGAAAAAGAGCTGGTCCGGCGATTTAAGAAAGTAATGGCGCGGCCGGATCAGAGTGAGCTGATCACAGGGCTTGCACAGATTACAGGGGGAACGGCGTTCGCTGTATTCTTTGGGTGTGATCTGCAGGATGCAGTTGTTGCATTAATCGTCTGTCTGATGATCGTTCTGGTAGGCAGATGGCTTAGCAGGCGGGAAGGTAACCCGATGATCTATAATCTGATCCTGGCATTCTTATCAGAGGTTGTGATCGTAACAGCTGTCCGGAGCGGGCTGGGACATCATCCGGACCGTATCATGATCGGAATTGTCATGCTGTTAGTCAGTGCACTTGGTGCGATCAACGGAATGCGGGATGTGATGCAGAGGAACTTTATCTCGGGTTCACTGGAAGTGATGAATTCGATGCTCGGTGCATTTGGTATCGCATTTGGTATTGCCCTTGCAATGATGCTGATGGGAAATATATCGGCGGAAGGATTCGATGTGAATAATAATACAGTGATCCAGCTGATCTCCTGTACGATAGGATGTACCGGTTATGCAAGCTGGTTCAAGATACGGGGAAAGAAGATCCTGTATTCCAGTGTCGGAGCTTTCCTGACATGGGGAATCTATTTACTGGTGTATGCGTGGTATCCGGATAATTTCTTTGCGGTAGTAGTTGCATCCTGCTTTGTGGCGGGCTATGCATTTGTCATGTCGAGAGTCAATCATGCGCCGTCTACAGTCTTCCTGACAGCATCCGTCTTTCCGTTGATGCCGGGAGCGAGACTGTATTATCTGATGTATGGCGTAGTCAGCAGGAACTTTTCACTGGCAGCAGAGCATGCACTTGTATTGCTGGAAACATGCCTTGGAATTGCGTTTGGATTCATCATTGTGGATGTGATCTCAAGAAGCATTATGCGGGCGCTGGGAAGAGAATATCATATGGGGAAAGAATCTACGGTTATTAAAAAAGAGGAAAAATAACGGCTGTGTTACGATGATCCGGATGAAATTTCCGGATTGACAATTCTGCGTCCTTATAATATAGTAAGAGTCAAAGAGAAGATCTGATGACTGACGGATAATGTGGAGTACCACAGGGGAATCAGATACTTGGTAAGAGCCGACCGTCTGGGCAGCATTTATCCCGAAGAGGATGAGTGTTGTCCTTTTTTTACACCGTCCGGCATCTGAAGAGCCGGAATCAGTGTATCAAAAGGACTGAAAATGCAGAAAGACAACATACGATCAGGAGGAAATGAATGATGAAAACAGATATTGAAATCGCACAGGAATGTACCATGGAGCCTATCACCAAGGTAGCAGAAAGAGCAGGAATTCCAGAAGAATATCTGGAACAGTATGGAAAATATAAAGCAAAGATTGATTACAATTTCTTAAAGAAATCCGATAAAAAAGACGGAAAACTGATTCTTGTGACGGCAATCAATCCGACACCTGCCGGAGAAGGAAAGACAACAACAACCGTAGGTCTTGCAGATGCACTTCAGAGAATGGGTAAGAAACCTGTGGTAGCACTGCGTGAGCCATCTCTCGGACCGGTATTCGGTATGAAGGGGGGAGCAGCCGGCGGCGGATATGCACAGGTTGTACCGATGGAAGATATCAACCTTCATTTCACAGGAGATTTTCATGCGATTGGAGCTGCGAACAACTTACTGGCAGCCATGATCGACAATCACATTTATCAGGGAAATGATCTGAACATTGATCCGAGAAAGATCGTATGGAAGAGATGTGTCGATATGAATGACCGTCAGCTCCGTTTCGTCACAGACGGACTTGGCGGAAGAGTCAATGGTGTGCCGAGAGAAGACGGATATGACATTACGGTTGCTTCTGAGATCATGGCGATCCTGTGTCTGTCAAAGGATATCGCAGATCTGAAAGAAAGACTAGGAAAGATTATCGTAGGTTACACTTATGGCAAAATCGCAGAACAGAAACCGGTTACCGCACATGATCTGCATGCAGAGGGAGCGATGTGTGCGCTGTTAAAGGATGCTCTGAAACCGAACCTTGTTCAGACACTGGAGCATGCACCTGCAATCGTACATGGTGGACCATTTGCCAATATCGCACATGGATGCAACTCGCTGACAGCAACAAGAATGGCAATGAAGCTTGCAGACTATGCGATTACAGAGGCCGGATTCGGAGAGGACTTAGGAGCTGAGAAATTCCTGGATATCAAGTGTCGTATGGCTGGCATCAAACCGGATGCAGTAGTCATTGTAGCAACGGTAAGAGCACTGAAGTATAATGGAGGGGTTGCAAAACCGGATCTGAATGAAGAGAATCTGGAAGCACTGGAAAAAGGTATTCCAAACTTGATGAAGCATGTCAGCAATATTAAGAATGTATATGGTCTCCCATGCGTGGTTGCGATCAATGCATTCCCGACAGATACCAAAGCAGAACTGGATCTGGTAGAAGAAAAATGTAAAGAAGTCGGAGTCAATGTTGCACTGTCCGAAGTATGGGCAAAAGGCGGCGAAGGCGGCCTGAAGCTTGCAGAAGAAGTGGTACGTCTGTGTGATGAGCCGAGTGATTTCCACTATGCTTATGAACTGGTAGGAACGATCGAAGATAAACTGAACCAGATCGTACAGAAAATCTATGGTGGAAATAAAGTGGTTCTTACCGCAGCAGCCCAGAAGCAGGCAAAACAACTGACAGATCTTGGATTTGGCAATGCACCGATCTGTATGGCGAAGACACAGTACAGTCTGACAGATGATCCGAAGAAACTGGGAGCACCGACAGACTTTGACATTACAGTACGTAACCTGAAAGTCTCCGCAGGTGCCGGATTTATCGTAGCTCTGACAGGAGATATCATGACTATGCCTGGACTTCCGAAAGTTCCGGCAGCTGAGAGAATCGATGTAGATGATGAAGGAAGAATTACAGGATTATTCTAATTGTAAATGTAGTTAAAAGTAAAAATCCGGCGGCTTTTTGTGAGGCTTGCCGGATTTTTCTATTGCCATGCATTCGTTGTGACAAGATTTTACATAAGATTTACGGGATTTTGAAAAACAGCAGGAGAATATGTGCTAGAATTCCAAGTTAGTGTTATAATGCAAGAAGGAAAACAGGATGAACAAACGAGGATGGTGAAGGCATGAGATACGTATTAGGAGAAACGCTGCAGGAATATCAGGAAGAAATCATGGAGAAGGACAGACCATCGGTATTTCTGGCGAGATCGCAGACTGCCAGAGACTGCCTGGAACAGGCCGGCATGCAGTATGAAGGAGAGATTAATCTGAAAGATGTAGGATTTTGTAAGATGGAGACTCAGCAGGAATGTCTTGCGGGTTCTCTTTGTATTCCAAAGCTTCTGGATATTCTGGGAGAGCGATACAGGATCTTATTTTTTATCAACCGTCATCATATCGTGATTGTGGACGATGATGAATTTTCTTACCGTCTGATCCGCAGAATTAAGAGGAAGAAGACGAGACAGGGAGAATCGAAAGAAAAATTCATCTATAATTTTATGCTGGAATTCATAAGCCAGGATCTGGAACTTCTGGGACATTATGAGAAACGGATCATGGATCTGGAAGAAGGTGTCATGGACGGAAAAATCCAGGGATTCCAGAATGCGATCATGCCGATCCGACGTGAACTTTTGACACTCCGCAGTTATTATGATGAGATCATGGACATGGGAAAACAACTCGAAGAGAATGAAAATGGTTTCTTTGCCAAGAAACAGGTGAAATATTTCGGTGTTATCTCGGACCGTGCAGACAGACTGATGAGTAAAGCATCGCAGCTTCTGGAATATGCCCAGCAGGTAAGGGATGCTTATAAGGCGCAGGTAGATGCCCAGCAGAATAACAACATGCAGTTTCTGACCGTAATATCAACGATTTTCTTCCCACTTACACTCATCACAAGCTGGTATGGAATGAATTTCCATAATATGCCGGAACTAAAGCACGGTTATCCGGGAGTGATCATCTTAAGCATTGTGGTTATGATTACCTGTATTATTATATTTAAGAGAAAGAAAATGTTATGATAATGTAAAATGTGATTTGAAAAGGAGGAGCTCTATGCGTCAATGCCCGAATTGCAAGACTAACAATCCAGACGATGCCAGATTCTGTAATTATTGCGGAATGCGGCTTCCCGAATCAAAAGAGGAAACATTATACAGTGACCTGGATGAGCTTGAAGAAGCCCCGAAGACAGAATTTTCCGATCAGGAGATCGAAGAAGAATCAGAAAAAGTAATTGATGAAGCGAAGAAGTTACTTAATCCTGATGAGAAAGAAGAAAAAGAGGTATCCCTGCAAGAAGAAAAAAAAGAAGAAAGAAAAAAAGATGAGGATACAGACACAGAGCAGGAACAGCTGAAAAACCAGCTTACAATTCCTGAGAACCTGGACCGGATGATAGAAGAAGTTACGAGACAGGAACTGGAGCAGGAACTTCACCGGAAAATCAAGTTAAAAGAAGGATCCGGTAAAGAACAGAGTCAGTTGGATGAAACTGAAGGTGTCAGTGAGCCGACGCTTATGATCGGAGAGAAGACAGAGGAAGAGGCGGATGAGCCGACACGGATGTTTACCGGTGATATCGGAGATTTTATAAAAAAGAAAAGAGAATATGAAGATGTTCCGGAAGAAGATGCATATGAAGAAATCCTTCAGTCATGGGAAAGAAAACGCAAAGAAAAAAAGATAAAACGTGAGCGTGAAGGGAAGGATCCAAGCCGTATACCGAAGTTTATCAAAGAGAAGCATTCCTGGTCAGATCTGACAGCGAAGCAGAAGAAGGCTGTGAAAAGAATTGTGGCAGGAGCCGCTGTATTTGCGGCATTTTGCATTTTTGAAAGTTACTATGGACGTCCGGAAGCAGTGGCAGAACGTTACTGTAAGGCTTATGTAAAGGAAGACTGGAAAAAGACGGGGCATCTGTCTGATCTTCCGACGAATGGATATGCAACACAGGATGAATATGCAACATATATGAAGAAGAATGCCGTTACCGGTGTAGAGGATTATCAGATAAAAGAGACGAAGGAAAATCGCCAGATAAAGATAGAGTCCGGAGGAAAACAAAGGGCATTTACGGTCGAATACAAGACAAAAACTCAAGGTAAGAACAAAGAAACCGTTGTTCTGCAAAAGCAAAAGAGACAAAGACTGCTGTTATTTGCAAACTGGAAGGTATCTTCGGACAAGATGATCGCAAATGATTTTAACCTTTATATTCCGGCTGGATCGACGGCCTGGATCGATGGAACGAAGCTTACAAAAAACGATAAGATAAAAGATGATTCCGATGGTCTGGATCAATATAAAATATCGTTGTTTGAAGGAGATCATAAGATAAGGATAGACGTTCCGTGGTTTAAGACGTATAAATCAGAATTCAAAGCATCCGATAAGGGAAGTACAACAATCTCGAAAATGAAAGTATCACAAAGCGGGAAAAAGAAACTGGATAAGAAAATGAAAGAAATTTTGAACAGTTATATCAAAGCTGCAAAAGAGGAAAAATCATTTTCACAAATATCGGGATTATTTGAGAAGAATTCAAAATATGAAAAAGAGAATAAAGAATTCTATGATGATCTGAAAGAACAGTTAAATTCAAAAGATGGTTATAAAGCGGATCAGATAACGACTGATAATTATGAAGGAAAATATGTGATCAGTGGTGTGACCGGAGTTGTGAGAGGAACATTGTCTTATGATTATAAAGTAACATATCAGAAAGAAGATGTTACAGTTGGCAATATGAACGGAACGGTGGATGGAAGTTCGCAGATGAGTGCCGAATTCGTTTATAAAGACGGAAAATATCAGCTTCGTACAGTGAATCCGGGAAGTATCTGGTACAGGGAATCGCAATAAAAGGTTTGGCGGTTACGGATAAAGTGTTTTAATAAATAAATTTTCGCGAAAATAATATAGGAAAAGGCTTGCTTTTTAAGCCTGGATATGATACGATATTCGGGCGAATGGAAGTAGGCTTTTTTTTTATGCCTAAAATCGGGCAGCATCGCAAGCTGCCACGAAACACGTTAACTAAGATTATAAAGCGAGGTGGAAGTTGTGCGTACAAGAATCACATTGGAGTGTACAGAATGCAAGCAGCGTAACTACAACATGACAAAGGATAAGAAATCTCATCCAGAACGTATGGAAACCAAGAAGTACTGCAGATTCTGTAAGAAACACACATTGCACAAAGAGACAAAATAATCGCCGCAAGAAGGAGTGAATGTCGATGAGTAGTAAGAAAACTCAGAAGGAGAGCTGGTTCAAGGGTCTGAACAGAGAATTCAAGAAGATCGTGTGGCCAGACAAGATGACAGTTGCAAAAGAGACGGCAGCGGTTGTTTCTGTATCCGTGGTCCTGGGAGCGATTATCGCAATCGTTGATTTTCTCGCCCAGTACGGAGTAGATTTATTAGTAAAATAACTCAAAACGGACAAGAAAGGTGAGATTATGTCAGAGGCAAAATGGTACGTAGTTCATACCTATTCAGGGTACGAGAACAAAGTAAAGGCCAACATTGATAAGACAATCGAGAACAGACATCTGGAGGATCAGATCCTTGAAGTAAGAGTTCCGCTGGAAGACGTTGTAGAGATGAAGAATGGCGTTCAGAAAGTGTCTCAGAAAAAGATGTTTCCGGGCTATGTGTTGATCCACATGATTATGAACGATGACACTTGGTATGTTGTTCGTAATACAAGAGGTGTGACAGGATTCGTCGGACCTGGATCTAAGCCGGTGCCGCTTACAGATGCGGAGATGGCTCCTCTGGGAATCCAGAGAGAGGAAGTAGTCATGGACTACAAGGAGGGCGACACAGTCCAGGTAATCGCTGGAGCATGGGCAGATACAGTTGGAGTGATCCAGTCTATCAACATGCAGAAGCAGAGCCTTACTATTAATGTTGAGCTCTTCGGCCGCGAGACCCCGGTTGAAATTGGTTTCGCAGAAGTTAAGAAAATGTAACAGTAAGTGGGAGGGGCGTTATATGTTCCCCGCCATCACCACAAGGAGGTAATTGAAATGGCAAAAAAAGTAGAAGGTTATATTAAATTACAGATCCCAGCCGGCAAAGCTACTCCGGCACCACCGGTTGGACCTGCTCTTGGTCAGCACGGTGTAAACATCGTTGAATTTACAAAACAGTTCAACGCTAAGACAGCAGATCAGGGAGACATGATCATCCCTGTAGTTATCACAGTTTACAATGACAGAAGTTTCAGCTTCATCACAAAGACACCACCGGCAGCAGTTCTGATCAAAAAGGCCTGCAACATCAAATCTGGTTCAGGTGTACCTAACAAAACAAAGGTTGCTACAATCACAAAAGCTCAGGTAGAGGAAATCGCTAAGACAAAGATGCCTGACCTGAACGCTGCTACAATCGAGAGCGCTATGAGCATGGTAGAAGGTACATGCCGCTCTATGGGTGTAACTGTAACAGAATAATTGATGAAGATTAATGTGGGAGGGTTATCCCGCCAATACCACTAGGAGGTTTATAGAATGAAAAGAGGAAAGAAATACGTTGAAGCTGCGAAGACAATCGACAGAGGAACACTCTACGATGTAGCAGACGCAGTATCATTAGTTAAAAAGACTGCAACAGCAAAATTCGATGAGACTATTGAAGCTCATATCAGAACTGGATGTGACGGACGTCACGCTGACCAGCAGATTCGTGGAGCAGTAGTTCTGCCACACGGAACTGGTAAAAAGGTTCGTATCCTTGTATTTGCAAAAGACGCTAAAGCAGAAGAAGCTAAAGCAGCCGGAGCAGATTTCGTAGGAGGAGAAGAACTCATTCCTAAGATCCAGAATGAAAACTGGTTTGAATTCGATGTAGTAGTAGCTACACCAGACATGATGGGTGTTGTTGGACGTCTCGGACGTGTACTCGGACCAAAGGGATTAATGCCAAACCCGAAGGCTGGTACAGTAACAATGGACGTTACAAAAGCTATCCAGGAAATCAAAGCTGGTAAGATCGAGTACAGACTTGATAAGACAAACATTATCCATGTGCCAGTAGGTAAAGCAAGCTTTACTGAAGAACAGCTTACAGACAACTTCCAGACGCTTATTGATGCGATTAACAAAGTAAGACCTGCAGCAGTTAAGGGACAGTACCTTAAGAGCGTAACTCTTACTTCTACAATGGGACCTGGTGTAAAGATCAACCCAATGAAGCTTGTTTAATTCGCAAGATAATAATGAATAAAGGACTCCGTATGCAGATGTGATGCTGCATACGGAGTTTTTTTACACAAAAGTATTGACAAAACACAAAAACATTACTATAATGTGGTAAAGCAGTAAAACCGATGAACAAGAGGAGTACGTAAGAATATTTATTCGCAGAGAGCTGCAGATGGTGGGATTGCAGCAGTAAGAGTTTTTACCGAATGGACTTGTGAGGGCAGTTTGAAACCGTAGAACGGGAGTAGATGCTGACGGGATTCTCGCCCGTTATCAAGGAGATGTGTATGATAGTACATAAGAGAGTGGTCATGAATTGACAAATTGGGTGGTACCGCAGAAGTTTTAGAATATTTTAGAATGATATGAAGCTTTTGTCCCTTTAGAGGGACAGAAGCTTTTTTTGTGGAAAAATACAATCCGTTCCAACACTTCCATACACAGGCAGCAAGACAATCAGAACTTAAAGGAGGAATCATATCTATGTATCCAGAATGTGAAGAAATCATGAGACTTGCACCGGACTACCACATAATTCCGGTATGCAAAGAGATTTATGCAGATGTTATCACACCGATCACGCTTCTTCGCAAGATTGCGGCGGTGAGTAAAAGATACTATCTGTTGGAAAGTGTAGAGGGCGGAGAAAAATGGGGACGTTATTCATTCCTCGGGTTTGATCCGATTATGAGAGTCACATGTAGTACGGATCAGGTCACGATCGAGACGGAAGAAGGAACCAAAGTAAAACATACGAAGAAACCATTGGAGGTAATCCGGGAGATCTTAAAAGAAATGAAAGCACCGAAGATTAAAGGAATCCCGCCATTTGCTGGTGGATTCGTTGGATATTTTGCGTATTCCATGATCGGGTATGCAGAACCGGTACTTAAGATCAAAAAGGGAGATTTCCCGGATTATGATCTGATGTTATTTGATAAGGTGATTGCTTATGATCATCTGAAACAGAAAATCAGCGTGATCGTCAACATGAAGACAGATCATGTGATGGAAAATTACGGGAAGGCAACTGCTAAGATCCAGGAGATGATAAGCCTGATCCGTAACGGTGAAGCACCGGAGATTCCGGTGGTAGATGCAAAGAACAAGGTGGAATTTACCTGCAATGTCAGTAAGGAAGAATATTGCAAGGTAGTGGAGAAGACTAAAGAATATATTGTAGACGGAGATATTTTTCAGGCGGTTATATCCAGACAATTTACAAATCCGTATGAGGGCAGTCTGATGAATCCGTACCGGGTGCTTCGAACCACAAATCCTTCGCCTTATATGGTGTACATGAATATGGATGGTGAAGAAATCATGAGCACCTCGCCGGAGACCCTGGTAAGGTTAAAGGACGGAAGACTTACGACATTTCCTGTGGCGGGTTCCAGACCGAGAGGGAAGACAGAGGCAGAAGATAAAGCGTTGGAAGAAGAACTGCTGGCTGATGAGAAGGAACTTGCAGAACACAATATGCTGGTAGACCTCGGAAGAAATGATCTTGGGAAAATATCAGAATTTGGTTCGGTAGAAGTTACGGAATATATGATGATCCATAAATATTCAAAGATCATGCATATCTGCTCACAGGTAGAAAGCAATATCCGCAAAGACTGCGATGCATTGAGCGCAATCGAATCGGTACTTCCGGCAGGAACTTTATCCGGCGCACCGAAGATCCGGGCATGTGAGATTATTGAAGAGCTGGAGACGGAGCAGCGGGGAATCTACGGAGGAGCCCTTGGATATATTGATTTTACCGGTAATATGGATACCTGCATTGCTATCCGCATGGCAGTTAAGAAAGATGGAAAAGTATATGTACAGGCGGGCGGTGGTATCGTAGCAGACAGCGTTCCTGAAAATGAGTACGAAGAATCGGCGAACAAGGCACTGGCAGTTATGAATGCTGTAAAGAATGCAAAGGAGGTACTGGAGTAATGATTTTGTTGATTGATAACTATGATAGTTTCTCGTATAACCTCGTACAGATGGCAGGAAGTATAAGACCTGATATCAAAGTCATCCGTAATGATGCAATGACGGTAGAAGAGATCAGAGAACTCGGACCGGATCACATTATATTATCGCCGGGGCCAGGATATCCGAAGGATGCAGGAATCTGTGAAACGGTTGTAAAAGAACTGGCAGGAGAGATCCCGATCATGGGAGTGTGCCTGGGGCATCAGGCAATCTGTGAAGTGTACGGAGGAATAATCGCACATGCGAAGGAGCTAATGCATGGCAAACAAAGTGAAGTGGAATTGGATATAGAAAGTCCTGTATTTGAGGGAATGAATCAGAAGATAAAAGCGGCAAGATATCATTCACTGGCGCTAAAGGGAGATACACTTCCGGAAGAACTGAAAGTAATCGCGAAGACAAAAGACGGAGAAGTGATGGCGGTGGAACACAAAAAGTATCCGGTATATGGAGTACAGTTCCATCCGGAATCCATTCTGACGCCGGAAGGCAGGAAGATACTTGAGAATTTCTTCAAGATAGAAATATAAAAATAAGAAAATCTGAAGGAGGCAAAATTATGATAAGAGAAGCAATCGCAAAGTTAATGAAAAAAGAAGATCTGACATATGAAGAAGCAAGAGGCGTAATGGAAGAAATGATGGACGGAACCGCCACACAGGCACAGATGGGAGGCTTCCTGACAGCACTTTCCATGCAGGGCGAGACGATCGAAGAGATTACCGCATTTGCAACGGTAATGCGTGAAAAAGGCGTCAAGATCAGACCGGAGAGAGAGGTTATCGACATCGTAGGAACCGGCGGAGATCAGGTGGGAACATTTAATATTTCTACCACATCGGCATTCGTTGTCGCAGCAGGCGGCGTTCCGGTGGCAAAACATGGTAACAGAAGCGTATCAAGTAAAAGCGGCGCAGCCGATGTGCTGGAAAAACTTGGGGTAAATGTAGCACTGAAAGCAGAAGACAACGAAAAAGTGTTAAAGGATACAGGGATCTGCTTTTTCTTCGCTCCGGTTTATCATTCATCTATGAAATACGCAGCACCTGTAAGAAAAGAGCTCGGTGTCAGAACGGTATTCAACATTCTCGGACCACTGTCTAACCCGGCAGCAGCAACGATGCAGCTTCTGGGTGTCTATGACGAGAAACTGGCAGAGCCGCTGGCAAAGGTATTATCGAATCTTGGTGTGACGAGAGGTGTAGCTGTGTGTGGTGCAGACGGACTGGACGAGATTACATTAACAGGAGCTACAAAAGTATATGAGATTCGTGACGGAGAGATCACATCTTATTCGATCACACCGGAGAAGTTCGGACTGAAGAGCTGTCCGCTGGAAGAACTGATCGGTGGAACACCGGAAGAGAATGCACAGATCACACTGGACATCCTGACGGGAAAAGAGACAGGAGCCAAGAGAGACGTTGTTCTGATGAATGCGGGCATGAGCCTGTATCTCGGAATCGACGGCATCACATTAGAGGAAGGAATTCAGAAAGCAAAAGAACTGATCGAAAGCGGTGTGGCTTATAGAAAATATCAGGAATTCAGGGATGCGACACAGAATATATAAGATGAAGAAGACGAGAAAGCAGCATGAATAACAGGAGATAACGACATGATCTTGGACAGAATAGCAGCGGATACCAAACTCCGTGTGAATAAGGAAAAAAGAAAGGTTCCATTTTCCCAGATGCGGGCTATGGCCTATAAAAAAGAAAAGAATACTGGATTTCCATTTGAGAAAATGTTAAAGGAACCGGGGATGCATTATATCTGCGAAGTGAAGAAAGCGTCACCGTCAAAAGGCGTGATCGCTGAGAAGTTTCCGTATCTGGAGATTGCAAAAGAATACGAGGAGGCAGGCGCAGGAGCAATCTCATGCCTGACGGAGCCGAAGTACTTCCAGGGAAAGAATGAATATCTGCAGAAGATTACGGAGAATGTAAAAATCCCGGTATTACGGAAAGATTTCACCGTGGATGAATATATGATCTACGAAGCAAAAGTTCTGGGAGCATCCGTAGTGCTTCTGATCTGTGCGATCCTGGATACGGATACGATCTGCAGATACATTAAAATCTGTGACCAGCTCGGCCTTTCGGCGCTGGTGGAAGTGCATGATGAAGAGGAGATGAAAAGCGCGATCGAAGCCGGCGCAAGAGTGATCGGTGTGAACAACCGGAATCTAAAAGACTTTACAGTAGATATCGGCAACAGCTTACGGCTTAGAAGTCAGGCACCGGAAGAGATATTATTCGTAGCAGAAAGCGGAATTAAGACGGCAGAAGATATCCGGAAGCTGAAAGAAGCCAAAGTGAATGGTGTACTGATTGGAGAGACGTTGATGAGAAGTCCGGATAAGAAAGCGTGTCTTAAAGAACTGGATGCGTAAGGCTGGAATAAAAAAGAAGAAACAGATTATGGGATATGAACATGCAGAACGTGGGAATGCAGAAATGTGAAGCAGGTATGGAGAAAAATGACAAGAATTAAAATATGCGGTCTGAAACGGCCGGAGGATGTAGACTATGTGAACCAATACCTTCCGGATTATGCAGGATTCGTATTCGCCGGAAGTAAGCGGAAGGTAACGGATGAGCAGGCCGAAGAACTCAGCAGAAAGCTGGATGAAAGAATCATACCGGTCGGTGTATTTGTAAATGAACCGGCAGAACATATTGTAAGTCTGGTGAAAAAAGGAATTATCCGGTTGGTCCAGTTACATGGTGATGAGGATGAGGCATATATTTTAAAATTAAAAGAGTTGTTAAAAGAAACTGAAAATGCAATATATGGATCTGAAGAAACCGGTGAAAAAGCGAGTGAACAGAATAGAAAAGAAACAACAAAGATTATAAAAGCCGTAAGAGTACAGAGCCGGGAACAGATCCTGGAAGCGGAAAAGCTTTCGTGTGACTATCTGCTTCTGGATACCTGGCAGAAAGATGTATACGGTGGATGTGGGAAGCAGTTTGATAAGGCACTGATCCCGTCAGAGCTTACCATGCCATATTTTCTGGCAGGAGGGCTTTCTGCAGAGAATATACAGAAGAACATAGAAATCTGTCATCCCTATGCGGTAGATGTAAGCAGTGCCGTAGAGACAGATGGGAATAAAGACAGGAAGAAAATACAGGAATTCATAGAAAGGGTTAGAGAATATGAGTAAAGGAAGATTTGGAGAATTCGGTGGACAGTATGTGCCGGAGACACTGATGAATGCAGTGAATGAAGTGGAAGAAGCATACAATCATTATAAGGATGATCCGGAGTTTCAGGCAGAACTGGACGACCTGTTAAAGAATTATGCAGGACGACCTTCATTATTATATGAAGCAAAGAAGATGACAAGAGATCTGGGCGGTGCGAAGATCTATCTGAAGAGGGAAGATCTGAACCATACCGGAGCACATAAGATCAACAACGTACTGGGACAGGTACTGCTTGCCAAGAAGATGGGAAAGACAAGGGTTATTGCCGAGACGGGAGCCGGTCAGCATGGTGTGGCGACAGCGACGGCAGCAGCGCTTATGGATATGGAATGCGAGATCTACATGGGAAAAGAAGATACCGACCGTCAGGCACTGAACGTATATCGTATGGAATTGCTCGGTGCAAAAGTGCATCCGGTTACAACCGGAACCATGACGCTGAAAGATGCTGTTAACGAGACGATGCGTGAATGGGCAAACCGTATGGATGATACTTTATATGTATTAGGTTCTGTCATGGGACCACATCCATTCCCGACGATCGTGCGTGATTTCCAGAAGGTGATCAGTAAAGAAATCAAAGAGCAGATGCTGGAAAAAGAAGGAAGACTTCCGGATGCAGTTATCGCATGTGTAGGTGGCGGAAGTAATGCAATCGGAGCATTCTATGAATTTATCCCGGATAAAGAAGTACGCCTGATCGGATGTGAAGCAGCCGGGCTTGGAGTCGATACAGAGAAGCATGCGGCAACCATCGCAAAAGGAACACAGGGAATCTTCCATGGCATGAAATCACTGTTCTGCCAGAATGAATACGGACAGATTGCGCCGGTATATTCCATCTCGGCCGGACTGGATTATCCTGGAATCGGACCGGAACATGCGATGCTTGCAGAGACCGGACGTGCAGAATATGTGCCGATCACAGACGAAGAAGCAGTAGATGCATTCGAATACCTGTCAAAGACAGAAGGAATCATTCCGGCGGTCGAAAGTGCACATGCAGTTGCATATGCGAAGAAGCTGGCGCCGACACTTGGTAAAGATAAGATCATTGTGGTAAATATTTCCGGACGTGGAGATAAAGACGTAGCGGCAATTGCAAGATACAGAGGAGTTGAGATTTATGAATAAGATAAAAGACGCATTTAATAATAAGAAAGCATTCATTCCATTTATCACCGGAGGGGATCCGTCACTGGATGTTACAAAAGAACTTCTGCTTGCAATGCAGGAGGCAGGAGCAGATCTGATCGAGATCGGTATTCCGTTCTCTGATCCAATTGCGGAAGGTCCGGTGATCCAGGAAGCAGATGAGAGAGCACTGGCAGCAGGCTGCACAACGGATAAGCTGATGGATATGGTAGAGAGTATTAAGGAACAGTTGCAGGTTCCGGTCGTATTTATGACATATATGAATCCAATCTTTGTTTACGGTACGGAGCGCTTTATGAAACGTGCGGCGGAGTGCGGCATTTATGGTGTGATCGTACCGGATGTTCCATATGAAGAAAAAGCAGATCTGACAGAGGCGTGCAAAAAATATGGTGTGGAGCTGGTATCGCTGATCGCTCCGACTTCTCATGAAAGAATTCAGATGATTGCAAAAGAAGCAGAAGGGTTCCTGTACTGCGTCTCTTCTCTTGGTGTAACAGGAGTGCGTAAAGAGATTACGACTAATATCGGAGAGATGATCGAGAAGGTAAGAGAGGTTACAGATATTCCATGTGCAGTTGGATTCGGAATCTCTACACCGGAGCAGGCAAAGGAAATGGCGGCATTTTCGGACGGTGCAATTGTGGGATCGGCAATTGTAAGGATCGTAGCAGAGCATGGAGCGGACTGTGTACCGTATGTAAAAGAATATGTGCAGAAGATGAAAGCGGCCGTGGTAGAAGCATAAAAGATCGGATAACATAAAAGATGGAGCAGAACAAATGCAGATCGGTGTGCTAAAAAAATTCGTAAAAGAAAAAACAAAAAAATGAAAAAACCTCTTGACAATAACGTATGTATATGATAATCTACTAAAGAACTGCCGAAGACAGTAGGTGCTTGAAAGAGCGTAAGAACACATTTTATGCGGACGCCTACCGAGGAAAGATCGATACTAAAGTATGACTTATCAACCTCTATGTCTTTGGATATAGAGGTTTTTTACATTTATATCTATCGGCGGTGTAAACTTACAAATCTACAAGGAGGTGCACCATTCGTGGCAAAAGTTGAATTAAAACAACCAGTTGTACAGGCTATTGCAGAGGACGTGAAAGACGCAGCAAGCGTTGTCCTTGTTGACTACCGTGGACTGACTGTTGCAGAAGATACAGAGATGCGTAAACAGTTAAGAGAAGCAGGCGTTGTCTACAAAGTTTGTAAGAACACAATGATGAAGAGAGCTTTTGAAGGAACTGATTTCGCAGCATTAGATGAGCACTTAGAAGGACCAAGCGCTATCGCAATTTCTAAAGATGATGCAACAGCTCCAGCAAGAATCCTTTGCAAATTCGCAAAGAATGCAAAAGCCCTTGAATTAAAAGCAGGTGTGGTTGAAGGAACATTATATGATGCAGATGCATTAAATGAACTTGCTAAGATCCCTTCAAGAGACGAGCTTATTTCCAAATTACTTGGAAGCTTACAGTCACCTATCACAAACCTGGCACGCGTTCTCAATCAGATCGCAGAAAAAGGTGGAGCAGATGCTTGTGAAGCAGCTCCGGCAGCAGAAGAAGCTGCAGAGGCACCAGCAGCTGAATAAGCTGATGGCAGCATAATAATTTTATTTCAAAAAGAAAATAAGAAAAATGGAGGAAAATAAAATGGCAAAGTTAACAACAGAAGAATTTATTGAAGCTATCAAAGAGTTATCTGTATTAGAGTTAAATGATCTTGTAAAAGCTTGTGAAGAAGAATTTGGTGTATCCGCAGCAGCAGGTGTTGTAGTTGCAGCAGCAGCTGAAGGTGGAACAGCAGCAGAAGAGAAAGATGAGTTCGACGTAGAATTAGTTTCTGCAGGAGCAGCTAAGGTTAAAGTTATCAAAGTTGTTCGTGAAGTAACAGGACTTGGACTGAAAGAAGCTAAAGCATTAGTTGACGAAGCTCCAAAGGTAATCAAAGAAGGCGCTTCTAAAGCTGAGGCTGAGGAAATCAAGACTAAACTTGAAGCAGAAGGTGCTGAAGTTAACCTTAAATAATTCGAGTTTGATTGAATTATCAGGGCATTCCGGTGACGGGATGCCCTTTCGTATTATAGGGATGCTGAATATAAGAAAGAGCCTGCAAAGCGGATTTTTTCTTATGTTCAGCAGTACCGGCAAGGTCTTGAAAAAAACTGGAAAAATAACACAGATTTGCTTGACATACTTGACAAGCTTATGCTATAGTAAAAAATGCGCTATTGTGGATAGTTATGCCATGACTGCGTATGAAAAACAGCAAAAAATACGTTGTTTTTGAGACTCTGCAAGTTATATGGGCAGTAAAAAGCCCAGCCAGAAAAATAAATGAGGAGTGAAACGTCAATATGGAGAAAAACAGAATTCGTCCTATTAAAAGCGGAAAAAGTTCACGAATGAGTTATGCCAGACAGAAAGAAGTCGTTCAGATGCCTAACTTGATCGAAGTTCAGACAGATTCTTACAAGTGGTTTCTGGAAGAAGGGTTAAATGAAGTGTTCGATGACATTTCCCCAATCACAGACTACAGTGGAAAATTAAGCCTGGATTTCGTAGATTTTACTTTGTGTGAAGATGAAGTAAAATATACAATCGATGAGTGTAAAGAACGTGATGCAACATATGCAGCACCTCTGAAAGTCAAAGTAAGACTTCACAATAAAGAGACAGATGAAATCAATGAGCATGAGATCTTCATGGGAGATCTGCCGCTGATGACAAGAACAGGTACCTTTGTGATCAATGGTGCGGAACGTGTAATCGTCAGCCAGTTGGTTCGTTCCCCTGGTATCTATTATGCCATTGCACATGATAAATTAGGTAAAAAACTGTATTCAGCTACCGTAATCCCGAACCGTGGTGCGTGGCTGGAGTATGAGACGGATTCCAATGACGTTTTCTATGTACGTGTAGATAGAACAAGAAAGGTACCGATCACTGTGTTGATTCGTGCATTAGGAATCGGTACAAACCCAGAGATCATCGAACTCTTCGGAGAAGAGCCTAAGATCCTGGCAAGTTTTGAAAAGGATGCTGCAACAAACTATCAGGAAGGACTTCTGGAATTATATAAGAAGATCCGTCCGGGTGAGCCTTTGGCAGTAGACAGTGCTGAAAGTCTGATTACAAGTATGTTCTTTGACCCAAGACGTTATGATCTTGCAAAAGTAGGACGTTACAAGTTCAATAAGAAGCTTGCGTTAAAGAACCGTATCAGCGGTCATGTCCTGGCAGAAGATGTTGCAAGTCCGATGACAGGCGAAGTACTGGCAGAAGCCGGAACAAAGATCACAAGAGAACTGGCTTCTACAATTCAGAATAACGCAGTTCCATATGTATGGATCAGCGTAGAAGAAACAGAAAGACCGATCAAGGTTCTTTCTAATATGATGGTTGACCTTGACGCAGTTGTTGATGTTGATCCGGAAGAAGTAGGAGTTACCGAGCAGGTATACTATCCTGTACTTGCGGGAATCCTGGAAGAGACAGCCGGAGATATCGATGAATTAAAGGATGCGATCAAGAGAGATATCCACGATCTGATTCCAAAGCATATTACAAAAGAAGATATCTTAGCTTCTATTAACTACAATATGCATCTGGAATATGGTATCGGAACTGATGATGATATCGACCACCTGGGTAACAGACGTATCCGTTCTGTAGGTGAGCTGCTTCAGAATCAGTACAGAATCGGTCTTTCCCGTCTGGAAAGAGTGGTTCGTGAAAGAATGACAACACAGGATATGGAGGGTATTTCTCCACAGTCCCTGATCAATATCAAGCCGGTAACTGCAGCAGTGAAAGAGTTCTTCGGATCTTCCCAGCTGTCACAGTTCATGGATCAGAACAACCCGCTTGGTGAGCTGACTCATAAGAGACGTCTTTCAGCGTTAGGACCTGGTGGTCTGTCAAGAGACCGTGCCGGATTCGAGGTTCGAGACGTACACTACTCTCACTACGGAAGAATGTGTCCTGTAGAGACACCTGAAGGACCTAACATCGGCCTGATCAACTCCCTTGCAAGTTATGCAAGAATTAATGAATATGGATTTATCGAGGCTCCGTATCGTAAGATCAACCACGATGATCCGACAAACCCGGTAGTTACAGACGAAGTTGTATACATGACAGCAGATGAAGAAGATAACTACCATGTAGCACAGGCGAACGAACAGTTAGACGAAGAAGGACATTTCGTACGTAAGAATGTATCTGGTCGTTACCGTGAAGAGACACAGGAATATGAAAGAAGAATGTTCGATTACATGGACGTATCTCCTAAGATGGTGTTCTCTGTTGCTACAGCCTTAATCCCATTCCTTCAGAATGACGATGCGAACCGTGCCCTGATGGGATCCAACATGCAGCGTCAGGCAGTACCGCTTCTGTTCACAGAGGCTCCTGCGGTAGGAACTGGTATGGAAGAAAAAGCAGCCGTTGACTCTGGTGTGTGTGTAGTTGCTGAAGAAGGCGGAACAGTAGAACGCTCTACTTCTACAGAGATCACAATTCGTCAGGACGACGGAAAACTGAAAAAATATAAATTAACAAAATTCCAGAGAAGTAACCAGAGCAACTGCTATAACCAGAGACCGATCGTCTTCAAGGGCGACAGAGTAGAAAAAGGTGAGGTTATCGCAGACGGACCATCTACATCAAATGGTGAACTTGGTCTTGGTAAGAACCCGCTGATCGGATTCATGACATGGGAAGGTTACAACTACGAGGATGCCGTTCTGTTAAGTGAAAGACTGGTACAGGATGATGTGTATACTTCTATTCATATCGAGGAATATGAAGCAGAAGCACGTGATACAAAGCTTGGACCAGAAGAGATCACACGTGACATCCCGGGTGTTGGTGATGATGCACTGAAGAATCTGGATGAAAGAGGAATCATCCGTGTCGGAGCTGAAGTCCGTGCCGGAGATATCCTGGTAGGTAAGGTTACTCCTAAGGGAGAGACAGAACTTACAGCCGAAGAAAGACTGCTTCGTGCGATCTTCGGTGAGAAAGCCCGTGAAGTAAGAGATACTTCCCTGAAAGTACCTCACGGAGAATATGGTATTGTAGTAGATGCCAAGGTATTTACAAGAGAAGGCGGAGACGAGATGTCACCGGGAGTTAACCAGTCAGTCCGTATCTACATCGCTCAGAAGAGAAAGATTTCTGTTGGTGATAAGATGGCCGGACGTCATGGTAACAAGGGTGTCGTTTCCCGTGTACTTCCTGTAGAAGATATGCCGTTCCTTCCGAACGGACGTCCTCTGGACATCGTACTGAACCCACTGGGTGTGCCTTCGCGTATGAATATCGGTCAGGTCCTGGAGATTCACCTGTCCCTGGCTGCAAAGGCACTTGGATTCAATATCGCAACTCCGGTATTCGACGGAGCAAACGAGATTGATATTATGGATACTCTTGATCTGGCTAATGACTATGTCAACTTAAGCTGGGAAGAGTTTGAAGCAAAACATAAAGAAGAACTTCTTCCGGAAGTACTGCAGTATCTGTCAGACAACAGAGAACACAGAAAACTCTGGAAAGGTGTTCCACTTTCAAGAGATGGTAAGGTCCGCCTGCGTGACGGACGTACGGGTGAGTACTTCGACAGCCCTGTAACCATCGGACACATGCATTATCTGAAACTGCACCACCTGGTAGACGACAAGATCCATGCACGTTCTACAGGTCCTTACTCATTGGTTACACAGCAGCCATTAGGAGGAAAGGCTCAGTTCGGTGGACAGCGTTTCGGAGAGATGGAGGTATGGGCACTGGAAGCTTATGGTGCATCATACACACTGCAGGAAATCCTGACTGTGAAGTCAGATGATGTCATCGGACGTGTGAAGACATACGAAGCAATCATCAAGGGTGAAAATATTCCTGAACCGGGAATTCCGGAATCCTTCAAGGTATTGCTCAAAGAGTTACAGTCACTCGGACTGGACGTACGTGTCTTACGTGATGACAATACAGAAGTGGAGATCATGGAAACTTCCGATATGGGAGAGACAGATTTCCGTTCTCTGATCGAGGGAGACAGAAGATATCGTAATGATGACGACGAAGACTTTGGTAAACACGGATACAGCAAACAGGAATTCCAGGGTGAAGAACTGGTTGATGTAGAAGAAGAACCAGAATCAGACGATGATTTCGATATGAACTTTGAAGAAAATGATGACTATGATTTCGGCGATTCATCTGACGATGAATAGGAAGGGGTCCAAAGTATGCCAGAAAATAATAAGGAACAAACTTATCAGCCAATGACTTTTGATGCGATCAAGATCGGTTTGGCATCACCTGAAAAGATTCTGGAATGGTCAAAAGGAGAAGTTACCAAACCAGAGACCATCAACTATAGAACTTTAAAACCAGAAAAAGACGGACTGTTCTGCGAAAAGATCTTCGGACCAAGCAAGGACTGGGAATGCCACTGTGGAAAGTATAAAAAGATCCGCTATAAAGGTGTGGTCTGCGACCGTTGTGGTGTTGAAGTAACAAAAGCAAGTGTACGTCGTGAGCGCATGGGCCATATCGCCCTTGCCGCTCCGGTATCACACATCTGGTACTTCAAGGGAATTCCAAGCCGTATGGGACTGATCCTGGATCTGTCCCCAAGAACTCTGGAAAAAGTACTGTACTTCGCTTCTTATATTGTACTGGATAAGGGCGAGTCAGACCTGATGTACAAACAGGTATTATCAGAGGCTGAATATCAGGAAGCAAGAGAAAAATGGGGAAGCGCATTCCGTGTAGGAATGGGTGCAGAATCCATCAAAGAGCTTCTTGAGAACATTGATCTTGAGAAAGAATATACAGAACTGACAGAAGGCCTGAAGGGTGCAACCGGACAGAAACGTGCAAGAATCGTAAAACGTCTGGAAGTAGTAGAAGCTTTCCGTGAGTCTGGTAACAAACCAGAATGGATGATCATGACAAATATCCCGGTTATCCCGCCGGATCTTCGTCCAATGGTACAGCTGGATGGTGGACGTTTTGCAACATCTGACCTGAATGATCTGTACAGAAGAATCATCAACAGAAATAACCGTCTGAAACGTCTTCTTGAATTAGGCGCTCCGGACATTATCGTTAGAAACGAAAAGAGAATGCTTCAGGAAGCTGTAGATGCCCTGATCGACAATGGCCGCCGTGGCCGTCCGGTAACAGGACCTGGTAACAGAGCACTGAAATCTCTTTCTGACATGCTGAAAGGTAAGTCCGGACGTTTCCGTCAGAACCTGCTTGGTAAGCGTGTTGACTACTCTGGACGTTCCGTTATCGTCGTAGGACCGGAACTTAAGATTTACCAGTGTGGTCTGCCAAAAGAAATGGCAATCGAGCTGTTCAAACCATTCGTTATGAAAGAACTGGTTCAGAACGGAACAGCACACAATATCAAAAATGCTAAGAAGATGGTAGAAAGACTTCAGCCGGAAGTATGGGACGTTCTGGAAGAAGTAATCAAAGAGCATCCGGTTATGTTGAACCGTGCTCCTACACTGCACAGACTTGGTATCCAGGCATTCGAGCCAATCCTTGTAGAGGGTAAGGCTATCAAGCTTCATCCACTGGTTTGTACAGCGTTCAACGCCGACTTCGACGGAGACCAGATGGCTGTCCATCTGCCACTGTCAGTAGAAGCCCAGGCAGAGTGCCGTTTCTTACTTCTGTCACCAAACAACTTACTGAAACCGTCTGATGGTGGTCCGGTAGCCGTTCCTTCACAGGATATGGTACTTGGTATCTACTATCTGACTCAGGAGCGTCCTGGTGCCAAGGGAGAGGGCATGATCTTCAAGAGTTTCAACGAGGCACTGCTTGCTTATGAGAACGCAGCAGTTACACTCCATTCACGTGTAAAAGTACGTGTATCTAAGAAGATGCCGGACGGAACCGTGAAGACAGGAACTGTAGAATCTACAGTCGGACGTTTCATGTTTAATGAAATCATCCCACAGGATCTTGGATTTGTAGACCGTGAAGTAGAAGGAAATGAACTCCTTCTGGAAGTTGATTTCCACGTAGGAAAGAAACAGCTGAAACAGATCCTTGAGAAAGTTATCAATACACATGGTGCTACTGCAACAGCAGAAGTACTTGACCATGTAAAGGCTATGGGTTACAAGCTTTCAACAAGAGCTGCCATGACCGTATCTATTTCTGATATGACGGTACCTCCGCAGAAACCGGAGATGATCAAGAATGCTCAGGATACTGTAGATAAGATCACAAAGAACTTCAAGCGTGGTCTCATCACAGAAGAAGAAAGATATAAAGAAGTCGTAGAGACATGGAAAGCAACTGACGATGCCCTTACAAAGGCACTGCTTGACGGTCTTGATAAATATAACAACATCTTCATGATGGCCGATTCCGGAGCCCGTGGATCTGACAAACAGATCAAACAGCTTGCTGGTATGCGTGGTCTGATGGCCGATACAACAGGTCATACGATCGAGCTGCCAATCAAGTCTAACTTCCGTGAAGGTCTGGACGTATTGGAGTACTTCATGTCTGCACATGGAGCTCGAAAAGGTATGTCAGATACTGCTCTTCGTACAGCCGATTCCGGATACCTGACAAGACGTCTGGTAGACGTATCACAGGAGCTGATCATCCACGAAGTAGACTGTGCAAAACCTGGAATGCCGATTCCGGGAATGTATGTAAAAGCATTCATGGATGGAAACGAGGTCATCGAAAGCTTACAGGAACGTATCACAGGACGTTATATCTGTGAGAACATTGTAGATAAAGATGGAAATATCCTTGTAAAAGCAAACCATATGGTAACACCTAAGCGTGCAGAACTGATCTGCAAGAAGGGTGTTGACGAGAAGGGTGAACCGCTGACACAGATTAAGATCCGTACAATCCTTACATGCCGTTCACACAGCGGTGTATGTGCAAAATGTTACGGAGCCAACATGGCAACTGGTGAGCCGGTACAGGTTGGTGAAGCTGTCGGAATCATCGCCGCACAGTCAATCGGAGAACCTGGTACACAGCTGACTATGAGAACATTCCATAGTGGTGGTGTAGCCGGTGGAGATATCACACAGGGTCTTCCTCGTGTCGAGGAGCTTTTCGAGGCAAGAAAGCCTAAGGGACTTGCAATCATCACAGAGATCGCAGGAACTGCTAACTTAAATGACACTAAGAAGAAACGTGAGATCATCGTTACAAATAGAGAAACAGGCGAATCCAAAGCATATCTGATCCCTTATGGATCACGTATTAAAGTAGCTGACGGAGCTGAGCTTGAAGCCGGTGACGAACTGACAGAAGGTAGTGTAAACCCACACGATATCCTGAGAATCAAGGGACTTCGTGCCGTACAGGATTACATGATCCAGGAAGTTCAGAGAGTTTACCGTCTGCAGGGTGTAGAAATCAACGATAAGCATATCGAGGTTATCGTTCGTCAGATGCTGAAGAAGATCCGTATCGAAGAGTCCGGAGACACAGAATTCCTTCCGGGAACAAATGTTGACAGACTTGAGTTTGAGGATGTAAATGAAGCTCTGGAAGCAGAAGGTAAAGAACCTGCAACAGGTGAGCAGATCATCATGGGTATTACAAAAGCTTCCCTTGCTACAAATTCATTCCTGTCAGCCGCTTCATTCCAGGAGACAACAAAAGTCCTGACAGAAGCTGCTATTAAGGGTAAAGTCGATCCGCTGGTAGGTCTGAAAGAGAACGTTATCATCGGTAAACACATCCCAGCCGGAACAGGTATGAGAAAATACCGTGACATCAAGCTGAATACAGAGATGGAAATGGAAGACGAACTGGACTTTGAAGATGATTTTGATTTTGAATTCCAAGATGCAGAAGAAGTGAAGCAGGAAGGTGCTTCTGATGAGGAAGCAGTAACTGCAACATCTGAAGACGAAGAATAAAATAGAACAGTTTATAAAGAGAAATCATTCACATGCGAAAGTGTGAATGATTTCTTTTTTATAACATCTATTAATCTTCTGACTTTTTAAAAAAAAGAAGTTTATGGATATTTATCAAAGAACAATAGAATAAATTGACTTTTATATTCAGAAAGTCTATAATAATTGTCAGTGAGAATCGGCGAAAAAAAGTAACAGATTCTGTCAACATTTAAGAAAGGTTGGGGTTCTATTATGGATCAAGGTAAACTTACAAGAGTATTAAAATCAATGGAGGAGCATGAGATTCCACAGATGATCATTTCTGATCCTGTTGCGATTTTCTATCTGACAGGAAAATGGATCTTTCCAGGAGAAAGACTTCTGGCATTGTATCTGAATGTGAACGGAAATCATAAGATGATGATCAACAAATTATTCCCACAGGAGTCAGATCTCGGAGTAGATATTATTTACTATGATGATATCGAAGACGGAGTAGAGATCTTAAGCAAATATGTGGAAAAAGATAAGACTATGGGAATCGACAAGACATGGCCTTCTAAATTCCTTATTCGTCTGCAGGAACTGGGCGGAGGAAGCAAATTCGTGAACGGATCTCCGATCATCGATTACATCCGTATGGTAAAAGATGAGAAAGAACAGGATCTCATGAGAAAGTCTTCTAAGTTAAATGATATTGCTATGTATAAGATCATTCCATGGGTAGCAAAAGGATTAACAGAGAAAGAATTAAATGCAAAGATGCGTGAGATCTACAAAGAACTCGGATGCGAAGACGTATCATTCGATCCAATTACAGCATATGGACACGGTGCTGCAGATCCACATCATGTAACAGATGATTCAAAAGGAAAACGCGGAGACTGTGTAATCCTTGACATCGGTGGATTCAAAGACAATTATGCATCAGATATGACAAGAACTGTATTCATTGGGGAAGTATCTGACCGTGCAAGAGAAGTATACAATGTAGTATTAGAGGCTAACTTACGTGGTATTGCAGCTGCAAAACCAGGTAACAGAATGTGCGATGTTGACCTTGCAGCAAGAAACTACATTGAAGAAAAAGGATTCGGAGAATACTTCACACACAGAACAGGACATTCTATCGGACTGGAAGATCACGAGTTCGGTGATGTATCATCTGTTAACACGGATATCATCAAAGTTGGACAGTGCTTCTCAGTAGAGCCGGGAATCTACCTTCCAGATGAGAACATCGGTGTTCGTATCGAAGACCTTGTACTTATTACAGAAGATGGATGCGAAGTCCTGAATGACTATACAAAAGAACTGATTGTTGTACCAGAAGAGTAGAAGAACAGTATTGTATGCCTTCGGGGACAATCGCAGATAAGTCAGTAACAGCGTAATACAAGAGCAGTGGAACAAAAAATGTTTCACTGCTCTTTTTCTCTGTATGTATTATCGGCAGATTTTACACTCATTTACATTACTCTGTTAGTGTGTTAAAATGGCGGTAAACAATATTATCGAGAAAATATTACAGGAGGGAACAAAGATGACAAGAGATCAGGCGTATGAAATCTTAACCAAATATATGAAAGGAGAACATTACATCACACATTCTCTGGCTGTGGAGGCAATTATGAGGGGACTTGCCAAACGTCTTGCACCGGATGATGTGGAATATTGGGGAATTGCAGGACTTTTGCATGATCTTGATGAGGAGCAGTGTGACTGGCAGCATGATCTTAGCGTACATGGACCGACATCTGTAGAAATCCTAAAGAAAGAAGGAATTGATGATCCGATCCTTTTCGGAGCCATTTGTGCACACAATCCAAAAAGCGGTGTAAAAGCTAAAACTAAGATTCAGTATGCACTTCTTGCAGCAGATCCGATGAGTGGATTTTTAAAAGCGGTTGCACAGATTTATCCGGATAAAAAGATCGCAAGTGTAAAAAGAAAATCCGTATTAAAGCGTTTTAACGAAGCAAGATTCGCAAAAGGAGCCAACAGAGATTACATGGAAAGTATTGAGTTTACAGGTCTGATGCTGGAAGATCTGATTGATATAGGTCTGGAAGAAATGTGCGCTATATCCGATGAACTTGGTTTATAAAGGAAAACAATATAATATAAAAAAGAAATACATCATTTCGCAAGGTACTTCAAAAAACGAAGAATTAGCTTCAATGATGTATTTCTTTTTATATTATATTATTATTCGTAACGTTCGTCGATGACACGTTTGGTCTTTTTCTCGCTTCGAGGCAACAAGCCGATCTCTACTACTTTTACAAGCGGTGTAAATCCAATACGGCTTTTAACTTTAGAAGCAATACGTTTTGCGAGATCAAGGAAGTCTACGGTTCCGTTTGTCTCAACATAGATACGCATGGTATCTTTTCCTTCCAGATGAGAGATGCGGATCTGGTATTCACTGGATACTTCAGGAAATTCTTTCAGGATTTCCTCAATCTGTGCAGGGAATACGTTGACACCTTTAATCTTCATCATATCGTCTGTACGTCCCATGATGGTATCAAGACGAGGAAATTTGCTTCCACAAGGGCAGTCTCCAGGAATGATACGGGAAAGGTCGTGGGTACGGTAACGGATAAGAGGAGCCCCCTCTTTTACTAATGTAGTAATGACAATCTCTCCAAGTTCACCGTCAGGTAATACTTCGCCTGTAACAGGATCAATAATTTCGATGTAAATATAATCATCCCAGTAGTGCATACCACAGTCATGGGAACAACTGATTCCAATTCCTGGTCCGTAGATCTCGGTCAGGCCATAGATATCATAGATTTCTATACCAAGTTCCTCTGTAATACGTTTCCGCATCTTTTCACCCCAGCGCTCGGAACCAATGATACCTTTTTTAAGATGAATCTTGTCTTTAATCCCTCGTTTTTGGATTTCTTCTGCAAGAAGAAGAGCATAAGATGAGGTAGAACCAAGAACGGTTGTTTTCATATCCATCATCATCTGTAACTGTTTGTCCGTGTTACCAGGTCCCATTGGAATAACCATGCTGCCTAATCTTTCTGCTCCTGCCTGGAAACCGATTCCGGCGGTCCAGAGACCATATCCCGGTGTAATCTGGATGCGGTCCATATTTGTCATACCGGCCATTTCATAACAACGTTTGAACATGACAGCCCAGTCATCAACATCTTTCTGGGTATATGGGATGATGACAGGCAGTCCTGTTGTACCGGAAGATGAATGAATGCGGACAATTTTTTCTTCCGGGGCAGTCATAAGTCCAAGAGGATAAGCATTTCTCAGATCATTTTTTTCGGAAAACGGAAGCTTCTGAAAATCTTCAGCAGACTGGATGCTGGTAACGCCGGCTTCTTCTAATTTCTTTCCATAGAAACTTTCTGCGGAAAGAAGTGCCTTGATCTGTTTGTTGACTTGTGCGATTTGTGTTTCGGTAATTTGCATATGTATGCCCTCGCCTTTCTTTTGGTGTGCTCCTGTATATAGGTAATGCAGGAGCAGTTGGTTAATGATAGATCTGATTATTATATATTGTAATTCAGTGCCCGGAGATTCATCTCGTGGAACTTCTCCGGAAGTGTCTGCTTCATAATGCTTTCGATTTCAGAGATGGTAAAATCCAATACTCCGGTACGGATGGCGGCTCCTAAAAGTACCATATTCAGTACCTTGGAGGAACCAATATCGCTGCATGCCTGATCAGCATTTACAAAGGTGAGATTCGGAACATTTGCTTTCAGGTAATCGAGCATCTGGGGGGCATCGTAGTCAGAACCACTTAGAGTAGCAGTAACAGGTTTAACTGCACGGGTGCTTACAACAACGTGTCCACCGGTTTTCAGGTAAGGAAGCATCCGGACCGTTTCACCAGGTTCAAATCCTATAATAAGATCAGCAGTTCTTGTTTCGATCATAGGAGAATACAGATCATTTCCCATACGAAGATGACTGAATACACTTCCGCCTCGTTGTGCCATACCGATCGTTTCGGCACTCATGACCGGAATATCTTTACTCATGGCTGCTGCTGCGAGCAGCTTGGAAGCGAGGACAGTTCCCTGACCACCAACTCCACAGAGGACAATATTTTTCTGATTATTCATGATCTTCACCTCCTGTAATAGCAGTTACCGGGCAGACCTGACTGCAAAGGCCGCATCCTGTACACATTGAACTGTCAATACAGACATTGCCGTTATTAAGAACGATAGCCGGGCATCCCAGTTCTTTTATACATTTTTTACAGCCGATACATTTGTCAGAGGAAACATGAAGAGGTGCGGCCGGTTTTGTGACTGCAATGCAAGGTGATTTGAAAATGATTGCCTTCACACCGGAACGCTCTGCCATCTTCTGTACGCATTCTATAGATGCATGCAGGTCTAATGGATTAACAGTTTCAACGTCTGTTACACCGATTCCGTGAAGTACCTGTTCGATATTGATTTTTTGGACAATCTCTCCCATGACAGTGCGTCCGGTTCCGGGATGAGGCTGATGACCGGTCATGGCAGTTGTGGAGTTATCCAGTACAATGAGTACCATACTGGCCTGATTATAAACGGCATTAACAACACCTGTGATCGCAGATGCGAAAAAGGTAGAGTCGCCGACGAATGCGAAACAAGTTGTATCGGGTTCAACTTTTTCTACCCCTTGTGCAATATTCAGTCCGGCACCCATACACAGACAGGTGTCAACCATGTCGAGCGGCATGGCATTTCCAAGTGTGTAACAGCCAATATCCCCACAGAAAATAGTTTTCTTTCCCTTCATAGCTTTTTTGACCGCATAGAAAGAAGCACGGTGCGGACATCCGGCACAGAGTACCGGCGGACGGACCGGAAGTTCCGGCGCTGCAGGAAGTCCGGCGTCTTTCCGGTCGGAAAGACCGAGAAAAGTATTAATATAGGAAGTTACGCTGTCTCTGGTATTTTCTCCGGCACAGGCAGTGTCTCCGCTTAGTTTTCCACGTATTTTTACCGGAAGGTGGTATTTCCCACAGATGTAGGTAAGTTCCCGCTCGATGACCGGATCTAATTCCTCCAGACAAAGAACTTCATCCAGACCAGTCAGAAATTCAACGGCCAGTTTTTCCGGAAATGGATGAGGAGTTGCAACTTTTAAGGTTTTTACCATACCAGTGTTCTTTAATGTTTCCATTGCATAGGTATAACTGATTCCTCCGGTTGCAATCCCTTTCTTTGAATCTTTAAATGTTTCGCAGGACGGATGAATCTTATTCTTATCATAAGAAGAAAAGACATCTGATAATTCTCTGTTTCGCGCTTCGATCTTCTGGTGATTCATGAAAGATAATCTTGGGAAGATGACCCAGCGTTTGGAATCTTTGATGAATCCTTCGGGTTTATGCTGCGTAAATTCTTCCTCGTCCTTTACTGTGACGGAAGCATAGCCATGACAGACTCTTGTGGTTGGGCGTAAGAACACAGGGGTACCATATTCTTCAGAATACTCGAAAGCTTCCTGGATCATCTCATACGCTTCCTGAGCGGATGATGGATCAAAGCAAGGGAGTTTGGAAAATCTGGAAAAATGCCTGGTATCCTGTTCGGTCTGAGAAGAGATCGGGCCAGGATCATCTGCGACAAGAATGACCATTCCTCCTTTGATTCCAACATATTCCAGGCTCATCAAAGGATCCGATGCCACATTTAGTCCGACCTGTTTCATAGTTACCATTGACCGGGCTCCGGCATAAGCTGCTCCGGCAGCCAGTTCCATTGCGGCTTTTTCATTCACGGACCATTCTACGTAGACATCGTCAGGCCGGTTTTTTGCAACTGTTTCGAGCACCTCGGTAGATGGTGTTCCGGGATAGCCTGCCACAACATTGACGCCGGCGGCAACAGCACCGAGGGCAATGGCAGCATTTCCCATTAAAAATTCTTTATGCATAATTTCACCTCAAATTGAACTATTTCATTTTTAAATAGTATAATATGTTCGGTAAAGAAATGCAATTGTTTAGTAACGTGATAAAGTGAAAGAGCAAAATGATACAAAAAATAAGACAGAAAACAGGGCAGCATCTTTCAGTTAACCAAGATATATGATAGAATAATCCTATTACCTGAAAGAATATAAATAAAGAAGAGGAAGAACTGAACATGAAAAAATATGACTATTTGGTAGTTGGTTCCGGATTATACGGAGCAGTGTTTGCACATGAGGCCAGGAAAGCGGGAAAATCCGTTCTGGTGATCGATAAGCGCCCGAATATTGCCGGAAATGTATATACGGAAGAGATAGAAAAAATCCATGTACATAAATATGGTGCACATATATTCCATACAAATAACAAAAAAGTATGGAATTATATTACACAGTTCGCAGAGTTTAACCGTTTTACGAATTCACCGGTGGCTAATTATAAGGGTGAATTGTATTCACTTCCTTTTAATATGTATACATTTAATAAGATGTGGGGAGTAGTTACTCCGGAGGAAGCAAAAGCGAAGATTGAAGAGCAGAGAAAAGAGATAACAAAAGAGCCGGAGAATCTGGAAGAACAGGCAATTTCCCTGATTGGAAGAGACATTTACGAAAAGCTGATCAAGGGATATACGGAGAAGCAGTGGGGACGTGACTGCAGGGAACTTCCGGCGTTTATTATCAAAAGACTTCCTGTGCGTCTGACATTTGATAATAATTATTTTAATGCATTATATCAGGGAATTCCTGTCGGAGGATATACAAAGATGGTTGAAAATCTTCTGGATGGAATTGAAGTCCGCCTGAATACGGAGTATCTGGAGAATAAAGAGGCATTAGATGCGCTGGCCGAGAAAGTTATTTATACCGGACCGATCGATGCATATTTCGGATATGAACTTGGAACACTGGAATACAGATCAGTAAGATTTGAGACAGAACTTCTGGATCAGGAAAATTATCAGGGGAATGCCGCAGTCAATTATACAGACCGTCAGACACCATGGACTCGTATTATTGAGCATAAATGGTTTGAGTTTGGAAAAGATTCAGAAGGAAATGACATTCCAAAGACTGTAATCAGCCGGGAATACAGTTCGGAGTGGAAACTGGGGGATGAACCATATTATCCGGTTAATGATGAAAAGAATGGTGCCCTTTATGGCAGATATAAAAAAATGGCAGAAAAAGAAGAAAAGGTAATCTTTGGAGGACGCCTTGGAGAATACAAATATTATGACATGGATGCAGTGATTGCATCATCACTGGAACTGTGTGAAAAAGAACTTGGAATGAAAGCAGAATAGTGATTGTTGAGTAAAAAGTATGCATATGTACGAAAGATGTCTTTGCACATATGCGTACTTTTTTGCCACTTTTGCTTGAACTTAAGCCTGATACCAACTATAATGGTGGCAGTTACTTGATAACGGAATGACTAAAAATTTTTATTTTAGGAGAATACATATGGGAAGATATTTCGGAACAGATGGCTTCCGTGGAGAAGCCAATAATAATTTAACAGCAGATCATGCATATAAGATCGGAAGATTTCTTGGATGGTATTACGGAGAAGTAAAGCGTCGTAACGGTGATGATACACCAGCTCGTATTGTGATCGGAAAAGATACAAGACGTTCAAGCTATATGTTTGAATATACACTGGTTGGCGGTCTGGTAGCTTCGGGAGCGGATGCTTACCTGCTTCATGTTACGACGACACCGTCTGTAGCTTATGTGGCAAGAACCGATGGGTTTGACTGTGGTATTATGATCTCGGCAAGCCATAATCCGTATTATGATAACGGAATCAAGCTGATCAACGGTAATGGCGAGAAGATGGATGAAGGAACGATTGCACTGGTAGAAGACTATCTGGATGGCAAGCTGGAAGTATTTGGGGAAAATTATGAAGAGATTCCGTTTGCACATACATCTAAGATCGGACGTACGGTAGACTATGTATCAGGAAGAAATCGTTATATCGGTTATCTGATCTCACTGGGACTTTATTCTTTCAAGGGAGTGAAAGTCGGACTTGACTGTGCGAACGGAAGTTCATGGAACCTCGCAAAATCCGTATTTGATGCTCTGGGAGCAAAGACTTATGTTATCAATGCAGAACCTGACGGAACCAATATTAATAATAATGCAGGATCTACACATATTGGCGGTTTGCAGAAATTCGTGGTTGAGAATGGTCTGGATGTCGGATTCGCTTATGACGGAGATGCAGACAGATGTCTTTGCGTTGATGAAAAAGGAAATCTGGTAGATGGAGATGCGATCCTTTACATTTATGGAAAATATATGAAAGAGAGAGGCAAACTGGAGAATAATACAGTTGTTACAACGGTTATGTCTAACTTTGGATTATACAAAGCATTTGATGAGGCAGGAATCGGTTATGCGAAGACTGCAGTCGGAGACAAATATGTATACGAATATATGACAAAGAATGGCTGTATCCTTGGTGGAGAACAGTCAGGTCATATTATTTTCTCAAAATATGCTTCTACAGGAGACGGTATCCTTACAAGTCTTAAGATGATGGAAGTTATGATGGCAAGAAAGAAGAAGATGAGCGAACTGCTGGATGGACTTACCATTTATCCACAGGTTCTTGAAAATGTACGTGTGACAGATAAAAAGGCTGCTCAGGATGACGCAGATGTACAGGCAGCAGTAAAAGCTGTTACAGAAGCACTTGGAGATACCGGTCGTATTCTTGTGCGTGAATCAGGAACAGAGCCGCTTCTTCGTGTAATGGTTGAAGCCGAGACAGAGGAAGTCTGCAGAAAATATGTAGACCAGGTTGTAGATGTTGTAAAGGCTAAAGGACATATTGCAGGTTAGAAAGATACATGAATGACACTGGAAGAATAGACTATATTAAGAATTTTTACAGGGAGAAAAGATAATATGTGTGGAATTGTAGGATTTACAGGTGAACATCAGGCAGCACCCATCTTGTTAGATGGCCTGGCAAAACTGGAATATCGTGGATATGACTCTGCAGGAATCGCTGTACGTGACGGTGATGCGGACGCAGAAGTTATTAAGGCAAAAGGAAGACTGAAAGTTTTAGCAGAGAAGACCAATGATGGAGAAACTGTAAAAGGAACTTGTGGTATCGGACATACCAGATGGGCAACTCATGGAGAACCATCTGAGAACAATGCACATCCGCATAAAAGTGATGACGGAAATGTAGTAGCTGTTCATAATGGTATCATCGAAAATTATCAGGAATTAAAAGATAAACTTGTACGAAAAGGATATACATTCTACTCAGAGACAGATACAGAAGTAGCAGTAAAACTGGTAGATTACTATTATAAAAAATATGAAGGAACACCGGTAGATGCAATTAATCATGCACTTGTGCGTATCCGTGGATCATATGCACTTGCAATGATGTTCAAAGATTATCCGGAAGAAATCTATGTAGCAAGAAAAGACAGCCCGATGATCTTAGGAGTTGCAAACGGAGAATCTTATATCGGTTCAGATGTTCCTGCGATCCTGAAATATACAAGAGATGTATATTATATTGGAAACCAGGAGATGGCACGTGTCCGTAAAGGAGAGATTACATTCTATAATCTGGATGGCGATGAGATCGAAAAAGAATTAAAAACAGTTGAATGGGATGCAGAGGCAGCAGAAAAAGCAGGATATGAGCATTTTATGATCAAAGAGATCCATGAACAGCCGAAGGCTGTTTCAGATACTCTGAATTCTGTTGTAAAAGACGGTGCGATCGATCTTTCAGAAGTCGGACTTTCAGAAGAAGAGATTAAAGAGATCAGCCAGATCTATATTGTAGCGTGTGGATCTGCATATCATGTCGGAGTGGCAGCACAGTATGTTATGGAAGACCTGGCAAGAATCCCGGTACGTGTAGAACTTGCATCAGAGTTCAGATATCGAAATCCGATCCTCGATCCTAAGGGACTGGTTATTATCATCAGTCAGTCAGGAGAGACTGCCGACAGTCTTGCAGCCCTCAGAGAATCTAAGAAACAGGGTGTAAAGACACTTGGAATTGTGAATGTGATCGGATCATCTATTGCGAGAGAAGCAGATAATGTATTCTATACACTTGCAGGACCGGAGATTGCGGTTGCAACAACAAAAGCGTACAGTACACAGCTGATCGCATCTTACACACTGGCAATCCAGTTTGCTAAGATCAGAGGCCAGATTACAGAGGAACAGTATACTGGATATATCGAAGAACTGAAGACGATTCCGGATAAGATCAGCAGAATCATTGAAGACAAAGAAAGACTTCAGTGGTTTGCATCCAAACAGGTGAATGCAAAAGATATTTTCTTTATCGGACGTGGAATTGATTATGCAATTTCATTAGAGGGAAGTCTTAAGATGAAAGAAATCAGTTATATTCATTCTGAAGCATATGCAGCAGGAGAATTAAAACATGGAACGATTTCTCTGATCGAAGACGGCACACTCGTCATCGGAGTACTGACTCAGCCGGCATTATATGAAAAGACACTGAGTAACATGGTAGAGTGTAAGAGCCGTGGCGCATATCTGATGGGTCTTACGACATTTGGACACTATAATATTGAAGAAAATGCAGATTTCTCTGTATATATTCCAAAGACAGATCCACACTTTGCAACATCACTTGCAGTGATTCCGCTCCAGTTACTTGGATATTATGTATCTGTGGCAAAAGGGCTTGATGTAGATAAGCCGAGAAACCTTGCGAAGAGTGTAACAGTAGAATAAATTTGCTGTTTAATACAGTATCGTGGCCTCTCGGTCCATGAGAAAGACTTGGTGCTTTGTTTGTTGCTGGATGTCGCAATGCAGAAGTTCTAAGGCAGTCTGCTTTCCCTAAGAACGAAAGGGACTCCACTCAAAACTCACCCCTACGGGGTTCAAACAGTTCGTTCCGTCCCTTTAACGGGAAGGCAAACTACCTAAGAACTTCTACACATTGCGCCAAAATACGCAACAAACAAAGCACCAGGTCTTTCTCATGTCGTGATTGGCCAATGATACTGAATTCAATAGCGGAATTGTAACCTTTGTGTGTTGCCGGGAAGTTGTGGTGGAGGCCTTGATTTTCCGGATTTTTTGTATACTTCCGGTGCCACAATGGTTACGGTTTCAATGTTGAATCATTACAGCATGCGATACCCACGGAATAAAACTTAGAAACTCTTTCCAGTGAATATGGAGAAGGTGTTGGAAAATCTTAAGGGACAAAATTCTGCGTTAGGTTTTCAAAATTTGACTGTTTGAAGCGTATGCCGAGTCTCAAATTTTGAAAGCCTGCTTTTAGCAGAATTTTGTCCTTTTAGATTTTCCCGCCGACGGAATCTGAACAGGAAAGAGTTTCTAAGTTTTATGGAGGCCCGGATAGCCGCCGCTTCATGTATTAAACAACAATTTATTAAGAATTCTTTCATAGAATAGGTCCCGAAATTGTGCTATACTAATCCTAACCGTGAAAAAGACAAATGAATAAAGGAGAAAGAAGACTATGAAAACAGCATTAGTCATCATGGCTGCGGGAATGGGGTCTCGTTTCGGTGGTGGAATCAAGCAGTTAGAACCGGTTGGCCCGAATGGAGAGATTATTATGGATTATTCTATCCATGATGCAATCGAAGCCGGATTTAATAAAGTTGTATTTATCATCCGTAAGGATATTAAGGAAGCATTTCATGACGCGATCGGAAAGCGTATCGAAGGAATCTGTAATAGGTTGAACGTAGAATTCGCTTACGCTTATCAGGAATTAGATGATCTTCCGGAAGGAATCGAAAAACCTGTGGATAGAAGTAAACCATGGGGAACGGGACAGGCAGTTCTGGTGTGTAAAGACATCATCAAAGAACCGTTTGTTGTTATCAATGCAGATGATTATTATGGAAAAGAAGCATTTGTAAAGATCCATGAATTTCTGATTAATAATTATACTCCGGAAAGATCGAAAGAACTCTGCATGGCAGGTTTTATTCTTGGTAATACTTTAAGTGATAATGGAACTGTTACAAGAGGAATCTGTGCAGTGGATGAGAATGATTATCTGACGGATGTTATGGAAACCTATGAAATCAAAAAAACAGAGGACGGAGCAGAATCACAGGGAAATAAAATAAATGTGAATTCGCATGTATCTATGAATATGTGGGGATTGACACCGGAATTTGTGGGACTTTTGGAAGAAGGCTTTGTAGAATTCTTTGAAAATATCAAGGGAGACGAAGCAAAAGAACTGAAAGGAGAATACCTGCTTCCAATCTATATTGACGAGCTTTTGAAAAAAGGAAAAGTAAGTGTCAAACTTCTGGAGACACAGGATAAATGGTTTGGTGTTACTTATAAAGAAGATAAACCTGTTGTAGTAGAGTCATTTGAAAAATTGATCGCAGATGGCGTATATCGAAAAGATCTGTTCTCAGATCTGCAGGCATAAAATCCGGAGTCAGATATCCGAGACATAGTAAAGAATCAAAAAGACAGGAAAAAATATGACAGAAAACAGGATGAAGAGAAAAAAGACAGGAATCATCTGGCTGATCTTTACGATCATCTGGATGTCAGTGATTTTTTCTTTTTCGGCTAAAAAAGCGGTAGAATCGGAGAGAATGAGCCATTCGGTAGGAAAAGAGATCGGGAGGCTGATAGTCCCGCAATTTACATCCTGGTCAGAAGAACGGCAGGAGCAGTTTGCGAAAATGATTGATTTCCCGGTACGCAAATGTGCGCATGCAACAGAGTACGCGGTCCTTGGTGTGCTGATACTGGGGACGGCGTATTCTTTTTCGGAAGACAGCGGGAAACGGTCCATGCTGATCTGCTGGTGTGCAGGTACAGCATATGCGGCAAGTGACGAATTACATCAGTTGTTTGTGCCGGGCAGGAGCTGTCAGTTCAGAGATGTATGCATCGACAGTGCCGGTGTATTGGCGGGAGTATTAGTATTTAGCCTGATAAAGCATGAAATCGTAAAATATAAGGAAAAGAAAAAATCTTGTAAAAACTAAGAAAAAAGTGGCAGAAAACGTGAAAAAATCAAGGAAAATCCCTTGACAAGTATCATGATTCGTAATAAACTAAACAAGCGTGCATAGGAACGTTTTGTTTTGATGTACGACTATTCACAAGATGAATAAGCAACTTATTATAATCGTAGGAGGTGAAAGAAATGCCAACATTTAACCAGTTAGTAAAAAAAGGACGTCAGACATCTGTAAAGAAGTCTACAGCACCGGCACTTCAGAAAGGATACAACTCTTTAAAGAAGAGAAGCACTAATACTTCTGCTCCACAGAAGAGAGGTGTTTGTACAGCTGTTAAGACTGCTACACCTAAGAAACCTAACTCAGCTCTTAGAAAGATCGCCAGAGTACGTCTGTCTAACGGAATCGAAGTAACAAGCTACATCCCAGGAGAAGGACACAACCTTCAGGAGCATAGCGTTGTTCTGATCCGTGGAGGAAGAGTAAAAGACCTTCCAGGTACAAGATACCATATCGTAAGAGGAACACTTGATACAGCAGGTGTTGCTAAGAGAAGACAGGCTCGTTCTAAATACGGCGCTAAGAGACCAAAAGATAAGAAATAAATCTGTTGCGTAAAGCATAGATAAGATTTCGAACCAATTAAAAATGTAATCACAAACAGAACTATGATTATGTAAGTTGCAAGGTATATATATTGTATGCCCTATGCACTACACAGTATCATTAGAAAGACACATGTGAGTACCGATGAATTAAATTAAGATGTTTAAGGAGGGAAGGACCGTGCCACGTAAAGGACATACTCAGAAAAGAGACGTATTAGCGGATCCAGTATACAACAATAAAGTGGTAACCAAGCTTGTCAACAACATTATGCTTGATGGTAAGAAGGGTGTTGCACAGAAGATCGTATACGGAGCGTTTGAAAGAGTTGAAGTAAAAGCCGAAAAGCCAGCTATCGAAGTATTTGAAGAGGCTATGAATAACATCATGCCAGTACTTGAGGTAAAGGCTAGACGTATCGGAGGAGCTAACTACCAGGTACCAATCGAGGTTAGACCTGAAAGAAGACAGACTCTTGCACTTCGTTGGCTGACAGTATACTCTCGTGCTAGAGGAGAGAAGACAATGGAAGAAAGACTGGCTAACGAAATCCTGGATGCAGCAAATAACACAGGCGCATCTGTAAAGAAGAAAGAAGACATGCACAAGATGGCAGAAGCAAACAAAGCATTTGCTCATTATCGTTTCTAATTATAGGAGGAAAAAATCTTGGCTGGAAGAGAATATCCATTAGAGAGAACAAGAAATATCGGTATTATGGCGCATATCGATGCTGGTAAGACAACTCTTACCGAGCGTATCCTGTACTATACCGGTGTTAACTATAAAATTGGAGATACTCACGAAGGTACTGCTACCATGGACTGGATGGAACAGGAGCAGGAAAGAGGTATCACAATTACTTCTGCGGCTACAACATGCCACTGGACACTTGAAGAGTTCACAAAACCGAAAAAGGGAGCTCTTGAGCACCGTATCAACATCATTGATACTCCGGGACACGTTGACTTTACCGTAGAGGTTGAGCGTTCACTCCGTGTACTTGACGGCGCTGTCGGCGTCTTCTGTGCTAAGGGTGGTGTTGAGCCTCAGTCAGAAAACGTATGGCGTCAGGCTGACACATACAATGTACCAAGAATGGCATTCATCAATAAGATGGATATCTTGGGTGCTGATTTCTACAATGCAGTAGACCAGATTAAGACCAGACTTGGAAAGAACGCTATTTGTCTTCAGTTACCGATCGGTAAAGAAGACGACTTCAAGGGAATCATTGACCTGATGGAAATGAAAGCTTACATCTACAACGATGATAAGGGAGATGACATCACAGTTACAGATATCCCGGAAGATATGGCAGACGACGCAGAACTTTACCATACAGAAATGGTAGAAAAGATCTGCGATCTTGATGATGATCTGATGATGCAGTATCTCGAAGGTGAAGAACCATCTATCGATGATATGAAGAAAGCACTCAGAAAAGCAACTTGCGAGTGTACAGCAGTTCCTGTTTGCTGTGGATCAGCTTACAGAAACAAAGGTGTACAGAAGCTCCTTGATGCAATCCTTGAGTACATGCCTGCACCAACAGATATCCCACCAATCGAAGGTGTGGATGAGGATGGAAACGATGTTGTAAGACATTCTTCAGACGAAGAGCCATTCTCAGCACTTGCATTCAAGATTATGACAGACCCATTCGTTGGTAAGCTGGCATACTTCAGAGTTTACTCTGGTACAATGAACTCAGGTTCTTATGTACTGAATGCTACAAAGAATAAAAAAGAGCGTGTTGGACGTATCCTTCAGATGCATGCCAACAAGCGTGAAGAGCTTGATAAAGTATATTCAGGAGATATCGCAGCAGCGATCGGATTCAAGTTCACTTCAACAGGTGACACAATCTGTGACGAGCAGCATCCTGTAATTCTGGAATCAATGGAATTCCCAGAACCAGTTATCGAGCTTGCTATCGAGCCTAAGACAAAAGCTTCCCAGGGTAAACTTGGTGAATCTCTTGCAAAACTGGCTGAAGAAGACCCTACATTCCGTGCTCATACTGATCAGGAAACTGGACAGACAATCATCGCCGGAATGGGAGAGCTCCATCTTGAAATCATCGTAGACAGACTTCTTCGTGAATTCAAGGTAGAAGCTAACGTAGGTGCTCCTCAGGTTGCTTACAAAGAAGCATTTACAAAACCAGTTGACATTGATAGCAAATATGCTAAACAGTCAGGTGGACGTGGACAGTACGGACACTGTAAAGTTAAATTTGAGCCAATGGATGTTAACGGTGAGGAAACATTCAAATTCGAATCTACTGTAGTTGGTGGAGCTATTCCGAAGGAATACATCCCAGCTGTAGGTGAAGGTATCGAAGAGGCTATGCAGTCTGGTATCCTTGGAGGATTCCCAGTTGTAGGTCTTAAGGCTAACGTATATGACGGATCTTACCATGAAGTCGATTCAAGTGAAATGGCTTTCCATATTGCAGGTTCTCTTGCATTTAAGGATGCTATGAAGAAGGCATCTCCAGTTCTTCTTGAGCCTATCATGAGAGTAGAAGTTACTATGCCGGAAGAGTACATGGGTGACGTTATTGGAGACATTAACTCACGTCGTGGACGTATCGAAGGTATGGATGACCTCGGCGGTGGAAAGATCGTTCGTGGATTCGTTCCATTGTCAGAAATGTTTGGATACTCTACAGACTTACGTTCCAGAACACAGGGACGTGGTAACTACTCAATGTTCTTCGAGAAATATGAGCCGGTACCGAAGTCAGTACAGGAAAAGATTTTATCCAGCAAAAATGACTAATTATTTATAAAATGCTTGAAAAAGTGCTACATTTGAAATATAATCAAATGTAGCCGAGCAAACGAACAATTTGTTAATATGCCACATGGCACTAAATTAAGGAGGATATTCAAAATGGCTAAAGCTAAATTTGAAAGAACAAAACCGCATTGTAATATCGGTACTATCGGTCACGTTGACCACGGTAAAACAACTCTTACAGCTGCTATCACAAAGACACTTGCAGCAAGAGTTGAAGGAAACGCTGCTGTAGATTTCGAAAATATCGACAAAGCTCCAGAAGAAAGAGAACGTGGAATCACAATCTCTACAGCTCACGTTGAGTATGAGACAGACAAACGTCACTATGCACACGTTGACTGCCCAGGACACGCTGACTACGTTAAGAACATGATCACAGGAGCTGCTCAGATGGATGGAGCTATCCTTGTTGTAGCTGCTACTGATGGTGTTATGGCTCAGACAAGAGAGCACATCCTGCTTTCTCGTCAGGTAGGTGTTCCTTATATCGTTGTATTCATGAACAAATGTGATATGGTTGACGATGACGAACTTCTTGAATTAGTAGAAATGGAAATCCGTGAACTCCTTGACGAGTATGAATTCCCAGGAGATGATACTCCAATCATCCAGGGATCAGCTCTTAAAGCTCTTGAAGATCCTAACTCAGAGTGGGGAGACAAGATCATGGAACTCATGGATGCTGTAGATTCTTATATCCCAGATCCAGAGCGTGATACAGATAAGCCATTCCTTATGCCAGTAGAGGACGTATTCTCTATCACAGGACGTGGTACAGTTGCTACAGGTAGAGTAGAGCGTGGTGTTCTTCATGTATCTGACGAAGTAGAAATCGTTGGTATTCACGAAGAGACTAAGAAGACAGTTGTAACAGGTGTTGAAATGTTCCGTAAACTTCTTGATGAAGCTCAGGCTGGTGACAACATCGGTGCTCTTCTTCGTGGTATCCAGAGAACAGAAATCGAAAGAGGACAGGTTCTTTGTAAACCAGGTTCAGTAACATGCCATCACAAATTCACAGCTCAGGTTTACGTTCTGACAAAAGATGAAGGTGGACGTCATACTCCATTCTTCAACAACTATCGTCCACAGTTCTACTTCAGAACAACAGACGTTACAGGTGTTTGCGAACTTCCAGAAGGTGTTGAAATGTGCATGCCTGGTGACAACGTAGAAATGACAATCGAACTGATTCACCCAGTTGCTATGGAGCAGGGACTTCGTTTCGCTATCCGTGAAGGTGGACGTACTGTAGGATCAGGACGTGTTGCTACAATCATCGAGTAATACAATCTGAATATAGATTTGTTATCGTAAGATAACGTTGTGTCCAAACGTAAGATACCCGTAGAACTTCGGTTCTACGGGTTTTTCTGTTGCCTGGAAATATGTAAAAGGGCAGAAAAGAATAACGAACAGTATAGAAAAACGGTTGCCGGGAGAGTGTCCTGACAAACGCTTGTGATAACAGAATGATAACAAAATATTGAAAGTGGATTGACAAATTTGAAATCAATGTTATACTACCACTATAATTAAGTTTACAATAGGTTCTGGTTCGATTCCAGATATCGCCACCATATTAGGAATTCTTTTGAGTTCTATGATTTCGGGAATAGTATATGACATTGAAAAGTGCATTTACAGGAAAGGAATTGATATTATGAAAAAAGAAATCTTATTAGTAGGTCTGGGTATTTGCGGCGATATGGTGTAATGGTAGCATGGAATGATAAGCAATTCCCCCAGACCACCAAAAATAAAGAGCTCTTTGTGAGCTCTTTTTCTTTTGCAAAAGATTAAGTCAGATCATATGTCTTGAGGGCATTACCTTCAGTTCCCTTTTTAACGATAGTATGACAACCTATCGTAGTTCCCATAGCACGCAGTTTCCATTCTTCTTGGGTAGCGTTCAGCTTATCCAGTTCTTCCTGTCTTTTATCTTCATCTTCAATAGCTAATATTTCAGCTTTTTCCTTTTCATAGACATTTTTAAATTGACACCATTTACTGAAAAAGTCCTGCATTGTAGGATTGTCGAAAGTCAGCGAAATCTTCTGATCAGACATCTCAGCAAGTGAGAGATTCACTGAATCATCAATAGAAAACAACAGAGAGAGTACATCTCCGACTGTTTCAATATTAAAATCCAGAAAAACACTTACATTTAATCCCAGTGCAGTTGCTATCTTTTCTAACTGATCCGGTTTTGGATTTCGGATTCCAAGTTCATATTTTCTGATCGTACCTACGTTAATGCCGGACAGCTCGGCTAACTGTATCTGACTGTATCCCCTGAATTCCCGATATGCCCGGATTTTTTTACCCACCATAATATGCTGCCTCCTTAATAATATTTGTGATTCTATTCTAGCACAAAAGTGAATGATGCGAAAGAGGTTGATTTTTACAGAGGCTGAAAATGTAGGATGGAATATAAAAATAAAATTCGCAAAAGGTTATTGACAAAGTCACAAAAGTGAATTATAGTAGAAAACATCAAAAGAGTCACAAAAGTGACTTGAAAGGAGGACGATATGAGAACTAATTATATGATGACAGTTGATGATGTTATGGAAGAATTAGGTGTGAAACGCAGTAAGGCATATTCTATTTTGAAGCAGCTTAATGATGAACTGGCAAAGGAAGGATATGTGGCAGTTCGTGGAAAGGTTCCACGTCCCTACTGGGAAACAAAATTTTATGGATGCTCTCAGAGAGCAATGTGAAGGAGGTTTTAAGATGTCGGCTTATAAGGACAAAACACAGGGAACCTGGTATGTGAGTTTCCGTTATATCGACTGGACAGGAAAGAAAACTCAGAAGCTGAAAAGAGGGTTCAAGACAAAGAAAGAAGCATTGAATTATGAAAAGGAATTCATAAGAAAGACTGCGGCGGATATGAAGATGGAGATGAACAGTTTTATTCAAGTCTATTTTGAAGATAAAAAGAATGAACTGAAAGAAAATTCAATACAGAGGAATGGAGTTGTAAGAATATGAAGAAACAGATTTATGATGAAAAGAACGGACTGAGCTACACATTGCATGGGGATTATTATCTGCCAGACCTGGAAATCAATGAGGAAGAACCCACATATGGGAAATATGGAATAATGCGAAAACAGTTTCTGAAGGAACACAGGAGTGCAAGGTATCAGTATCTGGTACTGACTGGGAAATTGACGGAGCATTTGAATCAGGTTGATAAGGAAGCAAGAGAAAAAGTTGAGATGCTGATGGAACAGATGTCTGAACAGTGGGGAGTGACAGAAGAATTGAAGATGCAGGATCAGTTGGAATGGGTGAGGAGGATGAATAATATTAAGAATATTGCAGAAGAAAGTGCCATGAAAATTATATATTCATAGTAGTGGATAACCAATAAAAGGAAAAAGCAAACGAAAGTATGTTCGCATTTTTCGCTTGCTTTTTAAATTGCATTAGAGTATAATAGGGAAAAAACAGGTATAAATATATTCCCAGGAGTGATGAGAATGAGACAGGTACATATAAGAGTTGATGATGAGTTATATAATGAGCTGAATTCATATTCAGAAAAGAATGAACTGAGTATGCAGGACTGTGTCAGAGAAGCAGTAGCATATTATATGAGTGATGTAAAAAAGAAGAAGAATACAGGGAAAGAGAAAAAATTTACATTTATTGATCTTTTTGCCGGGATTGGTGGTATGCGTATTGCATTTGACCGGGCCGGCGGTCAATGTGTTTATTCAAGTGAATGGAATAAATACAGTCAGCAGACGTATTTTGCAAATTTTGGAGAACAGCCGGAAGGAGATATTACAAAAGTTAATGCTGCAGATATCCCGGATCATGATATTCTGGTTGCCGGCTTTCCGTGTCAGCCTTTTTCAATAGCCGGGGTATCAAAGAAAAACAGTATGGGAAGAGCTACTGGATTTGAGGATAAAACACAGGGCACATTGTTTTTTGATGTCTGTAGGATATTGAAAGAAAAAAGACCAAAGGCATTTATGCTTGAAAATGTTAAAAATTTATGCAGTCATGATAAAGGAAGAACTTTTCAGGTAATCAGAGAGTCACTGGATGAGCTGGACTATGAAATTTTCTATAAAGTTCTGGATGGACAGAATTATGTTCCTCAGCACAGAGAGAGAATATTAATTGTAGGATTTGACAGAGAACGATATGGAGATAAAATTGATTTTGAGTTTAATCTTACACCACGTGTTCCAAAACCTGTTATGAGAGATATTCTTGATGAAGAAGTTGCAGATAAATACACATTGTCTGATAAATTGTGGACATATCTGCAGAATTACGCAGCAAAGCATCGGGCAGCCGGTAATGGATTTGGATACGGAATAGCTCCTCTGGATGGAGTGTCCCGGACATTGAGTGCCAGGTATTACAAAGATGGATCGGAAGTGCTTATTGCACAGGAAGGAAAGAATCCGAGAAGACTGACTCCAAGAGAATGTGCAAGATTGCAGGGATTCCCGGATACGTTTAAGATTCCTGTTTCGGATACACAGGCGTATAAGCAATTTGGAAATTCCGTAGTAGTTCCATTAATGGGAGAAGTTGCAAAACTGATAGTTAACAACATTGAAACAATGGATAATGAGAAAGAACAGGATATACAGAGGAAGGTGATTTAAATGTCAGCAGGCTATGCGGAAATTGCGATAACATCAGTGTTAAACAGTGAAAAAAGCTTTTGCAAATTTCTTTCGGCAAATGATACAGGTGCGACCGGTGCTCATCAGTCGGGAATCCTGATTTCAAAAACTGCGATGGAAATGTTGTTCTCCAGAGAACAGCTTGAACAGGATGGAATACCTAAAAGGACTGTAAAAATAAAATGGCAGAATGATTTTGAAACGGAAAGCTGTTTTACTTATTATGCAAGTAAAAACGAACTTAGAATAACAAGATTTGGACGAGGATTTCCGTTCCTGCATATAAATCAGACAGGTTCGTTGTTTGTTTTTACAAAACAGGAAGAAGAAAACTACAGTGGATATTTCCTGGATACAGAAGAGGAAATTGAGGAATTTCTTAATGCGTTTGGCATCAGCCCGACAGAAACAAACAGTTTGATAAATGTTGAAAATGTCCGGGCAGAAACACAGGAACAAATGGCAATTCAGGAATTTATAGCAAATCTTGAGGTGGATTTTCCAACATCAGAAGAAATGTCAGCTACTGCAAGATATATACAGGACAGAGCTTATGATCATATTGAATATATACAGACAAATCCGGACAGGAAAATAATTGACTGGACTAATATGGAGTATACGCTGTTTCGTGCTCTGGAGTATGCAAGATATGGAGACATTATAACTAAGGGATTTTCAGATGTGGATGAATTTGTAAAAGTTGCAAATATGGTCTTGAACAGAAGAAAGAGCAGAGCAGGAAAAAGTCTTGAACATCATCTTGCTGCGATATTTGATGGAAATGCCATTCAGTATTCAGCTCAGGCTGTGACAGAAGGAAATAAGAAACCGGATTTTATATTTCCTTCAGGAGAGGCATACCATAACAGCAGTTTTGATATTCAGAAACTGGTAACGCTTGCAGCTAAAACTACCTGTAAAGATCGTTGGAGACAGGTCCTGAATGAGGCGACCAGATTAAAAGATTCACCAAAATATCTTTGTACATTACAACAGGGAATCTCAGGAGCACAGATGGATGAGATGCAGGCTGAAAATGTAGTATTAGTAGTTCCGGAACCATATATTGTATCTTATCCGAAAGACAGACGGGACAGAATCTGGACCATTGCACGTTTTGTGAAGTATATACAGGAAATCGAGGGATAATATGGACATCAAGAGTCCGGAAGAACGTAGCAAAAATATGGCAGCGATACATTCCAAGAATACGAAGCCGGAAATATATCTGAGAAAATTATTGTTTGCCAGAGGTTACAGATATGGCGTGAATTCAAAAAGTGTGCCGGGGCATCCGGATATATACATGAGAAAATATAATACAGCGATTTTGGTACATGGGTGTTTCTGGCACAGGCACGAGGGATGCAAATATGCTTACATGCCAAAATCAAGGGTAGAATTCTGGCAGAAAAAGTTTGACGCAAATATAAAGAGGGATGAATGTGTTCGAAAAGAATTGATGCGTAAAAAAGTCAAAGTAGTAATTGTGTGGGAATGCACAATAAAGAAAATGAAAAAAGATGAAGAATTCCGAGAAGATAAATTGCATCAACTGGAGGATTATTTGCAGAATGAACAATATAGCTTGGAGATTTGAAAAATAATTTCAGTGATTAGTGTAACTTGTTTTAATCGGAAAAGAATGATATACTGATAATTATCAGCACTCAACAAAAGAGAGTGCTAAGGAAGGAGCGCGGAAAATGAGTTTGCAGACATATTTTAAAGAATTTAACAAAGTAATAAAAATGGATTATGACGTTAAAAGTGAACTGAAAGAAAAAAGAGATATTTTATTAGGTATATTAAGAAATGATGACGATATGCCTGCATTTGATGAGTACAATCAGGGGAGTTATAGTATGCATCTGGGGGTTGAACCACTGGATAAAGAATATGATATAGATGTAGGTTTACGTTTTCATGTTAATCGTGATGATTATGAACCAATGGACCTGAAAGAGAAAATAAGAGATCTGTTAAAAAATCATACTGAGTATGGCGCAAAAATAAAAAAACCATGTGTGACAGTAACATACAAGAAAGATGGCGAAGCTGCATATCATGTGGATTTAGTTACTTACGTTTATGAAGACAAAGATGATTCTGACAGTCAGTTATATCTTGCACGTGGAAAAAACAGGGATTCAGAAGAAACATGCTGGGAGAAATCTGATCCGGTCGGGCTTGTAGAATATGTTAATGATAAATATAAAGGTGATGATAACAAAGAAGATCGCGAACAATTTCGCAGAGTAGTAAGATATATAAAACGTTGGAAAAATAAGAAATTCAGTAGTTCGGGAAATGCAGAACCACCAAGCATAGCAATTACGTTAATTGCTGTAGATCATTTTGAAGCTTCAAAAAAATACGATTATATAGAAGAAAAATATTGTTATGATGATTTACAGGCTGTGATTAGTTTTGCAAAAGAAATTCAAAAGCTGTTTGTGTTTAAAGAAGTGAATGAAAATGGACGGTTAATGTATACTATAGAATACAATTTGCCTTCTTCATTGAACTTTGAATCCGATGTTAATCTCTTCAGAAAGATGTCAGATAATTATATGACAGATTTTAAAGAAAAGATTGATGATTTGGTTGATGATCTGGAAGCTGTAAAAAGTGAAACAGATGAAGTGGAACAGTGTAAGATGCTGAGTAAAATTTTTGGAGATGATTTCCCGATTCCGGAAAAGAAAAATGCAGCCAAAAAACAAATGAATTTTATACCTTCAACAAGTGCATCAGGAGTAGATTAAGATGTTTTCACCAGAAGAACTCAAACGAATCTTACAGGAAAGTGATGTTATAAAAAATGTAAGCATTATAAAAGAGGCTAAATTATTTGAAAATGTCTATCAGACAGTTTTGCAGGGAGAACTGGTAATAAATGAAAGAGAATCGTTTGTTGTATATATAGCAGTTCCGGAAAAATGGTATAGAGATTTAGTGGATATATATGTTGCAGATTATAATGAACTTGTTTATATGCCGCATATAGATAATAAAGGAAAACTGTGTTTGTTTGAAACGGAAGGTATTTTGATAGATCAGAATTTACCTGGAATTATGATGCAATCATTATTGCGTGCACAGACAATTTTGAAACAAGGTTTTTCTGGAGAAAATAAAAACGATTTTATAAATGAATTTGAATTATACTGGGCTCAACTGAAAGATTGCAGAATTGCACATTTGGTAGTGGAAACAGATAGAAAAAATCGTATCGTAAAAGGGGGCATTAAAAAAAGTTCCAAAAGGAAAAAAGAAAAACAGATAGAGTATATAAAGAGATGCAAAAAAGCACCGATTTATATTGGAGAAAATGTTGAAAGTTTAAAACGTTGGAATCTGGAAAAAACGCCGGTCATGAATATAGCATATTTTGTAATATATTCTGAAAAATATATTTTTCCACCTGACATAAGAAAAAAATTGTCGATAGATTATTTGAATGCTCTTTTACATTTTGTGCCGGAGGGAGAACTTGCTTCAATTATGCCACGTTCTCGACAAGATAGAATTGTTGTGTTTGAAATTCATCAGCCATCAGGACAGACACATCTTGTAGGAATGTATATAAAAGGTGGCATGTTAAAAGAGACTTCTCTGGAAAAAGTAGAAGAACTGCAGCCGTTGCTTATGGAAAGAGCTGATAAAAAGTTTTTGATGAAGCGTGTAACAGAACAGGACAGCGAAAACTATAAAAACAGAATACTTATAATAGGCTGCGGTTCGATTGGTGGACATGTTATATGCGAGCTCGCAAAAGCAGGATATGAGGATCTTACTATTGTTGATTATGAGAAGTTGACGGAAGAAAATATATTCAGGCATGTGTTGGGAATGGAATATGTTAATCGTTACAAGTGCGAAGCTTTGAACACATATATACAAAAAAATATTCCGGAAGTAAAGATAACGACGTTGGCGGAAAGAATTGAAGATGCAATTACAGAAGAAGATATTAATTTTGAAGACTATAATCTGATTATCTCAGCGGCAGGAAATCATAATTTAAATCGTTGGATTAATTCATGGATACAAAATAACAAAATCAAAGTGCCGGTTGTTTATTTGTGGAATGAAGTATATGGTATTGGAAATCATGCTGCATATATAAAATATGGAAATTGTGGATGTTATGAATGTTTTTTTGACCGGGATGAAGAAACAGGAGAACTATATGACAAAACATCGTACTGCATGAGGGGACAGATTATAACGGAAAGTGCGGGAGGGTGTGGAAAGACTTACGTGCCATATGGAAATTTGGTTTCACTAAAAACAATGTTACTTTGTTTAAAGATGGTCAAAAATATTTTTGAAGAAAACCTCGATGACAATTTACTGATATCTTTAAAAGGAGATAGTGACTATCTGGAAAAAAATAATCTGGAAACATCTGGCCGATATTTGCGACAACAGGAACAGATTAAAATATTGACTGGTAAGCAATTTGTAAATATTAATTGTGGTGTATGTAATGATTGTAACGGAAAGTAAAAACAGAAAAATAAAGATATGCGATCAAATATTGGAAGAAATATATAGTCAGATCCAGAAGAATGATTATGATCCAGAGAAAGGTGGAATTATAGTCGGACGGGAAAATCTGAATAATGAAAATATAATTCTTGAGTATATATCTAAACCATTAAAAAATGATATATGTACCAGAACCAGATATACCAGAAAAGATGAAGGGCATTTAAAATATTTTGAAAAATTGTATAATGAAAATAATGGTGTGTATGCATATTGGGGGGAATGGCATACACATCCGGAAGATATACCACATTATTCAATTATAGATTTAAAAAATTGGAAACGTATTGGTAAAGAAGATCCTAAAGGGGTACAATATCATATCATTGCCGGACGTAAAGCATTCAGCATATGGAGAATGCAAAAAGGAAAGCTTTGCCCGAAAAAAATATGTGAGGTAAAATGGAATGAAATCAGTTTATGAAAGGATAAAAAATAATATCAGACCAATATTGCAACTTCTGTTGCTTGTTGGTGTGTTCTTTGCTCCGAGAATATTTAAAATTACAGAGTTAATAAAGACCCCGCCTAAGCTGGAAGCGTCACAAAAAATATGTGATTATGTTTTTTACTTTGCCTGGAAAGGTGGAGATTGGGCAATTGGTGTTTTCTTTTTAATAGTAGTATTGTTTATAATTAGAAAGTGGAATAAAACATATATGTTTAATAGAGGAAACTATTATAAACAGTACAGATATGGGTGGTATCGGATATGTTCAAAGATATTGGGGTACTCGGAATGTAACCTTATTCAGGTGCCGATATATATGCAATTTAAACTGGTGCTGAATGATACGTTCGATAAATATAATTGCGGAGAGTTTGATAAAAAAGAAAATGATACCATTTCAGTAAGTAAATCAAATTTTTCGCATGAAACAGATGAAGTGAATGTAATGATTTCTGATACATATCCTCTTTCATTGAGCCAATTACCGGAAATAAAGAAAAATATACCGACATTATTAATATCGCGTAATAATACTAATGATGTTAACAGATATGATAGTCCTGAATTAGTAAGGTGCGTTGTTAATGAAGTCAGGAGCTTAAATAATAATATAAAAAAAGTAAATGTTTATGCCACAACTAATCCATTAAATACAAAGAATATTGCCAGCAGTGCTTTTAAACTTGGAGGAAGAGATAATTTTAATGAAGTAAGAGTTTTCCAGCAAGAAAGGGATGGAATAAGAAAATTTAATAATAAGGGAATTGTCGTTTATAAAAGATAAGTCAGTGATAACACCATGATAACAAAATCCCCAAAAACCACACGGATACAGTGGAAAATCCGGACTTTCCTCCACGAATCACACGAAAAATCACTATTTGCACACCGTAATACACCGGTCTGATATCGTGAAGGTGGACGTACTGTTGGATCAGGACGTGTTGCTACAATCATCGAGTAATTATAATCTGTTATCAGAATATTAACTCAAATATATACCCCAGAGGTTTTAGCCTCTGGGGTTTTTGTGTTTGCGCGCCATGGGCGCGCTCTAACGGGTGCAAGTCCCGAATACGCCCGGATA
>CAVBHX010000005.1:0-88354 GCA_963595255.1 bacterium
AACAGAAAAATGGTGCTTGGTCTAAGAACCAAACACCACTTTGTCTACACTCTGAGCTGGATATATGTTATGTATAACATATATCCAGCTTTTTATTCTCTTTTTTCGTTTTGCATAATATATCTTTTCTATTTTCTTGTATGTTATACTTTTTACAACAAAACCAAACGAAAAATCTTACAAACTCACAATTATCAGAAATTCAGGAGGATTACTCATATGAAAGTTGTCGTAGCAATTGACTCATTAAAAGGAAGCTTAAGTTCCATGGAAGCCGGAATGGCAATCAAAGACGGTGTCCTTGCAGCAAAGCCTGACGCTGAAGTTATTGTAAAACCACTTGCAGATGGCGGCGAAGGAACAACCGATGCATTGATCGAAGGCATGAACGGAGAACGCATTGACCTTACCGTTACCGGTCCGATGCATACACCAGTAGATGCTTATTATGGATATCTAAAAGATACCAACACTGCTGTTATGGAGATGGCATCTGCAGCAGGTATTACTCTGGTTCCTGACTCAGAGAAGAACCCGCTTCTCGCAACCAGTTATGGTGTCGGTGAAATGATAAACGATGCCATTCAAAGAGGCTGTCGTAACTTTATCATTGGTATCGGCGGAAGCGTCACCAACGATGGCGGTATCGGAATGTTAAAAGCACTGGGAGTCCGTTTTCTGGATGAAAATGGCGAAGATGCCGGAGATGGCGGACAGGCTTTGGCCAAAATTGCCCGTATCGATCTATCTGGTCTGAATCCACTTTTAAAAGAATGCCACATTCAGGTCGCATGTGATGTAAATAATCCACTCTGTGGTGAAAATGGTTCCACATATGTTTATGGACCGCAAAAAGGTGTGACCGAAGATATGAAAAAAACATTAGATGAAGCGATGGCACATTTTGCCATAGTTACCTCTGAAGCTCTTGAAAATGATTATATGAATACACCAGGTGCCGGTGCCGCCGGAGGACTGGGATTTGCATTCCTTGCATATGTTGGTGCAACACTTACACCTGGTATTGAACTGATCTTAGATGCTGTCGGACTGGAAGACGAGCTTTCCGGTGCAGATGTGGTCGTTACCGGTGAGGGGCGCCTTGATTTCCAGACCGCTATGGGAAAAACTCCTGTCGGAGTTGCAAGACTTGCGAAAAAATACAACGCAAGGGTTGTCGCATTTGCAGGAAGTGTCACAAAAGAAGCAGCTGCCTGCAACAAAGAAGGAATCGATGCATTTTTCCCTATTTTACGCGGTGTCTGCACACTTGCAGATGCTATGGATCCTGTTAATGCCCGCAACAACATGATCGCAACTGTCGAGCAGGTATTCCGTTTACTTTAATATCTGCAGAGAACGCCACAGGCAATCTCTTTTAGATATAACCACTTATCTATTCTGTATCAGGGGCGATTAATTCCCCTTTTATCACCGGCTCTATCGTCTGTTCCATCAGACGATAGAGCAGATCAATCCCTCCATTCTCCCTGATACGGGAATAGAAAGGAGACTTTGTAACCTCTGTCGAGATGGATTCCATTCCTTCCATGATCAGAGCCTTACCCGGTGATTCATACCATTTTATTTCTATATATTCCGGTGTTATTAATTTTGATGCTGATGTCTCCTTAACAAATGTCACATATAACTTCCGCCTCATCGCTTCTTCCAGATACACTATTTCCACTTTCAGAACCGGATTGTCATCCGCATCAGAAGAGAGTTCTCCCTTCACCGCAACCAGATATGTTTCTCCATGAATGCTCAGTTTATTTTCTATATATTGATTCCAACCCATTTCCAGTTCTATAGACTCTTCGCCCTCCTGAAAGCAGAGGATCAGAGTCTGCTGTAATTCTTTCGTTCTCTTTTTATAGAAATTGATCTTCGATATACCATCCGTCATATTGTTGTGCATGACCTGCATAACCAGCGGAAAAAGTCCGACACTTGCCTGTTCCATCTCATAACATGTACCATCCAACAGATCTGTCAGTAAATGAATCTGTTGATTTTGTACTTTTTCTATTTCGGTCTGTCTTTCGCGGACTCTGTATTTTGAGGAATTCTTCCTCCAACCGCCTTTTCCGATTATAAGGGGACTGTTATAATATTGATCATTCTTTAGTCTTTTTCCAGCCAGCCTTTCGGTCAGTTCCTGCAGCTTTGCATACGCAATTGGATTCTCCGGAAGTGTCTCTTTTGGCATCCAATCCACCGGGAAATATTTTCTTATAATATTCAGCATCACATTGTCCTGGAATAGTTCTTCATTTCCCGCATTCGTTACGATCACCATATCAACGTCCGGATAGATCAGCACATTCTGCCCAAGCATTCCATTATATTCAAAGCTTCCCGGACGTTCTTCCATCCAGACCTGATACCCGTATCCGTAAGTACCTTCTATGCTATCTACTTTTTTCGCAACAGACGCCTCTGCCCAGCTTTCCGGAATGATCTGTGTTCCATTCCATGTTCCCTTATTCAGGTACAGCTGTCCAAGCTTTGCCATATCCTCTGTATGCATGAAAAGTCCCCATCCGCCTTTTGTGATTCCTTTCGGACATTTCTCCCAGAGATAATCCGTGATCCCCAATGGCTCGAACAGTCTTGACTTCAGATATTCATCCATCGGCATTCCGGTCCGTTCTGTTATGATCGCAGAAAGCACATATGAATTCAGACTGTTATACTGGAATTTTGTCCCTGGCTTTTCCGCCACCGAAGCATTCAGATAACTTTCCAGCCAGTCATTTCCGGACACAATTCCTGATTCATTAAATGTCACGCCGCTTGTCATTGTCAGCAGATTCTCTACTGTAACCTCCGGCCGGAACATTTTCGCCCAGGTACTTCCTTTATCAGAAAATATTTTATAAATGTTTTCTGACAATTCCAGTTTTCCCTCTTCTACCAGAAAACCGACTGCCATTCCGGTGATACTTTTGCACATCGAATGTGTGATATGCCAGATTCCTTTTCTGTACGGCGCAAAGTCTGCCTCACAGATTACATTTCCATGACGCAGCACCATAAAATGATGCATATCTGTATTCGGTGAATCAGCCAGTTCCTGTATCAGGTATCTCAGATGATCTGAGCCTATCCCCTGGCTTTCCGGAGTCTTTCTTGGAAATATCTGTTGCTGTACCGGTTCCGGACACCTTGTTTTCTGAGGTACAAAATCCACCTTGCTGATTCCTTCTGTCTTTCCCAGAATCATATTGGTTACCATCTCTATTACTGCAAGCTGCTCTTTTGCCATAAGATCACCTCATTTTCATCATGTTTTCTTACTCTTATTTCTATACACAATCCGCAATTCTACTCTATCCGCGGTTCTATATATGATGTAGTATAGCAGAAAAACCCGGACATCTATACTTCGATATCCGGGTTTTTCCGTATTTTTATAAATTTTATCTTTTGTTTATTCTGTTGCTTCTGCGGCTTCCTCATCCGTCTCATCATCCGCCTCACTGTTGTGTACATACTGTAATGTAACAACTGTCGTCTCAGGATCTGTCATGACATCTACATCTTTGTCACTTGAAAGTGTAAGATCTTTTACCTTGATAGAATCTCCGACTTTCATGTTACTTACATCAACTTCTACCTTGTCAACCAATGCTGACGGATATGCCTTGAACTGTACTTCTTCCAGTAACTGCTCCAGTACACCGCCTGCATCTTTCTCATGTCCGACCAGAACGATCTCTGCTACAGAATGTACTTTTTCATTACTTACAAGTGCCTGGAAGTCTATCTCATCTACCTGACCTTTTAATGGGTTAAACTCGACATCTTTAATCAGAACATTCATCTTCTCACCTTCGATGTCCAGCATTACCTGACTACCTTTGTGGCAAGTCTTGAGTAAACGGTCAACGGTTGCTTTTTCCATCTTAACCGGAACAGATTCTTTCATCTCTCTTCCGAAGACATTACCAGTAACGTAACCTTCTCTTCTTAATTTCTTTGCTTTGATGTCCATGCTTCTTTTTTCAGCTTTTAAAGTATTCATTTATCTTTTCCTCCAAAAATCTGATGCTTAGCAGCCTTCGCTTTGCGGTTTCAACGCTACAAAGAGGTTTTGTTAAGTAGGTTTCCTTTGTTACAGTCGTATTATAACACCTACAGCAGATAAAGATTCACCAAAAAGTTGATTTTTTTTGTCCAGGTTTTTATGCATAATTTATCTACGTTTTTCCAGTTCCTCCGTCATCTCACCACGGATACTGTCCAATTTATAAAAATATGTCAGAACTGCGATCAGCACACACAGCACGATCGGGATCCAGATAAAGCAGATTTCAATATGCGTCAGTGCACGAGAGGTCTGTACCGCATTTGCCACATAGCCGCCCTTTTTCAGGAAGATTCCGATAATGAAACTTGTCAGTCCCATTCCGCCTTTTACGAAAAATCCCTGGAATGCAGCGATCAGTCCCGCTACACTTGCATTTTTCTTATATTCAGAATAATCGATCACATCCGGCTGCATTGCAAATGTAATTCCGAATATTCCATAGATTCCAAGTCCGGTGATCACAAGGCCGGCCAGAAGGCATGCTGCCGAGTTCTTGCCTATAAAGATCAGAAGGTCTCCGATCACATACAGCCCCACACTTACGAACATTAAATTTCTCTTGCTGAATCTCTGTTCCAATGCAGGCAGCGCCAGTAACATCGGTAATCCGGACAAGATTCCCAGAATTCCTACCAGTGACAGCCAGTCTTCTCTTCCCAGATTATATTTAAAATAATAGATAACCGTTGTATTTCTTACTACATATAATGAGAAATAGAACAGGTTCAACAAGAACAAAATCCACGCCTGTCCGGTCAGTCCCTTAAAATCCTGCAGAAGTGAACGGTGTTCCTGTGTCGCTGTCGGTGGAACGACCTCTTTGGTACTTGCAAATGTGAGGAAGAAAATGCACATTGCTGCAATACCATAAATTGTCATTGTGATCAGATATCCTCTTCCTTCGTTGCCATGTCCGAAGAATTTGACCAATGGTGCTGTAATTGACATAACAATTGCTGTTCCCGCCATCGCACAGATCATTCTTGTGGATACAAGGATATCACGCTCATGAATATCCGATGTCAGCCTTGGCACAATCGTATTCAACGGAATATTTACGACTGTATATGCCGTACAAAGCAAACAGTAAGTTACATATGCCCAGATTAATTTTCCGGTGCTTCCAAGGTCCGGTACGAAGAATGTCAGAACCGTAAACACAGCAAAAGGGATCGCACCAATCACAAAATACGGGCGTCCCTGTCCCCATTTCGTATGTGTTCTGTCGACGATCAGTCCCATTCCTGTGTCAGTCAGTGCATCGATAAATTTTGTTACCAGCATCATCGTACCTGCCGCAGCCGCCGTAATTCCAAATACATCGGTGTAAAATACCATCAGATACGAAGCCATCGTACTGAACACCAGGTTACATCCCAGATCACCGATTCCATAACCGATTCGTTTTGCCCATTTTTTCATTTTTCTTTTCCTCTCTCTTTCGCATTCATTTTTCCGAGGTTAAAATGTAAGGAAGTCTGCCGCCACAAACTTCCTTATATTTTTTATGTTAGAAGCAGGTAAATGCTCCGTCAACTACGATGTCTGAACCTGTTGTGAATGAGCTTGTATCTCCTGCAAGGTATACACAGATTGCTTCGAGTTCTTCTGGTTTTCCCATTCTTCCCATCGGTGCCATCTCATTCCATTTTTCAATCAATGGAATCAGTGTCGGTGAGTTCAGTGTTAATTCCGTTCCGATGTATCCAGGGCTGATGCAGTTTACACGCACGCCGCGTTTTGCCCATTCGATCGCAAGTGATTTTGTCAGCTGGATCACACCTGCTTTAGATGCGTTGTATGCACACTGTGGCTGTGGCACATTTACGATATGTGCTGACATGGAAGCTGTATTGATGATGGAACCTCCGCCATTTTCCAGCATATATTTTCCTGCTGCGATATCTGTTAAGAAGATTCCGTTCAGGTTAATATTGATTACCTTCAGCCACTGTTCATATGTCATCTCTTCTGCCGGAGCGTTGATGCAGATTCCTGCATTGTTATGACAGAAGTCCAGTCCGCCGAGTTCTTTTACTACTTCTTCTACCATTGCATCTACCTGCTCTTTGTTTGTGCAGTCTGTCTGGATTGCAATGACTTTTCTGCCTGTCTTTTCTGCGAGCTCTTTCGCCGTCTTCTTTGCTTCTTCAATGTCAAGGTCAACGATTGCCACATCAGCTCCTGCCTCTGCAAATGCAGTTGCCGTGCACTTTCCGATTCCTCTTGCTGCTCCTGTTACAAATCCTTTTTTCCCATCAAGTCTCATGTTTTCAATGATTCCCATTTTTGTTTCCTCTCTTTCTTTTTGTTATTTTAAATAATTTTATATTTTAATTTTATAAAATCGTTTTATTTAATGTGTTTACATAATAATTCTTTTCTATATTTTTTACAAGATGTAAATATTTACAAGATTTTCAAATTTATTTTGTGCACTTTTAATAAAGCAAAGAGGCTTTTCAAGATACGAATAAAATTGTATAATTATTTTATTAAATTGCTTTATATAATCAGCAGCATAGAAAGGGAAGATTATTATGGAACAATTTTCATTAACAGATATAAAGAAAAAGAATTTATCAGACGTCTATCAATATATATATATGAATCCCTCCTGTTCAAAACAGGAAATTGCAACTGCGCTTTCTGTCAGCCTTCCAACGGTCACACAGCATCTTACGACGTTAGAAAGCCAGAATCTGATTGAAAAATGCGGCCGCCTTTCTTCATCTGTCGGACGCCGGGCAGTTGCTTATCAGATTCTTTCGAATGCACAGATTGCGATCGGTATCGAAATCCTGTCTCACACCGTACGGCTTCTCGCAGTGAATCTGTATGGAGAAACCATTGCCAAAGAAAAATTAGCGCTTAACTTTGAACCGACCAATGCATATCTTTCCAAATTAAGCAATGCCGTAAAGACATTTTTTGAATCAAATCATTATAAAGAAGATAACATTCTTGGAATAGGTCTTGGCGTTCAGGGCCTGATCTCACCGGATGGCTCAGAATTTACTTATGGTAAGATATTAAATTGTACCGGATTTTCCCTGGAAGCATTTGCAAATGCTTTTTCTGTCCCATGCAAATTCATCCATGATTCTGAATGTGCATGTAACACGGAATTATGGAAAAGTCCGGATATCAAAGACGTAACCTATATTTCCTTAAATTACCATCTGGGTGGTGCCATCATTGTAGACGGTCAGCTTCTTACCGGCGCTACAGGAAAAAGCGGAACTTTTGAACACATGACACTGGTTCCCGGAGGTCATGATTGCTACTGTGGACGTCAGGGATGTGCAGAATGCTACTGTTCCGTGAACTCGCTTCTCGGAGATTCCGATAATCTGGAAGAATTTTTCGAAAAAAAATCAGCCGGCGATCCCGGCTGCATAGAAAGATGGGAGGATTATTTAAGACATCTGTCCATTCTGATCAACAACCTGCATATGGTTCTGGAGCATACCATTATATTAGGCGGACATGTTGCCTCTTACTTCACAGATGAAGACCTCTCTAAGATCCGTCATTATGTGGCTGAGCGTTCTACTTTTGACGATGACACCAGTTACATCATTCCCGGCAAATGTCCTGGTGATACAGTTGCGATCGGAGCTGCTCTGCCATTTATCAAAGAATTTATCGACGGCATTTATCTTATATAACTTATATAATCTTATATTCATCTACAGGACCTGCCAATGGCCAAAGCATCCGTAAGGAGCTGCCAGAGTGGCAGGTCTTGTAGGTGGCACGTCTTGTAGTGGGCAAGGCATGTGGATATTACTTCATTGTATTATTTTCAGAATATTTTGACTTTTTATTATTTTTTATATTTTTTTCAGATTACCTATTGACATTTTCCTTTTCGTGCGATATTATAATATCAACAAAAGAAAAGGAGGACGGACCACCAATCAGTTAAATCTTTATTTAAAATCTAAAGAAAGAGGTACAGTCCAATGCAGAGGACAATCTAAACTGAAAAGAGTCTAATAAAGAAAAAGGAGGACAAACCACCAGGAACGTAAATTTAACATCATTTGAAAAATGATAAAAAAACAAATCGAAGAAAGAAAGAGGTATAGTCCATTGGATGAAATATCATAAAAATCCATCGTATTTAAAAGATTATTAAGTACGGTGGATTTTTTATGCTTCTGTTGATTTTTTATTTCTAACTTATTTCTAACTGATATACCCGGTTACCTGATCATCTCGACTTCCTGAAATGCCTTGATAAATTGTTTCTTTCCATAATTTGGAAATTCTACTTCTACCATCATATCGTCTTCCGATGTCACAATACCGGTTCCATATTTGGGATGTATCGCTTTTTGTTCCTGAACATTTTCTGTTTTCTCGGATTCCATTTTTTGTTCCTGAACATTTTCTGCTTTCTGGGCTTCTGCTTTTCGGATTTCTTCTTTTGCCCTTCTCGTTAGTTCTTTAAGATTTGTCCGCTTTTCTTCATCACTGCGTATTTCTTTCCACTCAAGTAATTCCTCCGGGATCATTTTCAGATAATTACTGTAACTGCCCAATACACCCGGTTCTCCCGGATTCGTGTAATAAGAAAGTTCCAGGTGATTTCTTGCACGCGTGATCCCTACAAAGAATAATCTCCGTTCTTCCTCTTCCTGGTCAAAGCTACTGCATCTGATCGGCAGCAGTCCCGGATTTACTCCGATAATGAATACCGTATCAAATTCCAGCCCCTTCGATGCATGTAATGTCATGAGTTTTACTCTGCCGCCTGCTTCTTCCTTCTCAGCAGACTCTTGCGTATCCTCTGGACTTTCTATTGTTCCGAGTGCCACTCCATTTAGGAATTCCCGGATTCCGTCTGACATATTCAGCTTCTTTTCCCTGCTGTATGTACAGATCTGATTCAGGAAATTCAATACCTGCTCTGCATCTTGCTGATAATCTGCAGAGGTAGGGTGCAGTGCTTCTTTCAATCCCAGCGAATCAAATATATCTTCTCCTGACAATACTTCTTTCTCTGTACAAAGCAGCATCATATTCTTATATATCTCAGATTTCTCTGTCTTGTGATTCTTTATAATATCTTCTGCTTTCTTTTTTGTGCATTTGTCTCCGAATCTTTTATCCGTCAATACCTGCATTCCCGCCTGTATATCGTCCGGATGCGTCGCAAATCTTAGGACATACATAAGCCAGTTCAATACAGGAATATCTTTCCACGACTTTTTCACCGATACTTCGTATGGAATATTCTGTTCTGCAAACATCTTTTCCAGGATTTCTGCCTGTTTTTGCAGCCTGTAAAATACTGCAATATCCCTGTATTCCTTCCCTTCCTGATGAAGTGCACAGATCTTGTCTGCCAGATACATTGCTTCCTGAAACGGATCATAATGATTCCTTATCTGAATCTTCTCCCCGCATTCATTACTGCCCTGAATCTTACCGCCAAATTGAAGGAAACGGTTCGCCGCCTCCAGAATGGATGCATTCGATCGGTAATTAACCGGAAGTGAGAGTTCTTTTGCCTGAAACCTGTTCTTTAGCAGGAAAAACATATTCTGAGTTGTCCCACGGAAACTATAGATCACCTGATTCGGATCTCCTACTGCAAAGATCTTCGTCTCCGGTCCTTTTAATGCTTCCAGAAATTCCAGCTGTGACCGGTCGCTGTCCTGTACTTCATCCACAATAATCCATTTCGGCCGAGAAGTTTTCCCCATTTTCAGAAGTCTTGTCCCCTCTTCTAACAGATCGGAAAAGCTCATTTTGTTCTCTTTCTTCTTTTCCTTCTGTAAGAGAGGATATAACCGAAATAGTTCATCCTTATAACGGCTGGTTACTTTTCCGGCCTTATAATTTGGATATTCCTGCTCCAGTCTTTTTTTCAAACGGTTTTTATACTTTACTTTCAGACTATATTCTGCAATCAGACAAAGCGCCAGTTCCTGTTCTTCGTCCGGATCTATGATTTCAAACTCCGAAGTCCATTCTTCCGGTATCGTGCCGCTATTTTCCACTGTATGATCTATTTCTCCATTCTCTGCTTTTGCCTGTAACAGTGTATTTTTCAGCATCCGCATGGCAACACTGTGGAATGTTCCGAAAAACTGCACCTGCTCTTCCGTAAGTCCCGGCTCTTTTTTCTTCAGACGTTCGATGATCTCTCCTGCTGCCTTATTTGTAAATGTCAGCACCACCATCTTCTCAAGCGGAATCTTCTTTTCATAATGCAAATATAAAATTTTCGCGATCAGTACGGTCGTCTTCCCACTTCCTACATTAGCATTTACAATACATGCATCATTTTCATCTGTCACTGCTTCCATCTGATAGGAATTCAACCAATTCCATTCTTCCTTAAAACCCATTCCTGTCACCTAAAATTTATCTTCGTATCGTCGTTTTAACTTGCCTTCTGTCTTTTTCTTTCGCTCCATGTCCTCTTCTGTACGGACAACAATCTCCATATCCTGTGGACATACTGCGTGAAATTTTAATATGTTTTTGATACTTTTCGCATTCTCCGGTATCTTCAGCCAGTCCTCATAAAAGTAACTGTCCACGATCAATATCAGATTATGTTTCTCTATTTCTACTCGTTTTGCGGTCTTCAGAAATGCGCCGCCACTCTCTCCATTCTTAATCACTGTCTCACAGAATTCGTTCCATTTCTCCGGAAGTTTAAAGAATGAATACTGTTTGTGAACACCCGGACGCTCTTCTTCTACCTGCTTTTTTACATATTCCGGGGCTTCCAGCCTTTCTTTCAGGCTTCTAAGTCCCCATAACACCATCTTCTTACTTAATGTATAGTCTCCCACACAGGCCGGACAGCCATCCTCACAGGAACATCCCTTCACCATCTGAATCGCATGGTCGATCACCTCTGGGATCAATTCATAGATTTTCTCTGAATATCCAAGACCACCTTCATACTTATCATAAATGAATAATGACACCACTTCGTGTCCTTCTGATTCTCCGCTGCCAGAATCCACATATCCCTGCACAGTCGCATTATTAGACATTCCTGTATTGATATCATCACGTTCCGTCATCGTCACCATCATCGTCGCGTTCTTTATCGCATTTTGCAGGCCTTCGAAGTGATTATTCAATACAAGTTCTCCTGCCCCATTTGGTAACAGCAGACTTCTGTATACGCGCACCACATCCTCCGGAATATCAATCCATGTACTTTCTGTATCATAATCTTTCTGAAGCGGCTGTGTCAGTGATACATACCCAAGATTCTGATGATTATGAAATTGTAATTTCTTGAACATTGAAATCACTTCGTCTACATTAATATCTCCGAAATGTATCTTCGTTCTTTCCACTGTTTTTTCCTGAAAAGTCTGAAGGATCCGGATGTCTTCGGTTCCTGCCGGGACTGTATAATAATTTCCTTCAAACGGCTTCGCTGTTGCTGTCCTGCTTACCAGATCCAATTTCAGGACCTCATACAATGCACCGTCATGCATATAGACTGCTCCCGGATGTAATTCATGATAGGCCTGCGACTCATCCATCTCTGTAATCTCACGATTCTCATTATCCAGAATTAATTTGAATCTCGTCTTATCCATATTCCTCAGGCTGTAATCCCCTGCGGGAAATGCAGGACCCGACCAGGCAAATCTTCCGGCCATACTTTTTACTTCTTCTGCCTTCATCAGAACAGGAATGATCTCACCAAGGCTCGGAAACAATGCTGCATCATCCAGACTCAGCGGAAGTTCTGCCGCTGCCGCACGGATATGTGCCAATTCAATCAGCAGATTATCCGGGTCTACGATCGCATTCTCACTTTTTCCTTCAAAAAGCCACCCCGGTTCTACTGCAATATACTGGTCAAACGGCTGGTTTTCAAGAATCAGGTAATTCACACAGGTCTGTCCGTTTCTCCCTGCACGTCCACTCTGCTGCCAGAACGACGCCCGCGTCCCCGGATATCCGACGATCACCGTCGTATCCAGGCTTCCGATATCGATTCCAAGTTCCAGTGCATTGGTCGACACCAGTCCATTCAGTTCCCCGGACATCATCTTCCGCTCAATTTCTTTTCGTTCCAGAGGTGTGTACCCTCCTCTGTATCCGGCAATTTTTCTGCTGTCTGCCTGGCTTAAGAAACCTGCCGCATCCAGTTTGTCTCTTGCCTCTTTCAAAATAACTTCTACCGTTCGTCTGGATTTTCCAAATGCAATAAAATGCCTCTGCTCTTTCACCAGATCCGGAAGCATATCTGCCGCAACCGTAGATGCCGCATACCTTCCATAAACCTTGTCATTATGTCCTTTGATCTCCGGCGGCTGGATAATCCTGTATTCCCTGACCGGTGATGGAGATCCATCCTTCTCAATCAGAGAAAATGCAGTGCCACATACTTTTTTTGCAAGTTCTACCGGATTGGCGATTGTCGCGGAACTGCATAAAAACTGAGGGCTTGAATGATAATACTGGCAGATTCTGTGCATCCGCCTGAAAATATTCGCAAGATGTGCGCCAAATGCGCCCCTGTAACTGTGTAATTCATCGATCACAATATATCTCAGATTTGCAAAGATAAAGTCAAACCCATACTTACTGTGATTCGGAAGAAATGCAGAATTCAACATCTCCGGATTCGTCAATATAATATTCGCACTCTTTCTGATGCGGCTGCGCTCTGCGGGCATCGTATCTCCGTCATAGACTCCTGCCTGAATCTTTCCTTCTCCGAAATATTCCAATACCGGCTGCAATGAACGGTACTGATCACTCGCCAGCGCTTTCGTCGGATAGACGAAAATCGCCCTTGTGAGCGGATCTTCCAATATCTTCTGCAGGACAGGAAGAAGAAATGCCAGCGTTTTTCCGCTGGCAGTCGATGTCGTGATCACTGTATTCTCTCCCCGTCCGGCTTTTTCAAACATTTCCGCCTGATGCGTATAAAGAGCCTTTATTCCCTGTTTTCTGAGATATTCCTGTATTTCCGCATTCATAGTATCCGGAAATTTGGCATAAGAAGCTTTCCTCTCCGGTACAATGCGGATATATGCCGTCATATCTTCGATTGACATCTTTTCATCCTTCTTCATCCTTACTCCTTATATTCAAACTTACGGATCTCACAATTCTTGATACCGAATCTTGCAAATTCATCATTTGACATATCACAAAAATAAGACTGTATCGCTCTTGAGATCCCGTTATGTGCAACCAGAAGATAAGTCTTCTGATCTGATTCTTTCTTAATATCATCGAGCAGATCATAGATTCTGTGACAAAGCTTCAGCATCGATTCGCCGCCTTCATAAGAATTAATAAAATTAGCCTTGGCCTTCTGGAATTCTTCTCCATTTCTCGGCGTACCTTCGTATTTTCCAAAGTTCTGCTCTTTCAGGCGCATTTCTTCGCGCATCGGAATCCCGGTTACCTCGGATACATGTCTGGCGGTCTCCTTCGCCCTGATCAATGGTGAATACAATATCTCATCGATCTGAATTCCCTGCTCCAGAATTGCCTGCCCCAGTTCTTCTGCCTGCTGATGGCCAAGTTCTGTCAATTCAATATCCGTTGCTCCGCAAATCTTATTTTCTACATTCCAGACTGTCTGTCCGTGTCTTGCAAAATAAAAATGTCCCATTCTCTTCCCTTTCTACTCGTTTTCTCCGCACCGGACATTAACTCAGTCAAATATCCGGCAATTTATATTTCACATTCTATCATGAACAGATAAATTCTTCAAGCACTTATCCGAACATACGTTTACTCATCTGCCACCTATATAAGTTCTGCAAGAACCGGAAGTTTCTTTTTATAAATTCTTCCTGAAAATGCAATATGCGGCAATTCATAAAATTCCACATTCTCCGGGCAGACCGGGCGATACAATGGATCCGCCACAATGCCTTTTATATTCTTTAATCCCTGAAGTACCTGTTCCAGTTCTTCTTCTCCACAAACTGCAATATCTCCATCCGCAAGTAATCCTTTCTTTTCTCTCAGCGGACAGATTACTCTTACCGATATCTGATATTCCGTCTCGATCGCTGCTGCCAGAGATTCCATAATCACCGGTTCTCCGATTAATATGATCTGGTTTTCTGAACTTTTTTCCGGCTTGTTTCCTGTCGGGCCGATACGCCTTCCTTTTTCGAGATATGCTACCTGCTTTTTTTCTTCTATTGCATTCAAAAGACTCTTCATAAATCCCCGGATCGGTGTCCCGATCACATAAGGTGTCCCGAATCTCTCCTGTAATACTTCTGCTGTCCGAAGTCCGGCAGACGATACTGCCAGATTGACTTCTGCCTCCGGCGCACGAGCAAGTTCTTCCAGTGTATCACCCATTGCCCAGGTCGATAATACCTTCCATCCGGCCTGTTCTACATTTCTTTTCAGTGCCTCTACATGCTCCTGCGGACCGAAATCCAGCGGTGTCACCCCTAGAAGATTCACACTTTTTGGCGTCACTTCTTTCTTTCCTTTGATACGTTTTGCAATCTCTGCAAGAGCCAGCCCGGCGCCATATACATAATCATGCATTCCATTTGTCGGAACAGAAAATGCAGGAATTCCAAGGTCTTGTTCCAGTATCTTGGCGATTGCAGGAAAATCGGTCCCATTCATATACGGAATCGGCGATCCGGCAAGCGCGATAAATCTGGGCTTTAATTCTTCTGCGGCCATCTCAATATCTTTGATCAGCTTTTCATCATTCCCCATGACAGCATCTATCTCTGTCAGGCCTGAGATGTAGATCATACTGTCCTGATCATACCATCTTATCTCATCATGTGTATTATAAGTGGAATTACAACCGGACGGATCATGCATCACTGTCATCCCGCCCAGTTCATACAGGGCAGAGCAGACGCCGGATACGTCAGCTGTGTAAATTGGTATAATTCTGTAACTCTGTCTCATATGCAGCTTTCACACCCCCATCCTTTCCGGATGATCAGATCTTCCGGGTCTTTCTCCTGCTCCCAGGCCTCTGTCATCAGTTCTGCCGTCCTCCTGATTCCGTCAAATCCATACAGCCCTGCTCCTTCTACAAGATTGACAAAATGTCTTGTACCTGTAAACCATGCTGCTTTCTGCCCGATTGCCAATACATGTTGTTCGTTTCTCGGCCTCATACGCATATCAGGACGAATCGTTGGTTCATATTCCAGTTCAGGATATTGTTCCTTTAGCCACTCAAATGTGTCTTTTTCTTCCGGATTAACCGCGTCCAGATAGATTCTGGTCACAGAAAAACCATGTGTCAGTAGCAGCTTTGCCAGTTCCAGCGGTCTTGGATGAAATGTGTGGTCAATCATAACCGGTACATCCCCGACCACTTTTCTGGCTTGTTCTAAAGCAGATTCACACAGTGCAATCTCTCTTTTTGTAATTCTTTCCAGTGATTTCTCCATGTGCATATCTGTATCTTCTATACCCTCAACCTCTTCCACATTTTCTCCAACCGCCTGCTCCAACGTCTTCCACTGCCTGATAATCTCATCATAATCAAAGCTCCCCGGAAGATATAACGCTTTCTTCCCAAGTCTCTCTGCCTGACGTTCCAGACCATATTTCCCAGCTGGATAGCATGCTATGAATATTTTGCTGCCTGCAAGGTCTTGATAAGACTTCCATGAATCGCACTTTGGCAATTCTTTTATTTCCATATGCTTTTCTTTTAACAAACGCCTGATATCACTGGTCTCATCCAGCGCAAAATCACTGCCAAGAATCGTCACTGCTTTCGGATTTTCTTCTCTCACCTTAAGTCCGTCATATATTGCCTTTCGAAGTTTCTGATCCGGTGTCAGTCCGTGCTTTTGCATGATCGGATCCATATAACAGCGAACGAAGAGAATATCCGGGAATCTGGCTTCCAGTTCTTCATATACCCGTTCCAGATCACATCCCAGAAAATGATGCAGACACACGGTAAATAACAACACTGCTTTCGGATGATCTTTTCGTTTTCTTAATACATCTGTAACGCCTTCGATCGTCACATCTTCCAGATTGCCGTTCAGCAGATCCTCTTCTTCCACGATCACAAAGGAAAATCTGTCTGCTGCATTCATCTCAGCCGCTGTCAGGACAACTCCCCGCATACAGTTATCTGCACAGACGTAGATCTGTATGGATTCCGGAAGAAGTATTCCTGTATGGACAATATTCCAGTTTCCATGCGCCGGGGAATTGAATTCCAGTCCGCTTGATTCTCCGGCTTTCTTTAACATTTCAATCCCTCCCCGGATTCTTTCTCATCCTTATCTGTTTCACCGAAGTTTTTACCAGCATCTTTCCTTTCAGTCTCACCGGCTGCCTCTTCTGACGATTTTGACAACTCATAGATTTTTTCCGCAAGTTTTCTGTATTCCTCAGCCATCTCACTGTCCGGGAAGCATTCCATAACCGTCTCTTTCTTTTCTTCTGCCTCTGTCACAAGTCCGCTGTGGGACAATGTTCCGACTACCTGTGTCTGAAAATCATCTGCCAGCTCATTTACCTTTTCTTCTTCTCTTGCTACATTTCTGCGGTTCAGGATAATCCCGCCAAGGGAAGCATATCCGCGGTTCTTAAAGTTCTCTACCGCCATCGCAATATTGGCTCCTGCATGGATCGCCATATTTTCTCCCGAAGTGATGATAAAGACCTTATCCGCATATCCTTTCCGCATCGGCATGGAAAATCCACCGCATACAACATCTCCGAGTACATCATAAAGTACAACATCCGGCTGATATACTTCATATGCTCCCGTCTCTTTTAATTTTTCCAATGCCATGATAATTCCTCTTCCTGCACATCCAAGTCCCGGTGTCGGACCACCTGCCTCTACACAGATTACACCCTGATATCCAGTCCGCACCATATCTTCCAGTTTCAGATCCTGCTTTTTCTCCCGGAAAAGATCCAGTACCGTCGGTACTGCTTCCCCGTGTCTTAATGCGATTGTTGAATCAGCTTTCGGATCGCAGCCGATCTGCATCACTTTCAGGCCTTTTTCTGCCAGTGCCACGGCAACATTCGATACCGTCGTTGATTTACCGATCCCGCCTTTTCCATATACTGCAATCTTAATCATATTATTCTTGCTCACCTGCTCTCATAAATAATATCCGAATGTTCTATTCTCCTGCTTTCGTAATAATATTCGAATATGCCGTCTTCGTGGATACCCCGTTCAGACGCCCGATCTTACCGGATAACGTACTGATCACATCCTGCGGTGCATCGATCGCAATACTGATGATGTTAATCCCTTTCTCCCGATATGGAATTCCCATTCTTCCGATAATATACTGCCCTGCCTCGTGAAGCAGATGATTCAACGTCTCGATCGCTTCCGGATTCTCCACAATAATCGAAATAACTGCCACTCTTGTATCCATAGATTTCCTCGCTTTTTCATGCTTTATTTCTGCTTTGTCTTCCATGCCTAACAGATACGCGGCAGTAATTCCCCGCCCGGCTGCGGAAGTAATGCCTGCGTTCCAATCTCCGTCAACATCACAACTTTTCCAGGCTGTTCTTCGGTCACTTCACCGATAATTGCCGCATCTTTAGAATACGGACATGCTTTCAATGCATCCACGATTGTCTGTGCCTGTTCTTTCGGTGCCATGATCACAAGCCGTCCTTCACATGCAAGATAGAGCGGCTCCAGTCCAAGCATTCCACATACGCCGCGTACCTCCGGTGCAACCGGAATCTTCGAAGCATCCAGACGGATTCCTACCTGACTCTGTCCTGCAATCTCATACAGCACAGTTCCGACTCCACCTCTGGTTGCATCACGGATCACATGCAGTTCATGTGTTGCATCCATCACTGCTTTTACATTGCCCCAGAGAGGTGCACAGTCACTGGTCACATCTGCTTCAATTCCAAAATCTTCTCTCGCAAGAAGGATCGTGCATCCGTGTCTTCCGATATCTCCTGTCACAATGATCGCATCGCCCGGTTTTGCAAGATTTCCCGCAACTTCAACTCCATCCGTGATCTCACCGATACCTGTTGTCGTGATAAAGACTCCGTCCACCTGGCCCTTTCCGGCAACCTTGGTATCCCCCGATACGATCCGGACTCCTGCTTCTTTCGCCGTCTTTTCCATTGCCTCTGCGATCTCTTCCAGTTTTTCCATAGGAAATCCTTCTTCGATCACAAATGCACAGGTCAGGTATAATGGTTTTGCTCCCATACAGGAAAGATCATTGACCGTACCGCAGATGGAAAGCTTTCCGATATTTCCTCCCGGATAGAATGCCGGTGATACGATAAATCCATCCGTAGACACTGCCATCTTTCCAGTCGGCGGTGTCAGAACAGCCGCATCGTCCGCGGTCAGATCCGGATTCTCAAAATGTGCTTTGAAAATCATATCGATCAGTTCTGACGTCTGGCGTCCTCCTGCACCATGTGCCATCGTCACAGTTTTCCCCACTAATCTTGCTTTTCTTGCTTCGTTATCCACATACTCATTCATCTTGTCCACTTCCTTGTTATTTTCCTATTCTCTTCCGTACATATAATATGCTGAACAGGCTCCCTCTCCGGATACCATACATGCACCTACCGGATGCTGCGGTGTACAGACCTTTCCAAATACCTTGCAGTCGGATGGTTTACATTTTCCCTGTAATACATCCCCGCATCTGCAGGCCGGATTCGCCCTTCCTTCCATCTTCGGAACCTGATATTTCTTTCTGGCATCATACATGTCCCATTCATCACGTAACCTAAGTCCTGATCCCGGTATGATTCCGAGTCCTCTCCATTCACTGTCACATGCTTCCATCAGCGTATCCACCAGTCTCTGCGCTTCCTTACTACCTTCTTCTGTCACCACACGCGGATAGCAGTTTACAAAGAAAGGTTTCCCTTTCTGAAAATGTGTCAGAGCAACTGCCAGTGCAGTCAAAAGTTCTTTTGCCGTAAAGCCTGCCACCACACCGCTTACACCTTCCTGCACCAATTCTTCACAGAGCTTTGTTCCTGTGATTGCATTGACATGTCCCGGATATAAGAAAATGTCTGCGCTTCCTTTTAATGCTTCGTATGCCTGCGGCATCGTCTTATTTGCGATCAGCATGGAATAGTTGGTGATTCCTTCTTCTTTTGCTTTTTTGACAGACAGGCATCCCGCCGGAGTTGTCGTCTCGAATCCTACAGATAAGAATACAACCTCTTCTTTCGGATGTTCTTTTGCATATTTTTCCGCATCAGCAGGCGAATAGACGATATGGATCTTCCCGCCTTCGCTTCTTGCGTCTGCCAGACTCTTCTTACTTCCCGGCACACGCACCAGATCTCCGAATGTACAAATTGTCACACTCTTTTCCAGTGCCAGATAAACTGCCTCATCGATATAACTTACCGGTGTGACACAGACCGGACATCCAGGACCAGAGATCAGTTCTACCTGCTTTGGAAGAAGTTTGCGGATACCCAGACGGAAGATTTCATGCGTATGGGTCCCGCACACTTCCATGATCCGAACTGCAGGGCCGTCATATCCTTCTATGATCTGTCTTGCCGTTTTCTTTTCTTCACTCATTACAGAAGTTCCTCCATCAACTGATCTGTCTCACTGTCATCTTCATCGGTGATCTTTGCAATGGCAATTCCTGCATGCACCATTACATAGTCTCCCGGTTCCAGATCTTCCAGTAATTCTGAAGAGACCTCTCTTTTTGCTCCCCCCGCATCTACAACCGCCGTACCGTCACTGATACGGACTACTTTTGCTGATAATCCTACACACATATTATTTTCCCTCCTGAATATACTGCATGGCATATGCTGCCTGCCCCAGTGCGATCCCGCCGTCATTTGCCGGGATCAGGTGATGTCTGAGTACGGTAAAATGTTCTTTGTCCAGACCTTCTTCCACCATTCTTAACAATAGCCGGTTCTGGAATACACCGCCGCTTAATGCCACACAATTGCATTTTGTTTTCTTTCTGATCTGCCTGCATCCACTGATTATAAGATCTGCAAGCTTTTCATGAAATGTATACGCTAATTTTCCTACCTGAACACCTTCTATTTTTTTCTCTGCTAGATACTTTATAAGGTTTCCGGTATTCATAATAAGCATTTCTTCTGTATCTATTTTTCCGCTGTTTCTGATATCTCGACTTTTTTCGCCATTTACCTGCTCCTGAATTTCCTGCCTCTCCCGCATTTTCCGTCTCGAGGCCTCATACGCCTCCGCAGCAAATTCCAGTTCCATCGAAGCCTCACCCTCGAACGTCGACTTCGTCCGTATTCCGAGAATCGCGCTGACCGCGTCAAACAACCGTCCCGCACTGGTCGATATCACAGCATTCATTTTCCTGTCCGCCATGGCAAGAAGCACCTTACATTCCGGTTCACTGCACAGAGCAAGCTTCTTTACGATCTCCATCGTCTGCGCTTTATCCTGTGTCTGCTGATAGATCAGTGAAACTGCAATTCGCCATCCTTCTTTAGCAGAAATGTCGCCTCCGATCTGAAGAAATGGTTCGATACTTCCCATCCGTTCAAATCCGTGATAATCCGCAAGCAGAAGTTCGCCTCCCCAGATGGTTCCATCTGTACCATATCCGGTTCCGTCAAATGCAACACCGATCACCTGCTCTTTCCAGTCATTTTCTGCCATACAGGATAAAATGTGTGCATAGTGATGCTGAATCTTTACGACTGGAAGTCCCAGTTCTTCTGCAACGACTGTCGAGTTGTATTTGGGATGCAGATCGCATGCTACAACTTCCGGTTCTACCTCCAGAAGCGTCTCGAATCTGTGGATCGTCTCTTTCAACGCTTTTACTGTACGGAGATCTTCCAGATCACCTACATACGGAGACGGATAGAAACGTCCATCCACTCCGATACAGAACGTATTCTTAAGTTCCCCACCTGCTGCCAGCACCTGTCCTTTCCACGGCATTGTCACCATCGTCGGAAGCGGCGCGTATCCTCTAGAACGTCGGATCATATAAGGCTCTCCCTTATAAAAATCCATCACTGAATCGTCCGCCCGGATCCGGATCTTACGGTCATGCGAAAGGATCAGATCACACAAATGCGACAGTTCTTCTACTGCTTCTTTATCATCCCGGCAAATGGGTGCACCGGATGTATTGCCGCTCGTCATCACCAGAAAATCCGGCATCTGGATCCCGTCGTCATATTGGAATAACAGCATCTGTACCGGAGCGTATGGAAGCATGACACCGACTTTCGGATTCCCCGGAGCGACTGCCTCACAAAGTCCTGTACTGTCCGCAGATTTTTTCCGTTTTTCAAGCAGCAGGATCGGCTTCTGGTGTCCATCCAGAATCTCCTCCTGTACTTCATTTACCAGACATTCCCGTTTGACCGCTTCTATGTCTCTTGCCATCACGGCAAACGGTTTCGCCGGCCGGTTCTTTAACGTCCTCAGCCTCTGTACTGCCGCTTCATTCGTCGCATCACAGCAGAGATGGAATCCGCCGATTCCTTTGATCGCCACGATTCCTCCATCACGGATCATTTTTCTTGTAGCAATGATCGCATCTCTTCCGCGTTCTGCTCTTCCAATCAGATACACTTCCGGTCCGCACGCATTGCAACATACCGGCTGCGCATCATAGCGTCTGGTCGCCGGATCCACATACTCCGCCGCACAGTCCGGACACATTGGGAATTCCTTCATACTGGTCCGTTCACGGTCATATGGAAGTGCGTCCAGGATCGTAAGTCTCGGCCCGCAACAGGTACAGTTGATAAATGGATGCAGATAGCGCCGGTCTTTCGGATCGTACATTTCTTTCTTGCATTCATCACAGATTGCAATATCCGGCGAGACGAAGATTTCCCCCTTCGTCTTTTCACTTTCTATGATCTGGAAGTCATCAAACTGTTCACACTCTTCCAGATCTTCTACATTGATTTTCAATATGGCAGCCCTTTTTGGCGGCTGCTTTTCCAGCCTCTCCAGAAAATCTTTTACACATTTTTCTTCCCCCTGTGCAAAGATTTCCACATAAGGGCCCTTGTTACACACATTTCCGGTGATTCCGGCAGCCGATGCGTGACGGCTTACAGTCGGTCTGAAGCCGACCCCCTGCACAATCCCGTAGACACGGATTTTCTTTGTCATCACCTGCATTCCCCCTTATTTCAATACAATCACACGTTCAGCTTTCCTGACACTGCAAAATGTGTCAGCGGAATAAAGATTCCTTCAAATTCCGGAATCATCCGCTCCATACATGGATCCGCAAAGATCACATCATACCCGTCTTTTTCCACCAGTGAAATAAAATCATCCTCTTCTTTCAGGCTGATATCGTCCGCAGCACTGACACGCAGATCCGCTAAAATCTCTTCTTTCCGCATGAACCATGTCGCCGTTGTGATCTCTTCCTTTTCCCCGGTTCGTTTTTCTATCTCCTTACGCATTGCATTTGCAATGACCTGCTGCTGAACGATCAGAATCTTCTTTCCTCTGTAATCCATTTCCGGTACCAGCTCCGGTGCCAGTGGATAAGCAATCTCATATGGCGTTCCGAACTTCTTTTGCAGATACTGCGCTGTTTTTAACGCCGCCGGAGATACAACCACATTCTTTATGGCCCAAGAAGCCTTTTTCACTTCTTCCAGTCCGTCGCCCATGCCATAGCAGACAGCACGCAGTCCCTGATCTGCATATAATTTCCGAATCTTATCTGCTGCCTCCAGGTCACTAATATCCTGCGGAGTCATGCCGATAATACCGACACGTGGTCTGTCTCCAATATCCGCAGACTCATCTTCGTTCATGCCATTCCTTTTTCCATCACTGGATTCTGCAGTCTGTGTCTTCTCTATATTGCCTGGCTCCACATCAACATTTTCTCCTGCAAACCTGCCAAACAATGCAAGATATGCCTTCTCTTCTCCCTTGTCATACAGTTCCATGCCATCCGTATTCACCGTCAGGATTGGAAGATCTGTCTTCTTCGCCAGCATTCGTTCCAGTGCCCGGTAGTCCGTTCCGATCACCGCCGGCACAGGAGTCCCGATCACCGCCGCAAATGTCACTTCCAGCTTTCCGGCTGCATCTGCAAGCTTTGCGACCAGCCTGTCATCCCTTCCGAGAATTGCATCCATATCACGAAGTCCCGCGCTGAATACCGCACTTCGCATTTCGAACCATCTCGGCTCATCGAATCCGCATACATTACCGGTACACCCGCCCGCATCACAGATAACCAGCATTCCGCCAAGTTCATATAACACCGACACTGCGCCCGACTGATCCGGTGCAAATGGTGTCAGATATTTTCTTAATCCTTTCATCGCCTACACCTCCAACAGTTTTTCGCACAAATGCTTCACACCTGCATATCCATACGGCTGTACTTCTTCATTCCACATCACATTTTCCGCATCCGGATGATAATAACAGGCATCTTTTCCAATGGTAATGGTTACTCCGCTCTCTTTTGAATCATAATAGATCATAGTCGGTTCCATGTTGGAAAATACTTTTGTCTGCGGACTCAGTTCAGATAAATTCTTCAGGTATACAAAATTCTCAGCGGTCAGCGTTCCATAGATCTCCGCCACCCGGAATCCATACTTTACAAGCGCCAGTGCCAGTTCGAACGGATCGCCGTTCATACATTCCCCGATGGCAAATACTGCATCCGGCTTCGCAGATTTCAGCCGTTCTACTGCATCAAGTGCGGCTGCCTCCGCTTCTCTGTCTTCGAAAGGAATGCCCAGAACATTGCCCAGTGCCTGATACTGTTTCGTTATCTTATCGATCTGGTACAATCTCCGAAGTTCGATAAATGGGATCTTCAGATTCTCATGAAAATCTTCCGCTGCAAATCTCGCTTCCGGATGTAATACCAGATTGAAATTCGCCTCCGCCATCGTCTGATATTCTTCATAGTTCTTGCATCTGGATATCTCATGCACTGTCTTTACACCTGCTTTTTCCAGCATACCGTATAACTCACAGTCGTCCATAAGCGGTGAGAAAAATCCCAGCAGATTCACGACATTTCCTTTTTTCTTCTTTGGTTCCAGTAAAGAATATAACGACTGACGCACATGTACCATCGGCGGTTTCCGTCCTTCTCTTGTCAGGGCATACATATAGCATGGTCTCACCGGAAGTCCTGTCTTTTCTTCCGACTTTCTGCAGATACACTCCATATCCGTTCCAAGAAGTGCATCCACACAAGTAATACAGATCATCACAACCGACGGCTTCTTCGCAAGACTGTCACAGATCTCCTGTACTGCCTTTGGCACTTTCTTCAGATGTCTCCCCGTTACGATATCGGTCTCATCCATCGTAAGATAAAAGAACCGATCCTCATACTGCGGCATGGAACTGATCATGGACGTATTCCGTCCGCAGCATCCCGGTGCCACGATCAGCATAATCGAATCCGGGATTGCAAGCCCGGCTCTCTTCACACCGAACCCTTCCGCTCCCGGCGAGTTAAATGCAAGTGTCGCCGGAGAACTGTAGATCAGATGTGTATTCGACCGGAACTGTTCCGGAATATCATCTCTTCCCCGCTTCTGTAATTCTTCTACCGTACAATAATAGGCAGTCCCTCTCATACCTGTTCCTCATCTTTCCACAATATTTCCGCCAGATCATAGAAGCATTTACTGATGTCCGACTCCGGATTGTCCTCGATCACCGTCTTCCCCTGGTCTTCGCAACGGTTAATTTCATCACTTCTTGGAATCTCTCCCACGATGTCAAATCCATGTTCTTTTGCAAATGTCTCTACTTTTTCTTTTTCATTTTCCACATTTCTGTGATTCAGTACGATTCCGAACACTCTTGCATAACTTCTGTCTTCAAAGTTCTTTACTGCTTTGGAAATGTTGTCTGCCGCATAGAGTGCCATTTTCTCTCCAGATGTCACGATCAGCACTTTCTCTGCATAATCTTCCCGGATCGGTGCTGCAAATCCACCGCAGACCACGTCCCCAAGTACGTCATACAGAACGACGTCCGGCTGATAGGTCTCGAATAATTTCAAATCTTCCAGTAACTGGAATGTCGCAATGATTCCTCTCCCGGCACAGCCAAGTCCCGGTGTCGGACCTCCCGTCTCGATACATAAGACATTTCCGAATCCTTCTTTTGCAATGTCTTCCAGTTTCTCCGGTTCTTCATCTTCTTCTCTCATATAATTCATGACCGGCCTTAACGGTTCCCCGCCGAGCAGGTTCATCGTCGAATCTGCTTTCGGGTCACAGCCAATCTGGATTACTTTCTTCCCCATCGTGGCAAATGCTGCCGCCAGATTGGATGTGACGGTGGATTTTCCGATGCCGCCTTTGCCGTAGATTGCTACTTTTAACATGTGTGTTCCTCCTGCATGTTCTTATTGCTGAAAACTTACCTTTGAAAGTTTTTCTTGTATTCTTAGATATAAAAAACACGATATACCCAAATGGCTCTCTTTCCTGTTAGAAATCGCCTGATTTTGTATATCGTGCTGTAATATAACCTGCTGTTAACTACTTTTTAATGAAACGAATTCATAACTATTCCTGCTCGGGACTCACCTTACAGTCAGAGTCATTCTTCCCTGTATTTTCTTCTCTTTACATTCGGATAGATATCGATCACTCCGTCTGTATCAATAGGTTTATTATACTCTTTATTCAATTAGTCAGTCAACGCAAACTGTGTAGTCTCTTCTTTTACAATCATCTCTGTCTTTACCAGCTCGCTTTGGCGTACAAAGAACAGGGCTGCCGCACACATCATTTCGTACGACAGCCCTGTTCATATCTACAGGACCTGCCACCGGCAGCTCCTTTCGAATGCATGGCAATTTATAAAAATTGAGGAATTAATAAAATGGATAAAAGATCGGCAATAATATCATGCTTACTATAAAGCATACCAGACTTACTGCCAGTCCTGGTTTCAGGAAGTCTTTAAACCGCACATTTCCAGGTCCGATAATCATAGAATTGGCCGGAATTGCCATCGGTGTACATACTGCAACACTACTTGCAATGAACACTGCAATGACAACGGCTCTCGGATCCGCTCCCAGTGACTCGGCAATGGTCCATGCGATCGGACACAGCAATGTACAGGCCGCAGTATTACTCATAACCTGCGTCAGTGCCCAGGTCAGAATCCACAGCGATGCCATGATGATCATTGGGCTTGACTGCCCGGTAACTGAAATTACTGCATCTGCGATCATTTTACCTGCGCCCGTATCATTTAACGCTGTCCCAAGCGGCATCATAAATGCAAGCATAAATACAGTCAGCATTTCAAACGATGCAAATGCTTCTTTCTGAGACAGCACGCCGAATAATACCAGCACAATTGCTCCGCAGCATGCTGTTACATGCATCGGTGGAAGGAAATCCACATAATCTGTAAGTACCATTCCTGCAATCGTAAGTATCAGCACTACAATTGTCAGTGTTCCATGCCATTTCGGCACGCTGCTGTAATCCGGCTCCTGTAATGTCTCATTTCCTGCTTCCCGGTCATTGATCAGCTTTGATCCAAAGAAGAATAAGAATACTGCAACAACGATCAGCATTGGAATACCAATCTTCGCATATTCAAAAAAGCTTACCGTCATAGATCCGTTACTGAACTCTTCGATCGTGTTCTTTGCAATCAGATTTCCCGGCGAACCGATGATCGTTACATCGGCTCCGATCGTTGCACCGATCACCAGCGGCATCAAAAGCTTGATCGGTTTTATATTACTTCCTGCTGCAATTCCCATCACGATCGGTAAAAGAACTGCAACGGTTCCACTATTGGACACAAATCCTGACATGATACCGCTCAAAAGAGTGATAACCAGAATCAGTCCTCTCTCACTTTTTGTATATTTCAGAAGAAACTGACTTGTCTTATAAGCCATTCCGGTCTTAAAGAATGCTGCACCGATCACACACATTCCCAGGATTAAGATTACATTGGAATTGATCACACAAGTAAAAATATCATCTGCCTCAATAATTCCAGTAAAGTAAAGTGCTACCGGCACCATAAATGCAACCAGTCCCATCGGAAGTTTATCCGATACAAAGAGAACGATCGCAACTGCAAGTATAATTAATGTTATAACTGCCTGTGACATGACTGTTCTCCTTTTCTATACGAATCTACATACATGATCCACTGCAATATCAGAGAATCCAAAAGCTTCTGCTTTCGTCATCTTTCCGTTACAGATATCTCCAATCACACTGACCAGTTCTTTTCCGCACTCCTGATATGTCTTTGTACCTTTGATGATCGCACTTAAGTCTACATCCATGTTGTCTTCCATCTTTTCATAAGTTCTGGCATTTGCTGTTACTTTCAGAACCGGTACGATAGCATTTCCGGTCGGTGTTCCACGTCCTGTTGTAAAGATAACTGCATTACATCCTGCAGCAACCATAGATGTAACAGATGAAATGTCATATCCTGCTGTATCCATCACGATTGCTCCCTGTTTGGTAGGGTGTTCTGCCTGTTTTAACACCTCAACGATCGGGCGCGTTCCGCCTTTCCGGATACATCCCAGACTCTTTTCATCTAATGTGGAAAGTCCGCCTGCTTTATTTCCCGGTGTCGGCTGCCCTGCACGGCAGTCCTGTCCTGCTGCCATCAGATGTTCTTCGTAATCTTTGCAGACCTGGATGATCTGGTTATGAATCTCCGGTGTTGCCGCACGTTTTGCAAGAACATGCTCCCCACCGATCCACTCAATAGACTCACTCATGATCGTAGACGCCCCAAGGTCTACCAGATTATCACTCAGTTCTCCGACAGCCGGATTACTTGCAATACCGGAAGTCGCATCAGAGCCTCCACATTCTATTCCAAGTAACAGTTCTGAGATATCGCAAAGTTCTTTCTGCTGCATACCAGCCTCTGCTGCCATATCTCTTGCTGCACGTACCGCTTTTTCGATTGTCTTCAGGGTTCCGCCTTCGTCCTGGATTCCAAATGATACAACCGGTTTGCTTGTCATTGACTGGATTTTTTCACGGAGTTTATTATGCGGTACCGTCTCACATCCCAATCCAATGATCACTACACCGTATACATTTGGATTACATGCGAATCCTGTTAATACTTTCTGCGACATTTCTGTATTGGCAGCTACATCCGAACATCCTGTATTAAATACGATGTTAACCGCTCCTCTGACCTGACTTGCTACAATACGGCAGCTCTCACTTCCACATGCACACGTTGGCATGATCAGCACATGATTACGAATCCCTGCACGTCCTTCTTTTCTCTTGTATCCCCAAAACTGCATCCTTTTTTCCTCCTTCATTAAATCATCTCACTGTCATAATCTCTTGGTACACTGAACAAATTCAGATGTGATACCCAGCATCCTTTTTTGATGCTTTCTGATGTTTTTCCAAGGCTCTCACCGTATTTAATAATTTCAGCATCTTTTTCCACATCCTGAATTGCAATTTTGTGGCAATATGGAATATCTTCTTTCGCTTCCAGCGAACAGACCTCTTCACCTTTCCGGTATGTAACTGTTTCCCCTGCTTTTACATCAGTAACACATGTGACTACGTTATCTTTTGGATCCATCAAAAGTGCATTGATCTCCATAACCTTCCTCCTTTGGTAAAATTGTAATTTTTTATAACTGTTGTCTGTTTCTATATTTACAATAACACCAGTCAGTTATATAATCAAATTTATAGATTTTATAATAATATAAATTGCATTTATACAAAGGAGTGACGTATTTTATGCAGCAGGAATTCCGCTATGTGTATCAGGTTTATAAAGAAGGAAGTATCTCTAAAGCCGCCAGATCATTGTACATTACGCAGCCGGCACTGAGTATTGCGATCCAGAAGATCGAAGATTCCATCGGATTGCCACTGTTCGACAGAAGCCGCCATCCGCTGGAACTGACCCCTGCCGGGCGCATCTATATCAATACGATTGAGAAAATGAAAAATATTGATAAAGAACTGGAGCAGCAGATCCAGGATATCCGGCAGCTGAATACCGGACATGTCTGTATGGGTGGTTCTCATTATCTCAACGCCTATATACTTCCTGAACACCTTGCCGCTTTCAATGCTCTTCATCCCGGTATCGAACTGGAATTAGAGGAACACAGTGCTGCAACTCTGGCCTCTATGCTTTCCGCTCATGAACTTGACATGACTTTTAGCTGTAATGAAAAATTTATGATGGATTTTGAACGTTTTCCGGCGTTTACCGATCATGTACTTCTGGCTGTTCAGGAGAACCTTCCCATCAATCATCTGTTGTCGCCCTCTGCTCTTTCCGCACAGGAGATTGCGGATGGACGTCATTTGTCAGATACCTGCCCTGCTATCACGTTGGAGCCTTTCCGTGATGTAGATTTTATTTTACTTTCTTCTGGAAATAACCTGCATGACCGCAGTATGGAAATGTTCCAGGATGCTGGATTTGAACCACATGTGATCATGCAGCTTTCACAGTTAGTCACCGCCTATCATATGACCGAACATTTCCCGGCAGCTACTTTTGTCAGCGACCGTCTGGTCATGCATTCGCAGGCACATCTGAAATATTACAAACTGGATTATGAATGTGCGGAACGTATTTTCTATGTGCTGCTTCCAAAGCAGAATTATACGCCGGTTGCGGTGAAGAAACTCATTGAATATCTGATGTTACACCTTTAAGGTGTTTTAGGATTGCAAGAGCATGAAATGCGAAGCATTGGCAAAATCGTGTTACTGTTTGTACAACATGTGAACAGTAACTTTCAATATGTAACACCGGTTGACTTTTCCACACATTTCTTCCATAATGAACATATACCCCATACGGTATTGGAGGTGCGATTATTTATGAAACAATGTATGGATTCAGACAACTTACACCGCCGTCTCCGCAAGATCATCGGACAGGTACAGGCCATCGACCGGATGGTAGATGAAGATATTCCCTGCGAGGACATCCTCTCTCAATTGAACGCTGCCAAATCAGCACTTCACAAATGTGGACAGGTCGTTCTGGAAGGGCATATCAAGCACTGTGTACGCGATGGGATCGAACACGGCGATGCGGATAAGACGATTGAAGATTTTACAAAAGCAGTCGAAAGATTTGCAAATATGGGTTAACTGGCAATAAGGCAAACGTAGAAGTTTGTAAATATCTGTAAATACAAGTTAACTGATGGCAAGACAAAAGTACAATTTTCTGGAATTATATTCCGATAATTGTACTTTTTCTTTTTATCCTCTTGACATACATATACCCCCATATGTATATTATACCTATACCCCATACGGTATAATTTATGTCAAAAACTTTCTATATGTTTACATTTTTATAATGCTTTTGACCGGAATTATATCCGTAGTACCTGTCATCCGCAGGTTTTTACATATCATGAAACATTTATATAGAAAGGAATGAGTTTATCATGAAAGAACTTATGAACAAGTTAGAAGGATTTCTGGAACTTGGTGGAACGAAGAAAGATATTACGTTCCTTGTGATTTCCGGTGCCGCCCTGATCTTAAGTCTGGCGTTCCCGGATACATTTCCGGTCAATCCCGGATGGATCGCAATCCTCTTATGCGGCGTCCCGATCATTCTGGAAGCTGTGATCGGTCTGGTCACTGCATTTGACATCAAGGCCGATGTACTGGTCTCACTTGCCCTGATTGCTTCGCTTTGTATCGGTGAGACATTCGCCGCTGCCGAAGTTGCATTCATCATGCAGCTTGGAGGACTGTTAGAAGAACTGACTGTTGCAAAGGCACGCGCCGGTATCGAGAAATTAGTTCATCTTACCCCGCAGACGGCCCGTGTGATACGTTCCGGTGCTAACGGAGAAGAAGAGATTACGATTGCCGCCGAGGCTGTGCAGCTGAATGACATCTTACGTGTCCTTCCGGGCGAGACGATCCCAGTTGACGGTGTGATCCTCTCCGGCCAGACTTCCATCAATCAGGCCGTTATGACGGGAGAATCTCTTCCGGTTGACAAATCAGCCGGGGACGAAGTCTCTTCCGGAACGGTCAATCAGTTCGGAACATTTACGATGAAGGCAACCAAAGTCGGAGAAGACAGCTCTATCCAGCGTATGATCCGACTGGTACAGTCCGCAGATGCCGGGAAGGCAAAAATCGTCGGAATCGCTGACCGTTGGGCCACCTGGATCGTTGTGATTGCACTGACTGCGGCCGTTCTTACCTGGTTCTTCACCGGACAGATCATCCGCTCTGTCACGATCCTGGTTGTATTCTGTCCATGCGCCCTGGTACTTGCAACACCGACTGCTATCATGGCTGCAATCGGAAATGCTACCAAACACGGATTCCTCGTCCGCGAGGGTGATGCGCTGGAACGTCTGGCTTCTGTACAGAAAGTTACATTTGATAAAACAGGTACCTTAACTTACGGAACTCCGGAAGTCATTGCCGTACAGTCTGTCATCCCGGAACTTTCAGATGAGGAGCTGTATCTTTATACTGCCGCCTGTGAACGTTTGTCCGAACATCCACTGGGAAAAGCCATTGTAAAAGGCTGCCGCCAGAAACTCGGTTCCGGTTCCGATTCTGCTTCCTCAAACTTATTTACAGATGTCTCTGTCGAGAATTTTCAGATGATACCAGGACGCGGGATTTCTGCTACTGTTAATCATCAACCTGTACTTGCCGGCAATCTGCCTCTTCTTTCGGAACAAAATGTTAGCATTCCTGCTGATTTTGAACAGCGTACGGCATTCTATCTTCATGAAGGTGCAACCATTATCTATGTCGCTTATAACGGAAAAGCTGCCGGATTCCTTGCACTTGCTGACACGCTCCGTCCGGAAAGCCAGAAGATGATCGATGCCATACGAGATCAGAACATTGATCCTGTTCTTCTTACCGGAGACCATGAAAATGCCGCACAGGCAATCGCCGGACGCCTGCATATCCAGGAAGTATGTTCCGACTGCCTTCCGGAAGATAAGTTAAAAGAGATCGATCACTATCAGAAGCGTAACCTTGCTGTCTGCATGATCGGAGACGGTATCAATGATGCTCCGGCTCTTAAGAAAGCAAATGTCGGTATCGCCATGGGCGGAGTCGGAAGTGATATCGCCGTTGATGCCGCAGACATTGCCCTGATCGATGACCAGATTGAAGAACTGCCACATCTGCTGGCACTTTCCAGACGTATGATGCGGACGATCCGGCTCAATCTGACATTTTCCATGACACTGAATTTCGTGGCTATCGTGCTTGCGATCACCGGAATCCTGAATCCAATCGTTGGGGCACTGGTTCATAATGCGGGATCGGTGCTGGTGATTATTAATTCTGCGTTTTTGCTGAAGTGGAGATTGAGATAAATTTGTATCTTCAGGACCTGCTACTGTCAGCTTCTTACGAATATATGATACTTACAAAAGACTGGTATATCTTTTCACAGATACACCAGTCTTTCTATATGCCAAAGTATGCAACAGAAATCGCCCGTGGCAAGTTCCCTGTATTATTCTGTCCTCTTTATCCAATTAATACTTTTTTCCCTTCGAATGCAAATCCATAATGCAAAATTTCCTCTTTTTTAAAGCCTCTTGCAAACAATTCTGCATCGTAATTCTTTTCTTCGATCTGCTTTTTTGCTGCCTGTACAGCTGCTTCCAGATCTGTTTCTTTGGCCACACTGCGTACTTTAAATTCTATAATGACCGCCGGATATCTGTCATCCTTCTTTCTCGGAATCATCATTACATCATAACGTCCAAATCCACTTTCCCTATTCGAACGGATTTCATAAATATTCGTCTGCTCAGCTATCAGTCCCAGAACAAATCCATGGTAAAACCGCTCCGGTTCACTTTGTCCGCCTTCTGCTCCATTTACATCAAAATAACTGAATGTTGCCATCGTTATCTGATTCATATAATAGTTCAACGCATCTATATCATTTTGCAAAAGTGCTTTGATAAACTGATTATAATTTGTCCGACTCTGATTAAACCAGCTCTTGAACAAATTCGTGAACATAGCTGTCGTCTCAAGATTGGTAATCTTCAGATGATACCATGGTTCTCTTAATAATCCACGGTATTCCACCTGTTCTGCTTTCAGATATCCGCTTGCCAGCATAAGACTCCATATAGCATTTTCATCCTGATCCAGCTGTTCAAACACAATCTGTTCATCAAAATTTACGATAATTTCTTTCCCTTGCAGAAGTTCTTCCATCTGTTCCTTAATACCGGCAGATGCCTTCCGTATCAGTCTGCTGATCAAACTATTCGAACTTGTATCTGCCCAGTACGTACGCACCTGTTTTTTATCCAGATAGTTTGTAATAGACCATGGATTATAAATATCTTTCTGATTTCCAAATACGAATCCATCATACCATGATTTCACAATTTCTTTCTGCTCTGACATTCCCATATTATCCAGTGCCGTAAACACTTCTTCTTCCGTAAATCCAAAACTTGTCTCATATTCCAGCGATGTGGAAGTAATCACATTCAAATTATTCAGATCTGAAAAAACCGACTCCTTTGACACCCGGGTAATCCCTGTCATCATAGCCCGTTCCAGATATTGATTCGTCTTAAATGTTGCATTAAAAAGACTTCGCACAAATGCGGTAAACTGGTCCCAATATCCATATAGATATGCTTCCTGCATCGGTGTATCATACTCATCCAGAAGTATGATTACTTTTTTCCCATAGTAGCGATAAAGACAATTTGCCAGATTCTTTACTGCATTACAGATCGTATCGTTGGCTACCGATTCCTTGGCTCCGGGATTCTTGGCATAATTATCCAGCTCTTCGAAACATTTCCGCTCTCCTTCAGTAAGTTCTTTACTTTCCAGCAGATAGCGGTGTTCTGAATATGCTTCATTAATTGCCATAATAATACCATCTCTGGCATCATTATAATTGCTTCCTTTTATCGATGCAAAGCTTAAGAAAATGACCGGATAACTTCCCTGTAAAATACGATACTTTTCATCGTTCCAAATTGACAATCCTTCGAACAGCTGCTTCTTTCCGGCATACTGATTGGAAAAAAAACAATTTAACATGCTCATATTCAATGTCTTACCAAAACGCCTTGGTCTGGTTATCAGCGTGATATCATCCTGCGATTCCCACCATTCTCTGATCAGTTCTGATTTATCTATATAAAAGCAATCATTTTCCCGTAATGATGCAAAGTTCTGTTTTCCAATACTGATAACTTTCCCCATGATGGTCCTCCCTGCTTTCTTTCTGACTTTCAACTGCCCGCTTCTTACTTTTTACTATTTTACATTTTATCATACTATATTATACTTGTGCATCAAAAAAGAGCTGCTGCCCTGTTAATTTTCATCTACTGAATCATCCTCTTGTCCTTCCTTACAGACATATGCCGATTCTTGCAGTCAACAACTCTTTTTCATCCTTTTATCTTATTATATTCTCTATTCTTATATGATCTCTTTCGCTATCCCTTCGTCCTATCTCTTCACGCCTTTCCGATACACCACATACGCAATTACCGCAGTCACCACTTCCGTGATCCAGAACGCATGCCATACACCGACTGCCCCCATAAAGCGGCTGACGATGAATGCTACTGGAATGATCACGACTACATATCGGCACAGTGAAATGATCAGTGAATGTACGCCTTTTCCAAGTCCTTCCAGCGCCCCGCTGCAGATAACCGATACCGAAGAAGCAAGGAAGCCAAGACTGATAACTCTGAGTGCCACGCTTCCCGCCTGCATCGTTACCGGATTCGCTGTGAATAATCCCATCAGCTGTCCCGGAACTGCCAGACAGATCGCCGTTCCTGCTGCCATCATCACGAGTACAAGGATCAGTCCATCCTGGAAGATCTTGTGTACACGCTTGTGCTCTCCCGCTCCGTAATTATATCCGAGAAGCGGACGCATTCCCTGTACGATTCCATTTGCCGGAAGATACAGGAATGTCTGCAGCTTATAATAGACTCCAAGAACAAATACATAGACTTCCCCATAGCCTGTAAGTATTACATTCAATACGGAGATCAACAGTGACGGAAGTGCCAGATTCAGGCTTGCCGGAATTCCGATTACGTATAACTTCTTCCATAATCCAAGATCCACTTTCAGGTATTTCTTTCTATACTTCACCGGCAGCGGATTCACAATATAAAAGATCAGGTACAATACTGCTCCTGCTGCCTGTCCGATTCCTGTTGCAAGTGCCGCTCCTTCGATTCCCATTTTCGGGAATGGTCCGAGTCCGAAGATCAGGACCGGGTCCAGGATAATGTTGATGATCGCACCTGACATCATACAGGTCATCGATTCTACCATACGTCCGACTGCCTGGAATGTCTTCTCAAATACAAGCTGCCATGACAGGGCTGTCGCAAATAAAAATGCGATTCTCGAATAACGTACCCCATAGTCCACAATCTCTGCATTTCCCGTAAACATCTGTAAAAATGGTCTCATTACGGCAATTCCCAGAATCATAAATCCAACTCCGTGAATCGTTCCAAGCAGCATTCCCTGCGTTGCCGCCCTGTCTGCAGTCTCTTTGTCCTGTGCTCCCAGGTAAAATGAGATGACCGCGTTAATTCCGATTCCAAATCCGATCATCACCGCATTGATCAGATTCTGCACTGGATACACCAGTGATAACGCCGTCATGGCATCTTCGCTGATCTTGGCGATGAAGAAGCTGTCCACAATATTATAAAGTGAACTCACCATCATAGAAATGACCATCGGCAGTGCCATCGATACGATCAATTTTAATACCGGTTGTTCTTTCATATATGTCTGATCCATATATAATATATCCCCTTTCTCTCATATGTATATCTACTGGTTCTTCCAGATGCATGACAACAAAAAACCACATGGCCGCTGTCATCCAGTAACCATGTGGCGAAAAATAGATTGCTCCAGAAAAATCCACACTCATTTTAGGGTTGTATTATAGCATCATCCTTTTATGAATGTCAATTATTATATCTTGTTTTTCCTATTCTATTCCTCATATTTTCTGAACTAGAACATCTGGATATCCATCTGCTCCGTACCGTTTTCTTCCGAATCCGTCTGTCCAATATCCGTTTTCGCTTTCCCGTTCATGCTTTCTTCATACTTTTTCGCAGTTTCAAAAAGCTCGGTGATATACTCCGGTAGTTTTTCCAATAACCGTTCTGCTGTTTCGTCTGTATATCCTACATGCAGAATCTCTGTAATCTCATCCGCGTAAAAAGTATGCATCTCTCCATTCGCCCCCATTCCCCCAGGATACTTCACTGCTGAATAGTCCCAGATCATATCCCCATCCTGTGGGTAATACCCTGCAATCATATACATATCTGCCGGGGTCCCGGAAAGCTTCACGATACTTCCTGCCGGTAATAATGCCATTATTTTCTATCCTCCTGTTGTTCCTGCATCGTCTCTGCCACCTGATCTAAAAATCGTACGAATCCCTGATAATTGGCCTCTCCGCCTTTTTCGACAAATGTCTCCAGATCTTCGAGATATCTTTTCCCGATCTCATCTACATATCCTTCACTGATCACTTCTCCGGATGCATGTACCGGACACCTCATATAATCCTCCGGATGCATGAATCCCATCGGATATGGCAGCAAAATATAATCCAGACCTACTCCTGTATTATTCTCCACCGGCTGATACCCCGCTATAAAAAACAGATAATCAGAAATTTTCAACACCGAACCAATCGGTTCTATTTTCATATTCCTTTTCTCCTTTCGCTTCTTATCTCTTCTTGCATACCTTGGTATCTATGAGTTCTGTACCAGTATATCTGAAAATACAGAACCTATTACACTATTCAATTCTGTAAAAGCTTTTCCCGGGTTTACTCCTGTCTGTTCTGCAATATATTTATTCACGATATCAACAGTGACCGGCTTACCCACGATATTCGATACCTTTTTTAATATTTCTTTATCTACAACACTTTGCACCCAGCGTACACCGATATCTAACGTGGCCTTTGTCTGGTCTATTTTTCCAGACACAATTGCATCTGTTGCCCCTTTTACATCGCCTTTTCGGACACTTTCCATAAATTTATTGACATTTTCAACGTAACGTTTTATATAATAATCGGAAGTGACCGTATCATAACCAATACTAAACACTTTTTCTACTGTCTTGTATGGTTTCAGGTATTTTCCCCATGCTTCTGCCTGTTTTTTGGCAGTTGCTTTTGCCTTGCCGTCCAGTCCTTTTGTACTCGGTGTGATCAGTACCAGATAACTTATAATTCCTTTTCCTACTGCTTTCGGATTATCCAGATGAAATACTCCGTATACCATATTCTCCCATGATTCATAGTAGCCGGACACTGCACCTTCTCCCATCCGTAATACTCCAACCAGCGGATTGATCTTCTGACCAAAAATCTCGATGCAAAACTTATTCGTCTTTTTTTCTACTTCTCCATATGCTTTTTCCAGCAGAACACTTCCACCGGTGCCTCTCCATTCCTTAAAATCATCCATCATCTTTCTTACTGCTTCAATATTTTCGGCCGTACCTTTGATCGTGGAATTATAGATTGTATCACCCAGTGTTTCTTTTTTATTTTGCTGATTCTTCTCATAGCTTTTGTCGTATTTTGCCGATATCTTATCTGCTTTTTTTACCGCACCTGAAGTGAATCCGTTCTTGATGCTGATATCTGCATCCGCATGTTGAAGAACGTTCTTTTCACATTGCATATAGAGATCATGTATTGCCTTTAAATCTCTTTCTAAAAAATACACTGCGCTCTGTTCATTCGTAGTCTTGCTATAAGCATTCCAGACCTTTCCGGCATATCCAAGTTTCCCCATCGTGGCACCAACAGCACCAACAGCCGCCATGATATTAAACAGTTCTCCGGTACTTTGATCCAATATCTTTCTTGCTTTTTCTTCTGCTTCTATACAATTTTGAAGTTGTGCATAATTCACTTTAAACTGAGCCATCTTTTCTCAATCCTTTATACCATAAAATCACTGTCAACAGAATCTGCCATGCTCTGTGTTTTGTTCTGTGTACTACGGTATCTGTCACAGGTACTCGTCAGTTTGTCAATCTGTGCTTTTAATGCTGTCTGTGCTCCCTCTACATTCGAAGAAAGTTTCTGTATTTTATTCTGATATGTATCGGACGCATCCGCAGTCCATGCACTTGCAATGGTTGATGCATTAGATTTTAATGAGCTGACGCATTGTCCAATCTGTGAATTACACGTATTAAATGCTGAAATTGCTTCCTCCATTGCCGGTACATTTACAATAATTGTATCATCTGTCATAATTCGTTCTCCTTTTTTATCTTCTCATTAATTTGATTCTGCCTGTACATATGTTTTTAAAATTTCCTGCAACTTGGCAAGATGATCTATCGCCTGCTCATATAATTTCACTACAGCATTCATGTATTCCGTAAATTCATTTTTGAATTTTGCTTTGTTTGGTCCATACCACAGGGAATCATTCAACATGTTTTCTTCGATTTCCTTCATTTTATTTATCTCTGCCGCAAACTGTTCAATTGTTTCTTCCAGATTTGCTGCACCTGCCTGTAACCCGGCTACATCTACATTATATGATTCTGCCATTTTATGTCTCCTTTACTTATTTGTTCTTCTTCGTTTCTGCCTCATACGCCTCTGTCTCCGCTTTTCTATATGCGATTGCCGTCTTTCGGATTGCCTTCGCAATATTGCGTATATATCTGACATTTGATGCAATATCTTCCTGAACCTGTACACAGTTTCCCTGATACTTCACAGAAGCATTACCGGACCATCCTCCGGCCAGTTCCTGCGCACCTCCGGCAAGATAACCTTTGGCTTTCTCCAGATTATCTGCTACTTTTTCCAGTCTTTCAGCCTGTTTGACTGCCTGCTTGTATGCGATTTCTATGTAATTATCCATTCTCTCCTCCACAATTTCTTGCAGTTGCTAGAACATATCCACCGATTCAATCTCTTCTGCCTTTGCATTTGTCTGAGATATCGTGCTCGAATAGATACCTGCATATTCCAATAATTCTTTTGGATAATTTGCATATTCTGTCAACGTATTTTCTATTGCTTTTACCTGTAAACGCATAATATCCCGGTACAGATTCCCGGCCTGTCCCTCCCAGTAACCACTGCTGGCTGATACCGTTGCTGCAATCTGCTCTACCGCCTCCCGGTAATTCTGAATCTTTACATATGCATCTTCGGCTTTACTTTTTAATACTGCAGCATCCACTTTGATTGTTCCAAAACCAGACGGATCTGCCATATGACCACCTCCTTCATATCAGTACACTTTAGAACCGTTCCCTGTTTACAATATCTTCAATCTGCGATTCAAATGATACATACTCTTTTTTTGCACTTTTCACAGATTCCAGATACTTCTTTAACATTTTATTCACCTGTTTCATTTCTCCATAGCGCGCTTCAAAATTCGTGGAAAATGTATCATGATTCGGTCCTGACCATGTTGCATTTAATTCATTTACACTTTCATGCATCTGCTTTAATGTCTGTTCCAGACGACTGACCGCATCATTGACCGTTTGCGTCATTCCATTTATCGAATTTGTGTCAACCGAAATATCTGCCATATTTTCCTCCCTTCACACAAAATTCCTTACAGTAATATCAGTCTGCTGCCAGGTAACACTTTACATTGATACAATGATTTTTCTTTTGGGAGTATGCAGGCATTTTCCGCATTGCACAGAATCAGATTGTCTATCTTCCCATTCCATGATTTCTGCTCCTTCTGACCAATGACATATGCGATTTCTTCCACGACCACCCCAGTCTTTGCATGCTCATTCAAACTAAATTCATAATTATATTCCAATGCAGGTACATAAATATCTACATGAAGCATATGTTTCACCTACTTTCTGGCATCCGGAATCACAACTTTTCCTACCGGCATTCTTCCTTCTCCGATTGCCAAAGTTCCGATACCTACCGGTTCTGCTTTCTTCTTCTCTTTGAATCCCATATAATCAAAATTCAAAACCGACTGTCCTTCTACATTTCCACCAAAGTATATTCCGTTCTTATCTCTTGAAACATACTCATAGAATCCGTTTCCTGCCATTGCCAGCCGGTCATCCGGATTAAATCCTGCAAATATAAATATCTGATGATACCAGCCTTTATCTGCAAATGTTTCGAAGAATTTGTCTGCTTTTTTTCTTCCCTCTTTCGGGTGATATAAGTTGTCCAGTAATGCCGGAAGATCATCAATGAACAGATAAATGTTCTCTTCTTTGCACATCTCAAGATAGATTTCTTCATCGTTATATCCTTTATATTCCAGCTCATGTTTTTTCTTATTTCTTCCCGCCAGATATGGTCTTATCTCTGCACAGAACGGTTCCAGATCATCTTCCACTGAATAGTATGACGCCCCTGTCTCTTCTGCCGTCTTTTCCAATATTCCGTGACCGTTGGCAAATACATAAGATTTTCCACCTTTTAATGCTGCCATTCTCATTGCCATCTGAAGGAAATTGGTCTTTCCCGTACGCTTCTTTCCTGATACAAGGTAGCAGTAGAAACGGCTGAAATCCAGACTCCATACTGATGCACTACGCATGCTGTAGCCAAGTGGAAAGCTTCTGTCATCTCCCAGCAGTTTCTTAACTTCCGGAAGTGCTGTGAATTCTGAGAATGTCGGATTCTCTGGAATGACAGGGATATGTCTTGCTTCCGGTCCCGTCCAGTTGTCTTTCAATATCCTGCAGCGGTGTGCAATTTTTTCATTCCGCTTATAATCATTCTCAGCATCAACCGCAAGAGCCGTCTGGAACTCCAGTAAACTGCCATGCAGATTGATCAGACCTCTTCCTCTGATTCCCTCTTCCGGGAATACCGATGGCTTTCCTTTTAGTAATTCTTTATACTGGAATGTATCATTTAACTGAAGGCAAAAGCCTCCCCGCAGATTTTCCGCATGTTTTCCCGGAATCTCGGTGGATCCCTGACCTCCGGCACTGAGAACGATATAGATTCCGTTTCCATTTCCCTCTTTCAGCAGTTCCAGCATCTGTGCATCATATGCACCGTCTGTTTTCTCTCTGAATGAGCCGTACTGATCAATTACGATCACAATTGCCGGAATATCATCTCCGCCTGCACGCCTGTACTGGTCGAAATTACCACCTTTCAGCTGCTGTTTTCTTTCTTCTAATATCTGCTTTATCATATAGAAGAATTTTCCAAGCTGATCCATCTGCTGACTGCTGATGATTCCTCCTACCTGAGGTGCCTCTTTAAAACATTCCAACATACGGCTGCTAAAGTCAATTCCATATATATTGACCTGTTCTGCCGAATAGCGTGAAATCAGTGCATAAATATAGGTCTGTAAAAATGTACTCTTTCCACTTGAGATCGTACCATATACAGCAAAATTGCCCTGATTTACAATATCCCAGGTAACTGCTGACTGGAACTGGTGCTCCGGATCATCATATTTTCCTACTACTGCCTCTAATCCAAACATTTCTTTTTCTGCAGCATAACTGCCGGCCTTTTCAAGCAGAAGCTTTGACGGAAGTTCTGGAAGCCACAGGTAATTCTGAATCGCCATTCCTGTAGATTCTGCAATGTTCTGGATCGTATCGATCACTGCCGCCAGCTGGGTCTTCTTTCCTGCCTCCGGAAGTGTACGTCTCGTCTGCATTGCAGTCTTCAACACTTCATCCGCTGTTACCTCCCTGCCATTTTTCTTCTGGCACGTCTCCAGAACCGTCATCAGATCCAGAATTCTTGCATCGTTGTACGCTGAAGGAATAATGTTCCATTCTTCATTCATATAATACTTATAGACGGCTTCATTTACCTGTTTCAATACTTCTGGATTCTGCAGGTATTCTCTTAATTCCACTCCGGTATCCTTTAATACTTCCTGAACCATCTGTATCAGTCTGTCTGCCCACTCTGTGCGTTCTTTTTCCTTTCTGAGCATCTTCTGATGGGTTCCGATAATCTCTGTTCTTCCATTTACAGTATATAATTTTGCCAGCTCATCATGATTCTGAGAGTAATCTGCCTGGTAAACCGCCCCGCTCCATGCGGCCTGGAATAATTCAAATATCTCATCTGTACCGACTCTCAGATATCCTCGTCCGGTCTGCGTAATAAAGGCTGCATCCGGACGCTTCAACATATCGTTACTGTCCTGCTTATCCTGCACCTTAAGACAGATACGGAATCTCGAGTTACTTTCAATCTTATTATCTACCGTACCCGCCGGCTTCTGTGTTGCCAGAATCAGATGTACTCCCAGACTACGTCCAATTGCCGCTACACTGATCAGTTCATCCATGAATTCCGGCCGTTCCTTTTTCAATTCTGCAAACTCATCTACAATGATCAGCAAGTGTGGAATTGCTTCTGTCAATTCATGATTCTTATATAACCGTGTGTACTCATAGATGTCTTTTACTCCTGCTTCCAGGAATTTTCTCTGACGGCGCTGATTCTCACTTCTGATTGTAACCAGTGCTCTATATATCTGATTGCCGCCTAGGTTGGTAATATTTCCTGCCAGATGCGGCAGTCTGATAAATTGGTTCGCCATGCCACCGCCCTTGAAATCTATGATGAATATAGAGATATCTTCCGGACTGAAGTTGACCGCCAATGAGAGTATCCATGTCTGTAACATTTCACTTTTTCCTGATCCGGTCGTACCTGCGACCAGACCATGCGGACCATGTGCATTCTCATGAATATCCAGGAAGCAGTACATATTTCCTTCCCGCATTCCAACCGGTACACGCAGTGTCTCATAACTCCGGCTCGTATTCCATCGTCTGCTGATCTCCAGTTCCTGTGCATTATTCACACCATACATATCTAAGAATGTGATCATAGACGGGATATCCTGTCTTGCCTCCGGAGTTTTTATCTGAAGAGCCGCCATTTGATGAGCGAATTGCTTCAGCTTCGTTCCCCGGACCTGATCGAATGTTATTGTGTCCCAGTTTTTCTTTGCTTCTTTGACGGAATAACATCCCTGAAATTCTTCCGTATTCTGGATCATATATTCACAGGCGTTCGGAAGATCTTCATACCTTTCTGTACATAGAACAGTTGTTGTTCCTATCGGATGATTCGAATCAAACAAATATACGGACGACAAATTTTCTTCCAGAAGATACGGTGCTGTCACCAGGAATAATATCCATGGATTATATTGCTTTTTGAGTTCCCCGTCTTTATTGGCACCAGATACCTCTCTTCTGCGTCTCAGTTCCGGAATCAATGCATTCAGTACTTCACCGATACTTTCTTTGCTGTCTCCCGCATAGCGGAATGTCTTCTCTTCATTCCACATATGCGGCAGCCATTTTGTATCTTCCAGAAGCTTTCTGTCTCCCGGTCTCTTTTTGTCACACAAAAGCACAAGCTTCATCTCTGTATAACTAAAAGCTGCTGCCGTCTGTACGATTAATGGTTTTAAGACCTGATAAATTCCTTCATATCCTTTCCCGCCGATCAGTCCAACCAGTGTATGTTGTTCCAGATTCACTCCAACCGGAACATTCTTCATCTTTTCATAAGCATCTTTGATCCTTGCCGGTTCTTCTGCCAGCGAATCATCAATCATTGTGAAACGTTCCTGTGGAATTTTTATTTTCTTCGGTAATGGCATCTCTCCAAGTCCCAGACGAACATACAGATAATCTTCCTGATTCACATTACGATTCCACAAACCCGTCGAATGCTCATCAAATATCAGACACTCCTCTGAGGAAGGATATAAAGAACAACGCTCCTGCACATTGAATTCATACCGTTCTTTTAACTCTTCTTCCTTCCTCTCAAGATATTCTTTATATCTGCGGCACCGTTCTTCCTCATCTTCGATCATCTTCTTATCCTGCGCCTTGCGGTTCATATAAGCCCAGAATGCTCCGATCACTGCCGATCCTACCATTGTGATAAGTCCGATTCCAAGTGCTCCGACTCCCGTAAGAAGCACACCAAGAAGCATCGGAACCGCCATCGTGACAGACGGACCAAGTGTCATAAATAATGATTTCTGCTTCTGCTGTTTTGGCTGCGGTGGTGCTTCAATCTCGAATTCTTCTTCGTCATACTCTGCCATCGTTCTTGGTGCCGGCTTGAATTCTTTAACACTTCCTGCTGTGTCATCTGTGTATACAGGAAGCATGGAAAGCCACTTTTCGCTTTCATTATCCAGTACATTTAACTGTTCTGTGTTTACCTGCACCTGCGATTTCTCATCACCGACTGCGATCACGTCTTTCAAATACACAAGATGAATTCCGAATAAATTAATCTCGTCTCCATATTCCAGCATCTGAGTATCCATGATACGCTGATGATTCACATACGTACCATTTACTTTCAGATTCCGGAGCATCCAGCCTTCATTCACATATTCCAGTCTTGCATGCTGTCTTGATACCATCTTGTTCGAGCGGATGGTTATATCACATTCCTTGCTGCTTCCGATCAGAACTTCTTTCTTCTTATTTAACAGATATTTTCTGTAAACAGGTATATCCGGTAATTGTTTTTCTACCACAAAGAAAAACTCGTCTCCATTCTTTGTAGTAACTGAAAAAATGTCTCCGATATTTATTTTTTTCAGGAAGAACTGTCCTTTGCCACGAAGGATGTGATACTCTCTGCTTTCTGAAAAGCACCAGCTGTCATCCAACGCCTGCATAGAGATTACAAGATCTTTTTCCAGATCAAATTGTCCTTTTTCAATCCGGAACTGATATTTTTCCACCGACACGAATGGAATATTATACTCTTCGCAGGCTTTCTTGTTAAATACTAATATCTTATTGTTCATTCTATACCTTTCCAGATCTCACACAGGATAATTGTAATGTTGTCCCGTCCACCCCTATCCAGTGCAAGTGTCAGCAAATTATCTACTTTTTCTTTTACTGTAATTTTTTTTGCTAAAATTGTCTGAATTTCCTCTTCTGTCACCATATCCGTCAGTCCATCACTGCACATCAGATATTGCTCCTGATCCTGTGGTGAAAAATGTCTTACATATGGTTCTATCTGAAATTCTTCTTCCGGAATTCCGAGGAACTGTGTCAGCCCCGGTTTCCGGTTCGTAATCCCACATTTTTGTAAAAATTCTGCATTGGTATGTGCATGTGTAAGCAGCCGCAATTCTCCATTCGAAAAAACATATGCCGGACTATCTCCAAGATTCATGATCCAGCTGCTGTCTTCCTTCTCTTCTCCACTGATTCTGCATATGATCGCAGTAGACCCCATCTGACTGATCTTTTCCGCTTTTCCCTGTGCACAGACCGTATGATTCAACCTGCGTACAAGTTCTTCCGGCTGACTTATCAGCTCTTTCTGTTTTTCCAGGTCCGCCAGACTTGCTGCCGCTGTGTAAGAAGCCAGCTCTCCGGCCGTCTCACCACCCATGCCATCAAACAATGCAGCCATAACTCCATCAGAAACTTCCTTCTCCGATGTGTATATCTCATTCAGAGACTGGTGGTCTCTGGGCATATACCTGCCTTCAAATAAGAAATTGTCTTCATTGGCTTCCCGCACCTTTCCTGTGTGGGTTGTCGCTGCCATCCTGATTACCAGTCTGCTTCTTTTTGTATCATTTCTCCATAAGGAACGTAACCATTCCATCTGCTTTTCCTCACTGCATATATGCTTTTACTGATTTACATTTAATGCAAATTTAAACGCCACTCGTCTGGAAGCATCCGCATTCTCATTACCATCTGCATCATATATCAGATTGCTGCTTCCGCATCCCTTCTTCTCGATAATCGATGCAATATCCGGTACTTTTGATACGCAGTAATCCGCAACAGATGCTGCTCTCTGCTCCGATAATGTCTGGTTGTGCTCTGCTGTTCCTGAAGAATCGGTATATCCTTCTACCTTGATCTTCGCAATGCTGTTCTTATATGTATCACTCATGAGAACAGACGTGTATACATCCAGAAATTCATCAAGATAAGATTTTCCCTCGTCTGATAACGTTGCATCATCCAGCGCAAATAATATGCTGGAGTCCAGATTAACCTGTCCGGTTGACTGGTCAACTTCTGCCTTGATTCCTGCATCGGAAAGTCCCTTTTCAACTTCACTCATGATATTGGTCTGTGTACCTACCAATGCGGATTTTTCTTCATCTGATAATCCTGAGATATCGGTCTCTTCTACCGTTCCTGATAATTTCTGTGCTTCATATTCATCTTCGCTGCTCAGATATTTGTAGGTTTTTCCATCTTTCTTTATGACAACACCACCATTATGGATGCCAAGTGTTTCATTCATGCCAAATGAATACTTAGAAAACATCATATAATCAAATGTATATTCTTTCTTATCCTCCACTTGCTTCGTAGAACCATTATACTCCGTATAACGTTCTGCCCATTTAACAGTCATAGTATTATCTTTTACGGTAATAACCGGATCGATCGCATAAGATCCATCTGTAAAACGGATTGCTGCATAATCTTCATTATCTTTATCTTCACTATAATAAATTTCCGCTATATCTTCATATGCATCTTTATCATTTTCTACATATCCGCCAAAGTGAACTTCTCCACTGCTTGATGTCATTTCTGCCGGCAGAAGCGTTACCTTGCTTCCTCCTTTTGATATCTTAATTTCATTTCCTTCGCGTTTACAGTCATACTCTTCTGTTCCAATCTCGACCAATTCATTATTATTCAGCTTTTCAGAATCTAACAGTTGTAGTTTGATTTTTTTTCCGTCAAACTCATACAACGCATAAAAATAATATTGTTTCTGATCTTGATCTGCATATCTGACTTCTGCCAGGCTCTTTCCCAGCATCGGCTTATATATAATTTTAAAATTCTCCAGATCTGTTGCACCGTATGTCTGCTCAATTTTTTTGAGATTTATGTCACTCATAATATAATCTCTGTAAACAACTCCGGAAAATGCGATCGGAACTTTTGATAAATTAAGATTGTATGACTTCCCACTGGAATCTTTCTCTACCGCCCACTTCTTATCTTCATATTTGACATTCTTTACATCTTCTCCGACTACTTTACTTCCCATATCCGAATTCTTTGTATACATGCTTCCTGTCAGCAAGTAATTTAAATCATCACTTTCTGAACTATTATCTTCCTGTTTTGACTTTGCAGTTGTGTCCTTCGAAGATGAAGCTGTCTGATTGTTACCTTTTCCACCCATTGCAAATACCACAATCAATAAAATCACGATCGCTACCGGGATGGCGATCAACAGCTTTTTATTCCGTCCTTTCTTTTCTGTCTCCTGAACATTCTTTTCTTTTATTTTCTTCTCTTTTACTTTTTTCTCTGCTGCTTTTTTCTTTTCTTTTTCCTGAGACGGCTGTTCTTCTGCTGCCGGCTGTTTCTGCGGAATATTCTCCTGCTTTTTCGGCTCAGCTGTTTTTACCGGTTCGTCTCTTTTTACCGGTTCGCCTCTTTTTTCCAGCTCTGGTTTATCCCCCCATATTCCCCAGGTCTTTTCGTCTTCCAGATTTTCTTCCTTTCGGGATGTATGTGCTGATCCGGCTGATGATTCAACCGGTGATTCATCTGTACCTGCCTTCTCTGCGTTTTTATTCTCATTATTCGAGAAATGATTCAGACCGCTGACAACTGGTGCTGTTTCTGTTCTGTAATCTTCCTTTCCATACTCTTCCTGTTTTACCTTTTCAAGATCATGCTTTAATTCATTTGCAGACTGATAGCGCTGCTTTGGATCATAAGCACATGCCTTTTTTATGATTGCTGCAAGCTCCTCAGAAGCCATAGCCGGTGATGTGAATGGTTCTCCCTCTATTCTCTTTCGCATTGCTTCTTCTGCATCGCCTGCATGAATCAGTTCCGGTACAGGCGGCATGAATGGAAATCTTCCGTGGTTCAATAACTTATACAACATGATTCCCAAAGAATACATATCTACCGTCTTATCATAATGTTGTCCCTTATATACTTCCGGTGCCATATACAGGCTGGTGCCTTTCTGGGAGCACATTGATTTGGTCATCTCCATCTGTCTGGCTATTCCAAAGTCCCCCAGCTTGTAATCTCCGTATGGATTTCGAAATATATTATCCGGTTTAATGTCTCGATGAATAATCTGTGATTTTTCACAGCATTCCAGTGCAGTACATATATCCATTCCGATCTTTACTACTTCTGCCGGAGCCAGATCACCACCACATTCACTAAGATATGTATTCAGATTGGTCAGAAGTTCCATTCGGATATATACCTTCCATCCGATACTGTCCTTCTTTTCCCTGATAGAATAATCTTCTATGGATACAATGTTATTACCAGTCTTCAACGTCTCCATAACTGCAATTTCATTTTGAATGCTTTTCACCAGATCCTGATAATAAAATTTTACCGACTGATGATCCATGCCTGAATTCATTAATTCACGTACTTCCGCCTGTTCCTGCGGAATTTCAATAATTTTTAATGCTGCATATGAAACGGTTCCCATTTCCTCCCTTTTTATCTTATATACATTTCCATAGGAACCCTTCCCTATCAGCTCTTCCACCTCCCATTGAGGCCAGATTGTCTTAATCTCTTTCATTCCTTGTTTCCTCACTTTTCCTAGCATTTGCCGTTGTAATAAGCTGTGATTCTATTATACCCCCCCCCGGTAATTTTATGGCAACTATTTTCTTGACTTTATATGACATAAATTCCTCAATTTGCGAAGCTTTACACCAATACCTTGTTTTGCTTTCTTGGATATAGAAAAATCTGGAAAACCTATTGTTTGTTATAGGTCTTCCAGACTCTAAAAAATCTTTAACAGATCTTATTCCCATTCGCCTTCATCTTGAATTTCATTCCCAGCATCTCCGCCGCACGCTTGCACATCAGCATACGCTGCAAGAAGATTTCAAAATAATCTAATATAGAACAGATTCCTTCGTCCAGTTCGATCTCCAGTAAGATTACTTGCTTTTCTACATTTACATGAAGACTGGATGCTACTGCAGCATAATTCACCCGGTCATGTTTGTCAAAGCTTTCCTTGATCGTGTTCCGCACACGGTTTCTTCTTACATCTGTCTTATCTGCCAGGATCAATGCCGCAGAGACTGCATCCACGGCCATACCGGTTGCCTCATCGTGCTGGCCGATCGCACTGACGATCACCGCAATGTCTTCATCCGGTACTTTCAGATCACGTAATATCTGAAATGCCATGATTGCAGAACTGTGTGCGTGATCCACACGGTTCACACAATTTCCCATGTCGTGCATATAACCCGCGATCTTGGCAAGCTCGATCGTATGCTGGTTATACCCCAATTTTTCCAGAATATTTCCGGCAGTTTCCGCCACTTTTACTGCATGTCCTCTGGAATGTTCGGTATATCCAAGTGCTCCAAGTACCCTGTTTCCCTGCTCAATATAGGCATTCACCTCCGGCATATTTTTGATTGCTTTATATGTTACTTTGCTCAATTTTATTTCGTTCCCTTCTAATTCTATAATCTATATCTATAATCTGTGAATCGCATCCATCGCAAGTTCGGAACGCTCACATTCTTCTGCAGACATTGTAATCTGATAACATAACGGACTACCCTTCATATATTCCGACGCATAACTAAGTCCATTCGTTCTCTCATCCAGAAATGGCCGGTCTATCTGATTCGGATCACCAAGCAGAATGATCTTCGTTCCTTTTCCGGCTCTTGTTATGATTCCTTTCACCTGATTCGGAGTCATATTCTGCGCTTCATCTATGATCAGATAGGTCTTCACAAATGAACGGCCTCTGATGAAATTCATTGCTTCTGTCTGGATCAGTCCTCTTGCAAATATCTCTTCGATCTTGCCCTGTAATTCCTGTTCATCCTGATAACGTTCTTCCTCATCTGAATCGATCAGCTGCTCCAGATTATCTACGATCGGACGCATCAGTGGTGATATCTTTTCCTGCTCGTCTCCCGGCAGGAAACCAATATCCTGGTCAAACTGCGCATTCGGTCTGCAGATCAGAATTCTTCTATATTCTCCGGTCGGATTGTTCAACACCTTCTCCAGTCCGACTGCCAGTGAGTAAAATGTCTTCGCCGTTCCTGCCATTCCTTTTACAATTACAAGCGGTGCTTTCTCTGCGGATTTCATCAATGCTTCCTGTAAGAAATACTGTCCGGCATTCCTTGGTTTGATTCCATATGGCTGGCTCTTTCGGAATTCTAACGGTACAACTTTCTTTCCTTCAACTCTTCCAAGATGTGTCTTTTTCACCGACTGATCTGCTTTCAATATGATAAATTCATTCTCCGTAAGTTCCGGCTGGATCTTATTGCCATCTTCATCGGACAAATAAAGTTCCTTCAGATGAATGCCTTTTTTCTTGAATTCCTTGAATTTATCTTCCGCCACATAACAGATCTGTCTGCCACTGTACTGACCTTCTTCTTCGATCACCTGCTCTGTACTGAAATCCTGGGCTTCAATTCCGAGAATCTGTGCTTTTAACCTAAGGACCAGATCTTTTGTCACCAGAACGACCGGCTTTTCTTCTTCCCGGATTCCCTTACATACTTTTAAGATCCGGTTATCCGGCTTATCTTCCGGAAGACTTTCCGGCAGTTCTACATTTAAACAATTGGCCTCTACACGGAGGATTCCTCCATTTTCCATCTGTACACCTTTTAAAAGGTCTCCTTTCAGTCTGAGCTTTTCCAGAAAACGGATCGCCCGCCTTGCATTTGCTCCCTTTTCTCCTTCTGCTTTCTTCAGGCCGTCCAGTTCTTCTAATACAACCAATGGCAATATCACCCTGTTTTCTTCAAAACACTGACATGCATAAGGTGCCTGGATTAAAATATTGGTATCAATAACATAGGATTTGATCATAGATATTTCTCACACTTTCTGATTTTGTTTTTTGTACATTTTCAGGTATAGTATGAAAATATTGAATTTACTCGATATTTTTGTAAAAAAGATGTTAAGTTATTCTTGAAATCTACCGAAATTTTCAGATTCATATACAGAATAATTCTGCAAAATAATACAGAGAACCTGTCAATGGCAGATTCTCTGTATTTATCTGATTATGTATTTTTTATTTTCACAGATTCTTGACTATTCTCCGAGGAAATATTTTCCGTATGCATCTGCTGCCTTGATTGCTGCACATACATTCTCCGGTGTTACCTCGAATGGCATATTATGAAGCGTATCGTTCTCTGCGCAGGCTGCTGTTGCAACTGCCATCAGTTTCTCGTCCGTCACTTCTGTGATTCCCAGTTCTTTTAATGTCACAGGAAGTCCCAGTTCGATACACCAGTCGATGATATCTTCCAGTTCTTCTGCAGGGATATTCTCAAGTACCAGCTGTGTGATCGTTCCGAATGCAACTTTCTCACCGTGATACATATGATGGCACTCATCCAGTACGGTAAATCCATTATGAATTGCATGTGCTCCTGCAAGTCCGCCGCTCTCAAATCCAATACCACTCAGCAATGTATTGGCTTCGATGACTTTTTCTACAGCTGGTGTACATGCTCCTGCTTCCAGAGCAAGTTTTGCCTTTACACCTTCTGCCATCAGAGTATCAAAACAAAGTTTTGCAAGTGCAATCGCTGCCTGTGTGACCTGTCCGCCGGCACATGTCGTTGCCCCGCTTGCCTGACAGGCTCTTGCTTCAAAATATGTTGCCAGTGCATCACCCATTCCGGAAACGGTCAGTCTTACCGGTGATTTTGCAATAATCTCAGTATCCATCAGAACCATATTCGGGTTAGCCGGAAGGAATAAGTACTCCTCGAATACACCATCATCTGTATAAATAACAGACAGTGCGCTGCAAGGTGCATCTGTTGAAGCGATCGTCGGGCAGATCAGAACCGGAGCTTCTTTGTAATAAGCAACTGCCTTGGCTGTATCCAGGATCTTACCACCACCGATACCGATCACGACATCACAGCCTTTTTCATTCATAATGTCTACCAGACGGTTGATCTCATTCTTACTGCATTCTCTGTTGAAATACTCATATACAGGTGTGATCTCGTATCCTTCAAATCCGGTATTTACAACGTCTCCGATACGTTTGTATCCGGATTCCGTGATCAGTACAAGTGCCTTCTTGCCATACTTCTGAGCATATTCACCCAGCTTCTTCATCTCTCCTGCACCCTGTACATATTTACTTGGACTACATAAAATCTTCGCCATGATATTACCCTCCTGTAATCTTCACGTTTCATGTGTTATTTTATTAACAATCTAGTTTTATTGTATGCTTTTGATACAGTTGTGTCAATAAGGTAGTGGGAAATATTATGGCAAAATATTATGACTAATCCTAATATATATCTTTGTGTCAATGATACAACACCAGCGCATGACTATATCACAATACCGTGACAATGATCTACTTCATGCTGAATAATCTGCGCCGTCCATCCGGTATATTTCTGTCTCTGTTTTTTGAAATTCATATCCTGATATTCCACTTCAATCTCCTGATACCGGGTGCATTTTCTCACACCAGCAAGGGAAAGACAGCCTTCTTCCGTCTCATATTTTCCAGAACGTTTTACAATCTTCGGATTGAACATTGTCACATTCATGAATCCCATATTGACGGCTATGATACATTTCTTCACGCCGATCATATTCGCTGCCATGCCGACACAACCTTCTTCGTGTGCCTTCAATGTGTCTAATAAATCTACTGCCACCTGCTTGTCCGCTTCTGTTGCAGGCTCGGATCTCTGGTTTAGGAAAAATATATCTTTCATAATCGGTCTTATCATGCTTTGTTACTCTCTTTCGTATGTGTCTTCATATAATTATAGAACTCCTGATGCAGCCGCTGGAATTCTTCCGGCGCATGCATCGCATGTCGGTAAAGGAATTTGTTGCCAAATTCACTCTGATATGCCCTGCTTAAAACCCCTGCCAGCATTCCCGTTGGCATATCCTTTATCATATACAGCTTCGCCGGGCACTGCATTCCCTTCTGGGCGATCCATTTCAGATTCTTCTTGATCCGGTAGGCAGTCAGCGTCATCAACTTCTCATTTGCACAGATTTTCTCCGGATGTCTGCTCTGGTAATAAGCATCTGCCAGCGGAACGATCACGCCAAGATGTGAGATCTGCCAATGATGCATTTCCGGAACAATCTGGTATGGAATATGACTTTTCCTAAATATGTACTCCAAAGCTTCTTCCCTGCTGGTCTTTCTTCCTCCAATCTCCCCAAATGTTGTCGGCTGGATTGCTCTTGGCAAAAGCTGTGCATCCAGAATCCCACCTTCGATACAGCCGCCCGCTCCCGGAAATGCCGGAAGAATCCTGCCTTTTCCGCAGATTTTCTCCCATCTGCCATATGGCTTGATCGTATTGACCATAGTGACAACATTCGGACTTTCATTCCTACTGATGTCTTCCAGTGCTTCTTCCACCTGATTCTCACGTACAGTCAGGAAAATAAACTGGTAACGGTCATTCGGCTTTAACTCACTGATCGTCTTAACCTCAACTTTATGCGTTCTTGTCTTGCCTCTGTACCATAGACCGTGTCCCTGTAATTCTTTTAATCGCTGACCTCTGGCCAGGACCGTTACATCCAGTCCCGCTTTTGCAAACCGGGATGCGTAGAAGCTTCCGATGACTCCGGCGCCGTAGATTAGAATCCGCATGGTGTTTCCTCCTTGGTGTTTGTTCGTATGTTCTGTGTGGTTTCTTGTGTTCTTTGATATTTATATATATCATCTATGTATAGTATCTGTTGTAATTCTAACACCCGGACTTTTGGATTTCAACATTGGCACCATTTATGATGCATCCAATCGTATTCTATTTTATGTTTTTAATTTGTTAACAATTTCTTCCTAATTCCATCACAATTTTATCACAATTCGCTTCTATACTAGGAATTGTTCAAAAGAACAAACACTTTAAATCTTTTTCATAACTTTTTCCTCAGGGCTGCACTCCTCCCTATAATGCAGTCCTTTTTTAATGTCCAAATCGAATATTTTATAAACTAAAAGTTGTGACATCGCCACAACTTTTGTTTTGTTCCAAATTAACATCTCTTTTGTTTAAATACCATTTTTTACATCTCTCTCAAGCATACATCTCTTGCTACTGTTTATCACATCAAGTCTAAATACCATATTTTTACATCATTCTCAAATATTACTTTCCCAGCATTCATATTTTACTTAAACTTCTTACATCATTCTCAAACCATCCGGCATTGAATATGAACTTGATTACCGTTTGTGTACCATACGATTCTACATCATTCTCAAACGACTGGTCGCTTCATGGATTCTTTATATTCGTTTGTGTACCATACGATTCTACATCATTCTCAAACACATGTTTTATTTAACAGATGATGCATTTCGTTTGTGTACCATACGATTCTACATCATTCTCAAACACAATATTTCGGTTTTCCCTCTTCCGGCACGTTTGTGTACCATACGATTCTACATCATTCTCAAACATTCTGGTTGATACGAAAGAAAAGGTAAACGTTTGTGTACCATACGATTCTACATCATTCTCAAACTCAAAAATCGGCGGTGCATCTATCGGAACTGTTTGTGTACCATACGATTCTACATCATTCTCAAACATAATCGATGAGTCTATGCAAATGGATGACGTTTGTGTACCATACGATTCTACATCATTCTCAAACTGCCTGCGACTTGTTTCGAAATCTATATCTGTTTGTGTACCATACGATTCTACATCATTCTCAAACTTGTATTCCATCTGGAACAGCTACAAGATTGTTTGTGTACCATACGATTCTACATCATTCTCAAACGCAGTCTCTTAGCAATATAAGTAGGACAGCGTTTGTGTACCATACGATTCTACATCATTCTCAAACAAAGCAGTTCAGACAGTAGCTGTAAATCAGGTTTGTGTACCATACGATTCTACATCATTCTCAAACACAATCTCTTAGTAATATAAGTAGGACAGCGTTTGTGTACCATACGATTCTACATCATTCTCAAACAAAGCAGTTCAGACAGTAGCTGTAAATCAGGTTTGTGTACCATACGATTCTACATCATTCTCAAACACAATCTCTTAGTAATATAAGTAGGACAGCGTTTGTGTACCATACGATTCTACATCATTCTCAAACAAACAGAATATGGCACAGATAGAATAACAAGTTTGTGTACCATACGATTCTACATCATTCTCAAACATACATTGTTTTTATTTCTCTCAGTTGTTTTGTTTGTGTACCATACGATTCTACATCATTCTCAAACCTCAAATTCAAAAATGAAATGCCATCACCTGCATAAACCTAGGTACTCAAGCCATATACTTTAATAAATTTCACATCTATCTTTATCTATAATATACCGTTCCATCCCCTCCACGCAAGTTTTCTCACTATTTTCTATAAACAATCCTTTTATTTCCATATACTTTATTTCTTCACATAACTTCTTTATCTGTTCATCATTCATAAAACATCTTGCATTAACAAATATAACTAATTTTATAAATAATAAATTTCCAAGTGTCTTTATATATTTTACAAGTCTTTCAAGAAAATCTTCCCCGCTGTCCTCATATTTTAAGTCAACTGCTTTAAACAAAGCACTCATTTCAACTTCATTATTGAATTCAAGTATATAATTCGTTTCTTGTTCCAAATCTAGCAAATATTCCTGTATTAATTTTGTCAGTTCAAGTGTTTTCATATAGAGTACTTCATTGGAAGACAACTTATTTAATTCTTCATATAATTTATTTAGAACTTTTTTATTATTAATTTCTACAGAAAGCGGATTTATTATAATTTCTAAATGTTTTGCAATATCAATTTCCTTATTTTTTTCTGATAATACAAATTTACCTTCAAATTTATTGGCTTGCCTATATAATTCTCCTACATATTTCGAAAACAGCTCTGGTGATTCTATGATCCATTCGACACATTCTTTTTGCTCATTAACTATTTCGCCTGACAAATCTCCATGTACAAGTTTCATAGAATCACCAATCTTTCATCCGTATCCAGTACTTCACTCTTCACTTGTCCCAAAATAATATCCATTTTCGCATACTGCTTTTCTGTTACTGTTAGCAACTGTATCAATCCTTCCTCCGGTTTATTTTTATGCACATTGTCAACAATTGCGTTGACTGCCGAACCATTTAACGCTAGTTTACAGTACACGGATTCCTGAAGCATAAGGAATCCGTTTTTCAATAGAAATTTTCTAAATTTTGCATATGCCCTCCGGTTCTCACTCGTAAGAACCGGAAGATCAAAAAATACCAATACTCTCATAAATCTATAGCTCAATCTTATAAAATCGAATCAACGCACTATCATCTTCATTCAACGCATCAAATATACTTTTACAATAAATCTTTATTGCATTATTCACATATTGAATTCTTCCATCAATCTGAATTTCTTTATTCAATATATTTACTAACAGCATCTTTTCTTCATGCTCGAACTGTTCAAGTCTCATATTATATACTTCCTGATCAACCAGAACTCTGAATGGTTCCATTAAATCAGACGCAAGATTAAACTGATTGAACATATTATCATGAAAAATCCCCATTTGTGTAATATACCCATTTGATACGACTTCACGTGTAAATGTAGACAAAATAATGGAATAGCCATAATTCAAAGCAGCATTAATATAGTTGTCTTCTGTACGAGTAAAATCTAATCCAAACATCGCATTAAAGTATACCTTTGCAGCATGTCCTTCCCTGTTTGTATTGTCATTCCATTCAATCTCTTTTAAATAGCCATCAAGTAGTGCCGATTCTTCCTTTCCTAATAATTCCAATAATTCTTTTTGTTTCCTTATTTTTTCTGTAACAATTTCAGTCCACACTGCTTCTTTCGTATTCTGCTTCCACGCAATCTGTTTTCTGACTTTATTACTCGTATCATGACTTCCATAATAATTGACCAGTTCACATGACGGATTCTTCTTTTCATCACAAAATATCACTTTAATTTTTCTTTTCGCTAATTCTGCAATCAAACTCGTTGTCAGTGAAACTGCTGTAGATTCAATTAATACCGTAGATATCTCACTTAAAACTATTTTTGTTACTTCTTCACTTCGCACGACCATATAACCCAATTGCAAATCCAGTTTTGCCCGTTTAGAAATAACAACTATACGCCAGCTCATATCTTTAACAAATCAATCTCATTTTCAAAAATTCCTGTTGGAGACTGATTTATGATAGAAATTCTGTTACACTTGGTTATATTATTATTCATAACTAATATTCCTGCTTTTCCAGGTCCGCCTATCATTTTTAAATTGGCCGATGTACTCTGACATTGGAACAGATGCAGTATCTCGCTCAAGACTACACATTTTTCTTCCTTTTTTAAATTCAAAAAATTCTTTTTCTTATCTGAAAGTGTTTTTTCCTGTGCTGATAATCTTACGTTATATACTGTATTTTTAATTTTTTCGTAAAACATATCGTATATTTGAATTAACATTTCTTCTGTTATTTCATCGTTATCCACTAATAACAGGTTTTTATTTTCTCTCTGACGATTTACAAATTTAAGGATTTTCTTCATTATTGCAGCATGTTCATTTGAAAGCAGTAACTGATTAGCTCCCTTAAATATTAATTGATCTCCTGTTCTTCCAGACAACCACATTTTAAATCCATCCACATCAAATAATGTATCAATTTTAATTTTTTTCAATAGTATCTTTGGTTCTTTCAAACCTCTGTCTTTTTCTAAATAGTTCAGTGCTATTGATTCATCCGTCTCAATTTTATTCTTTAAATATAGCGGTATAAATTCCATCGTTCGAATTGTTTTTTCTTTTTTATCTTTAGATTCTACCAGCATAAAATATGCCCCGGCAGCTTTATTATAGCCTCCATACTTTTCTATTGATGCAAGACGTTCATCACTTTCTTTTATAGCGATCTGACCTTTTCCTTTTTTCATAATCTGCTGATCAAACAACCCACCTTTTGCTTCATGAACCTGTCTTGTCACCAATATATTATTTTTGTTCATTGTTTGTTTTACCGTTACAATTGTTCCCTTTTTCCCTGCTTTCCACGCGACTTCTCCATTTCGTTCAATATCCCATTTTGATATAAACATCTTTTTTAAATTATAAGTACGACCCGGATTTTCTTTTACATACAATGCTGCATTCTTAGTAAATTTCACATAGTAACTATTACCAACTACAATATTCAAATATGCATCCTTTGCATGATGCAGATCATTCACTTCACGAACTTTCAGCAATTCAAAATCTTTTCTAAATCTTGAAACTGTACCGGCTTTCACGTATACAATCTCACTTTCCGGAAAGACCTGCTTTAATATTTCTGCTACAGCTTTTGTGCTCTGTCTTGTTTCAACAATCTGTCTTTCAATAAATCCTGCCAATTCTTCCGGACTCAGTTTTGTAGTTCTAACTAAACGTTCATATTTTTCTTTACTTATAAAACCGCCATCTAATAATGATTTCCAAAATCCATGCATCTTAGATTGTACATTTTCATTCATTTCACTCAACGGATATATATCTAATTTCGCAGCATTATATTCTTTTTTTACCAATACACGATTTTTAAGACTGTCATCCATCGTTTTGGATTGTGGATATATATGATCAATATCGTATTTCGTATTATCCCACAAATCTTCCAGTTCTATTACCTCTCCGGAATACATACACCGTCCTTTTTGTGTGTAATACAGGTACAATTTATCGCTTCGTAATTTTTGTTCTTCCTGCTCCCCCAGTTCCTTTATCCAGTCTTTTTCTTCATTTTTACAAGCCTTATACAAATCCAGCAATTGTTTTTTACGAGATTCGGTCCTCTTACTTTCCTGCTTTTCTCTTGCCATCTCAATAAATATACGCTTCGGACTTTCTTTCATTACTTTTTCTAATTCTTTTACAATTTTCAAAGTCTGCCATATCTGTCTTTTCACCGAAGGAGAAACATACATATTCTCTACCGTTTCATACGACAATGTTTTGGTCTGTTTTCCCATGTTGTACGTTTCGACTTCTTCCATAAACTGATATTCATTACTTAATAATTGCATCAGGTTATTATTCGATTCCCACAATGCCGTAATGATATTCCATACTTCTCCTGTTTCTGGATCTGGTGCTGTTATTTCTTCTAAAAACTTTTTAGAAAACCTTCCCCAGCCTTTATACGATAACGCACATATTTTCTTCAACTGATTTGAGGTAATCTGAGGATATAACCGATTCAGTCTCTTTTTCAACAACTTTTTATCGTCTCCAAACAGTACTATATTCGTAATAATATTTTCCTTGTCCCTTTTAGTCAGTTCTGTTCCTGTCAAGATTTCTTTAAAATCATGATATGCTGTTAATGATGCCTTAAAATCACCGTCAATTCCAGTTATTTCAACATTGCCAGACACAATGCCTTCGCATTTTAAATAATTTTTTACCTTCTTTACAGTTACTTTCCGATACTTACAAAATATATCTGTATACAACCGTTGTTTTAATTCTACAGATAATTTTTCTCCATCCAGTTTTACATTATTTAACTCATTTAAAACCATATATTTACTGTAAAGTAATGAATCCTTCGGCAATACATCTTCACCTATCAGATATGTACACTTGTTTGTCATTCTCCGAATGAATTTTTCTGCACTTGCTTCTACATCAATTACATTTTCAAAATTCCATGGATATATCTTTTCATCACTTTTCCTTACAGCCCATGTGAATTTACCATCTTTTCCGTCATCTATCTTATTCAAAGGACCAACATAATACGGAATTCGGAATTCAAATAATTGAATCAGTTTATCTTCATTCTCTTTTATGAGAGCTATCTTTTCTCGTAAATTTTCTAATATCTTTTTCAACTCATACATATGAATCTGATACGGTATTACACCATTATCACTGTTCACCTGTTTTGGTAGAAATGTTTCTCTTTCTATCTCTTCTTTTAAATATTCATATTCTGGTTGTCCTTCTATCTTTTTAAGTACACCTTTCTTAATAAAATCATAGAATTCTTCTCTACTGCACCGTTTGCTCTGCAAATCAACCTTTTTCCCATTTATTTTCGTCATTCCTATATATGCAGAATAATTTTTCAGCTTATCACTCGTATTTACAAAAATATCTTTATATTCGTCTTTCGTAAGATATTTCCGAACCGTCTTTTTCAAAAATCGTAAATCCGATTTATGTTTTTCATACGTTGCTACTTTCGCTTCTGAAATTGACGTGTATTCTCCCAGTATTTCAACTAATACCGCCCAATCATACACTGCTTTTGCCGTCTCTATAATATAGAATTGTTCTCCCAATTCATTTTCAACTTCTCCGATATAATCATCGTATCCATTATCAGCAAAGGAAATCTTCGGTCTTTCTGTTTCATTCAATTCTTCAAGTCCGAATATATCACTTAATTTTACCGTTCCACCAGCCAATAAATTTAGTACAGCTTTTTCACATGTTGATTTTGCTTTTAACGCTTTTATTAATCTGGTTTTCTTTGTGGATCGGTTTAACATATTATCTTTTAAAATATTTTCTACAACAGCATATTCTTCCTCTTTCAGCTCAAGATTCCAATCTAATTCCTCATTTTTGATATTCTCCAGCAATTTTGAAAATGTCGTTCCAAATTCTTTAATCTCACTAATGTCACCAGATAACAAGAAATGTCCCCTATGCTTCAACATATGATGAATTGCCAGATATACCAGACGGATATCCGGTGTATCCTCTGTATTCATCAGCATTTTCCTAAGATGATAAATTGTTGGAAAGTTTTTATGGTAATCTTTATCTGTAAAATCATTATCAACAAATAATGCGTATGGCAGTTTCGGACAATTTCCGTTGATATCTCGTTTATCTTCTGGATAATATTTACTTTCCTTCATCCGTAAGAAAAATCCCGGATCTATCTTACAGATTTCCTCTGCGAATATTTCCTGTAAAATCTGAATTCTCCAGTTTCTTCGATCCAATCTTCTTCTTCCTGTTCTGAACATCCTTCGTTCTTCTGCTGTCGATGCACTTTCAAATAACCTGACTCCCCATAGTGCTTTTCCATGTTTGCGTAAGACATGATATTCCGGATCAGTAATCGCCCAACCAGTAGACGAGGTGCCCATATCAAACCCTAAATAATACTCCTGTCCCATAAAATTCTCCTCCTATTCCATTGACATTTTCATATTGCTGATTTATACTAAAAACAAGTTTAGTACCATACTAAATTTACATCATAAGTTCAAATAAGAATTTAATTCAAATCGTCACTTGATGTGACCCACAGTGTGTGGATGAGCCTGTAGTAATACAGGCTTTTTTATTTATAATACTATATGATTATCATTTATACAACATTTTTATTTTTATTACTTTCCCTTTTTATATTCAAGAATTACTCTTTGTACATTTCTGCTTTGCTAACTATTCTTTCAGATACTTTATTTATCATGAATAAGAAACTTTACATAACGGCTCAAACTTGTTTCGCATTTTTCAAATCCTGTATATTATGTTTGATTTTTTCCCATTCAATCCTTACATTGTCCTTATAATAACATAATAGATGTCCAACTAACCGGACATCTACAAAAATATTTTCCCATTCAAAATTCTTAACATTTTCTCCCCATTTCCATCACACTTCCGTCACAATTTACTCCTATACTAAGAACTGTTCAAAAGAACAAACACTTTAAATCTTTTTCATAACTTTTTCCTCAGGACTGCACTCCTCCCAAACAATGCAGTCCTATTTTTTTACAAATTACCAGGCAATTCCTACACTAATTTATCACGCGACACTAAAAATTCCACCAAACTCCATCCTCTCCGTTATCCCCCTTACGCCCCCGTAATTTCATCATCATGGCACACGAACACTTAACTGAATAAAAGTATAGGAGTGATTTCTGTGCATATGAGGCCATGATTAGTAACTCTTGAGTAATAAAATTGGCCGTTAGCCTTGGGAAAATCATTGTCTGAGACGAATGTCGAGTTTTGATTTTTCCAAGGCTGCTTTTAGGACAATTTTGTTGCTCTAGAGTTACTTCATGACCGAATCAGCACAGAAATCACTCCTATACTTTTATTCCGGCCCGGGGTAATCCACTATGATACATGAAATTACAACCCACGTGCAATCTCCCTCTTCGCATCTTTCTTCCGTTCCATATTCGAAACAATAATACTACAAGACGCATCACCGGTAATATTAACCACCGTACGTCCCATATCAAAGATACGGTCCACGCCGGCAACCAGTGCGATTCCGTCAACCGGAAGTCCGACCGAGGTAAGTACCATTGCGAGCATAACCATGCCGGCTCCCGGAACTCCTGCTGTACCAATAGATGCCAGTGTTGCAGTCAGGATCATTGTAAGCATCTGAGGAAGTGTCAGATGAATGCCATAGCATGATGCAATAAAGATCGCACACACGCCCTGATAGATTGCAGTTCCATCCATGTTAATCGTAGCTCCCAGCGGAAGTACGAAAGAAGATACTTCTTTGGATGCTCCCATTTTTTCCACGCATTCCATATTAATCGGAAGTGTTCCGACAGATGAAGAACTTGAAAATGCGAACATAATTGCAGGCAGCATTCCTTTGAAGAATTTTAATGGGCTCATTCCGCCCATTGTCTTTACTGCAAATGAATACACAACGACTGCGTGAATGATGTAACATACATAAGCTGTCAGCAGCACCATTGCAAGAGAACCGATGATCACCGGTCCGTTTGATGCAATTACAGGGCTTAACAGACAGAATACACCAATCGGTGATAACTTCAGGATCATCTCCATACATTTCATAAATACATCATTGAGATCATTACAAGCCGTTACGAGTCTTGTATTTCTTTCTCCTTCTCCAAGCAGGATAATTCCAAATCCAAGGATCAGTGCCGTCACGATCACCTGAAGCATATTGGCCTCTACCATCGGTGATACAAAGTTTGATGGGAAGATATTTACAATCGTATCCATCAGTGAGATCGTCTGATCTGCTTTATAAGAAAGATCTGTTGTCGCAATCTTCGGAAATACTCCTTTGAACATATTTGCCCCAATAAGGCCGAATGTAATGGCAAATGCTGTCGTACACATATAGTAAACGACGGTCTTCACTCCGATCGATCCGACCTTTTTAATGTCTTTCATCGAGATGATTCCGCACATAATGGAAAACAGTACGATCGGAACGACAATGAATTTCAGTAAATTCAGAAAAATCGTACCAAATGGCTTGATATAAGTTTCCGCAAAATCTGCGTATTTCTGCATCAGTAATCCTGCAATGACCGCCAAAACCAGTGCAATGAATATCTGTGCAGCCAGTGATAATTTTTTCTTTTCTTTCATATTTCCTACCCTCTTCCTCTCTTTTTACAAGAGCATTCTCAAAAAATTACTCTTATACTTATACCTTCGTATTTATAAGCCTTGCTATCAACATGCTCCTTACGAATGCATAGCAATAAAAAAAGAGCATTACCATACTGTGTAATGCCCATTCATTATCTTCAATATATTATCACATTGCTCTATTAAAGTCAATATAATAAACATTAGAAATTGTTGTCTATAATAAACATTAGAAATTGTTGTCTGAACATTTCAAAAATTAATCGTTTAAATTTGCCAAACTTCTGGTTATTTTATCCAAATTGTGCTATTATTCTAGTTAGGATTTTTATCAAAACGCACAGGAAGGAGCATTTTAACAATGGACGAAAGAATTAGCCGCGTATTGGAAAAAATGAAAGAGAAAGGAATTGATCAGTTACTGGTATCTGATCCACTGAGCATCCGCTTTTTAACAGGAATCATGGTAAATCCTGGTGAAAGATTATATGCCCTGTTACTTAGAACAAGTGGAAAACATACATTATTCCTGAACTATCTGTATTATGTATCAAATACAGGATTCGAAGAAGTATGGTTCAGCGATATGGATGACCAGATCGGTATTCTGATGGAGCACATCGATACAAAGAGCACTCTTGGTATTGATAAGACATGGCCTGCACGTTTCCTCATTCCACTTCAGGAGCGCTGCCCAGAGATGAAGACTGTATGGGGATCTGACTGCGTAGACGGTGTTCGTGCTGTTAAGAACGCTGAAGAGATCGAGATCATGAAACATGCATCTGTTATCAACGATACCGTTATGGAAAGAGTTGCTAACTTCATCAAAGAAGGTATGACAGAGAAAGAAGTTGCTGACTTCATCGACGCTGAGTACCTGAAAGAAGGAGCAAGTGGAGTAAGCTTTGATACAATCGTATGCTTCGGACCTAACGCTGCTGACCAGCACCATACACCAAGCGAGACAAGAACTCTGAAAGCCGGAGAATGTGTCCTGATCGATATGGGATGTGTATGGAAAGGTTACTGCTCAGATATGACAAGAACATTCTACTGCAAGAGCGTAGATGATGAGCAGGCTGCTATCCATGATCTGGTTCGTACAGCAGTTGAGAAAGCAGAAGCTGTTATCAAACCTGGTATGCGTTTCTGCGATATCGACGCTCAGGCAAGAGATCTGATCGACGAGGCAGGATACAGCGAGTACTGGAGAATCCGTCTTGGACACTTCATCGGACAGGAAGATCACGAATATGGTGATGTAAGCCCGATCAACAAGAATGTGGCTGAGCCTGGAATGATCTTCTCTATCGAGCCTGGTATCTACATCGAAGGCAAATACGGTGTTCGTGTTGAGGACCTTGTTCTTGTAACAGAAGACGGACATGAACTTCTGAATGCTGTAGATAAGAAATACCGTATTGTTGGTTAATTTTAAATCTTACATATTAAAATAAGCCGGAAGACATTACATCTTCCGGCTTATTCCTAATTACCATTCAAGTTCACATTTTCTATTCTATATTTTCTGACTCAGCTTTCTCTTGCTCAGCTTTCTTTTACTCAGCCTTTTCTCTACGCTCATCCAGTTCTTTTCTCACTGTCGGGTAAATCTTATCAATTCCCATGAATAAGTACCAGATGATAAGAACGATCACTGTAATCACCAGTGGCAGATACAGGAACAGTCCTTTGATTGCGAAGATTGCACTTGCTGACTGAACGGCTGCTGTTCCGTCATAATGTCCGGCTGCCAGGATCCATCCGAGTGCTGCTGTTCCAAGTCCGGTTCCGATCTTCTGTCCGAAGCTTGTCACACTATAAGTAATTCCTTCTTCACGGATTCCGTCTTTCCATTCACTGTAATCTACAACATCTCCGACAATTGCGAACAGGCATGAATACAATGCCGCATGTCCGATTCCCTGTAACACCAGACCAGTGTAAATCATTGGAAGATTAACAGGTCCTGCAATTTCAAGCACCAGTCCTGCTGCGTAGAATAAGAATCCTACAAACAGTGCTTTGATCTTTCCGAATCTTTTTGTAAATACCGGGATCAGCATAATCGTAAGGATGGTCGGGATATAGTTGAACATGGTCATTGTACTGTTCAGCATCTCGTCTCCTAATACGTATTTTGCATAGTAGATTCTGGATCCTCCGGTTAATCCAAGCGATGTATAGATCACTGCAAATGCAAGTGTGATCAGGATAAAGTATTTATTTCTGCAAAGGATCTTAATTGTTTTCAGTGGATGTGTCTTCTTTTTCGCTGTTGTTTCTTTTTTGATTGGTTTGTATCTTTCCTTTGTTCCGGCAAATGTTGTGATGAACATTCCAAGTGCTACGATTGCATACACGATACTCATGCATGTCCATCCACGCTGTCCGTTTCCAAGGAAATGTACCAGTGGAATCGTAATCACGTTAATTACAAGCTGTGCGATCATGGTAAATTCAAAACGGATCGTGTTCATGACATTTCTGTCATGCTGCTCTGTGGTTACCAGTGAAAGCATTGTATTATAAGAAAGGTTGGATGCTGTAAAGCATACCGCTGCAAGGAATATGTATACAAGTAACAGGTAGATTGCTTTTCCATTTGCACCAAGGTCCGGCACTGTAAAGATCATGATCAGGCTGATGACCAGCGGTGGCGCACTCCAGAGTACCCACGGACGGGCCTTTCCCCATCTGGTGTTCGTCTTATCTATAATGATTCCCATAAAAAGATCCGATACGCCATCGAATAATCTGGCGATCAGCATCAGTGTTCCTACTACTCCTGCAGCAATACCTGCCACATCAGTACAATAGATTGTCAGGAATGAGGCTACCGTTGTCCATACCAGATTTGCTCCGATATCACCTACTCCATAACAGATCTTCTCTCCCAGAGATACTTTCATTCCATCTGCATTCTCTGTGACGGCTTCCTGTGTATTCTGTCCGGCTTTTTCTTTACTCACTCCGACGGATATTTTATCAACCGCTTCCATCTTAATTCCTCCTCTTTTTTGTTCTGAACCCACTATATCAGAATCCAAATTTTAAAAAGGAGCAATTTTTTCGGAAAGGAGTAATTTTACAAACTATTATGCATTAATCCGCCTGTATTCATTCGGAAGCATCCCTTCTTCCTGTTTAAATACTTTACTCATATACTTAGGATCGGAAAATCCAGTCATTGCAGCTATCTGATTTAATTTCAGATCTGTATCCAGAAGTAATTCTTTCACATGCATGATTTTAAATTTTCGTACCGTCTCCGTAAAGGAAGAACTCGTTTCTTTCTTTAATTGTGTTCCCAGATATTGCTCGGTAACATGAAGCCTTCTTGCTGTTTCTTCCAGAGTAATCCCATCACTGTAACATTCTTTCATAATTGTCAGTGCTTTTTGTACCAGATATTCGGAAGATGTCTGATTGATCTGACTTATCTCGATGCTGGAGAATAATTCCATCATGACTGCTTCTATCTCCTCCCAGGAAACTGCACCTAAGATTGTCTTTAACACTCTCTGAACCATCAATTCCTCATCCCGCAATGTGCCACACTCTTTGGCTGTATTGATTATCGCATATGCGAAACGGATACACACTTCTCTGAGTTCCTGTGGACTGTGTACTTCTATGCGTCCATATTTCATGAATTTCTGAAAACAACCGGTGAATTCTTCTGCATTCATATGTATTACTGCACTTCTGGCCCTGTTTTCCAACTCTGCCGGATAAATGAACTGATACGTTCTCATCTGTGGGATTTTCTCGCATTCAATCAATACCCTGTCTCCGAGTATCAGATGCCAGCCACATGCCTTTTCCAATTCCTGCTCTGTCTCAGTCAGTCTGTTAAGTCCCTTACATTCCTTCCATGTAAATACGCCACGGTCATGCAGTCTTACGGAACATGCCGGTACTACAGAATGTTTTACGTATTTCAATAATTTACTGACATCTTCCTCACCATAAAAGCAGACCAATGCGGCCTGTTGTTTTTCACGAGGCAGCCAGCACAGCTTCCGTTCCGGATTGTGTTCTTTCAATTCCTCCAGAAATAATCCAGCTTCTTTCTTCTCACTTTCATAATATTTTCCAAGGAAAATGTACATACAATACAGGCTGTGTTCCTGAATGATTCCATAATTATCTGCCAGCACAGCTTCCAGCCTTTCATTCTTCTCATATTCACCATCCAGGATATCCTTCAGAATCTTTTCCAATGAAAGAGAATTCTTTCCCCTTTGTTCTACAAATAACTCTTCTTTAATTTTTTCCAGCGTTTTCTTTAGTTCTGTCAGATTCACCGGTTTTAGCAGATAATTTTCAATTCCCAGTTCGATTGCTTTTTTCGCATAGCTGAAATCCGAGTAAGCTGTAAGAATAATCACTTTTGTATAGATTCCTCTTGCCCGTGCTTCTTTCAGCATCTGCAGTCCGTCCATATCCGGCATCTGAATATCCAGCATGATCAGATCCGGCATTTCCTCTTCCAGAAGTATCAGTCCTTCTGCTCCATTCTCCGCACTGCCTACGACCTGATATTCCGGACTTATCTTATTTAAGATATGTACAAGTCCTTCTCTGATCGGTTTTTCATCTTCAATAACTGCTATCTTCATCTTTTTGTTCCTCCTGCAATGGCACAAACAAATGTACTTTCACTCCACTTGGAGATACATTTTCAAAATAAATCACTGCATCTTCTCCGTAATAAAGCTTCAGACGTTTTCTTACATTCGAGATTCCAAAATGATTCTTGATCTCTTTTCCCATATTCAGGTCTTTCAACTGATCTTCTTCTATATGCCGGCCATTGTTTGCGATAATAATATGCATCTGTTCTTCCGCTTTGGATACCTCGATCGTCAGACGATGTTCTCCTTCATAACCACGGAAACTATATTTGATCGCATTCTCCACAAATGGCTGCAGCAGCATCTTGTGAATCTTGCATTTCCCGTACGAATCTTGAATTTTAAATTCCAGTTCAATCTCTTCTCCCAATTTTTCCTGCTGGAGGAGGATGTATTTTTCCAGCCATCCTTTTTCCGCATCAATTGTGGTAAATTCACCGGCATCATTGATCGCATAGCGCAGGATATCCGCAAGTGCCACCAACATCTCACTGATCTCATATTGTTCATTCTCAATTGCTTTCCAGTTGATCGTATCCAGAATATTATAAAGGAAATGTGGATCGATCTGAGCCTCTAATGCAGAGATTTCTGCATTCTTCTGCTCCATTGCCGATTCTTTTACCTGTCCGATCAAATTGTGGATGCGTTCCGACATTTCATTAAATCCTTCAGATATTTCCTGAATCTCTGTACTGTCTTTTTCTTTAACTTCAAGCTTTTCCCGGAAATTATCTTTTTCGAGATTTTTCATTGCATCCACAATGTCATTTACCGATATCATGACCGGTTTGGTAACACGATAGATCAGAAGGACAAAGATCAGCAGGACAGCAAGCGCTACCATGATCCAGAATATCACCTGTTCTTCAATTGCTTTCTGATATTCACGGATCGACTGACATAAGAGGATCGACCAGCCGCTTCTAGCATTTTTGATTGCCTTCTGATTAACCTTTGCACTATCCAAAGCCTTCTCTTGCCGGCCAAGCATCTTTGTATCTTCTGCCCCTACGATCACTCCGTCTTCCACAAGATATACTCTGGCCCCTTTTCCTGCGCTTAATACCGATTCCAGTTCATCCAGATTGACAGACAGGATCACATATCCTAGATCCTCACTGATATCCCAGTAATTAACCACCTTTCTCCCGATATGAAACATACGCTCAGGATTGTCCGTATCTTTACCAACATCATAGGACAGCAGCTTTGTCTCATCCGGAATTTTTACCTTTTCCATCCATGTACTATTCACCGAAGATGACGACAGTCGGTCGTAAAATATCCGCCTCTTGTCTGAAAGTACAAGCTGGATTCCGTCGACTCCTTCATTTCTATTACAGATATGGGAAAAATCTCTTCTCATATTATATGCATCCGCTTCCGGAATTTCTTTCGAATCATTTGCATTTACTACAAGACTTAGAAATTCTTCATCTGTTGTAATATCATAAAGTAACGTTTCGTATTTATCCAGCGTCATATTCAGGCTCTGATTTGCTTTCTGCAGATCAGCCTCTGCCTGATTGTTCATATTCTCTAATGTACTTGTCTTTAATCTCTCCTGCGATATCAGTGCAAAAATAGCAATCGGAATACAGGCCGTAATGATAAATGCCGGTATTAATATCTGCCGGAGATTCTTCTTTCTCTTTTTCATCTGTTTTCTGCTCCAATACTCTCTATCTTTTCTGCACTTTTGTCCAGTATAGTCTGTGAATCGTTTTCATTTACCAGGATTTCTCTTAAGGTATCCGAAAGTGTCAGTGAAATCTGCGGCCAGTTTCTGCTGATTTCTCTTGTTCTGGCATTCTGATACAGATCTATAAATGTCCCTTTTTCCTTATCATTTTCAAACTGTTGCTGCATAATCTCCTGCCTTGGTGCAAGAAATCCGAACTCATCTATGTACTCTTTCATCCGCTTTTTGTCCGCAAGAAATTTCAAAAACTGAATCGCATATTTCTTATTTTCATTATCTGCCACCGCCATAATCTCTCCTCCGGCCACCGTAACCTGTGGATTCCCGCATGGAATCGCCGCAACACCAAATTCAAGATCCGGATTGCCTTCACGGATACTGTCGATTGCCATAGAGGAATTGAACATCATTGCGATCTTTCCCTTTATAAACTGATTCGTCAGATCTCCCATCGTAAGGGAAATACTCTGCAGACTTAAGCTTCCTTCCTGCTCCATCTCTTTTAAGAATAAAAATGCCTGCTGCCCGGTTGCTGTATTGATACTATGGATATCTCCACCCATAGACCACAGAATCGGAAGAAACTCATACATACTTTCCTCTGTCTGCAGCGCCGTGATCGCGAAGCCTTTTATCGTTTCATCACTGACCTTCGCCGCAACCTCTTTGAATTCTTCCCAGTTCTCCGGAACCTTGCATCCTGCTTTCTCCAGAATCTTCTTATTATAGAACATTGCCGTACAGTTCACTCCAAACGGCTGACCATAGATTCTGCCATTCACGGAACATGGTGCCAGCGCTTTTTCCGAATACTCCCGTAATTCCGGGATCTCATCCGTCAGATCTGCAAATGGTTTCATCTGATGAAGGAATTGAAAATCAGAAGAATCTACCAGTGCAATATCCGGCATCTTTTCTTCCGACATGGACAGTGCCAGCTGTTTCTTAAAGTCTTCATCCGGTATATAAGACACTTTAACCTCTATTTCATCCTGTGACTGATTAAATTGATCTACCAGTTCTTCCAGATGCTGCTGGTTACCCGGAATATCCCAGTAGTGCCACAGTTCTATCTGTTTTTTCTTTTTTTCTATTGTTTCCGCCTTTTTCTGACAACCTACACACAGACACATGCTGGCAAACATTACCACACACAGGCAGACAGAAATGTATTTTCTGGTTTTCTTCATCGTCTTTCTCCATTTTTAGATTTCCTACAGATTATCTTAAGATTTTTCATATTTTCTTTAGGCCTATAACACAAATTAGAAACATTTACCATGTATGATATAATCATCAACAACAAAGAAGTCACTCAGGTATCAGAAATATGAATCAGCTTTTATCTGATCTGACTTCGCCTAAAAAATCCTTCGGTTATTCACTAAAAACAACAACCGAGTTTATATATATCATTTTTCTTTTTCATAACTTTTTTCCTTTCGGGCATCCGGTGTGGATGCCCATTTTTGATTGCCATGCATTCGTAAGGAGCTGCCGGTGGCAGGTCCTGTAGATGCCAACGTATGCAATAGAAGCTGCCGGTGTCAGGTTCTATGTATCGCCATGCAGAGGATAGCTTTCTACCCTCACTTTACGGTTCAGCAAATTCTTTTCCCATATCATCAGATGTATCTGATACCCGATAGTATCTTTCGCAGCCTCAAATGGTTCTTCTCTGAGAATCACAGATTCTTTCCCCTCTTCTTGCAGCTGCTTCTGCCTCTTCTCAACTTTCCGAAGCAGTTCAACACAACGTCTGTCCATTTCTTCTCCAAATGAACGTTTTCTATAGCCTGACACTGCTTTTTTCAATCTTGCGTTCAGCAGATCAATCACTTCGGCATGCGCATTCCTGTGAAGCATTGTGGCAATTTTCTTTGCCGTGCGTCGTTTTGGACATTGCCGGTATTTTTTTAATATCTTCTGCAGTTCTTTGTCCTCTGCCTCTGCTGCCAGTTCTTCCATCACTGTGATTGCTTCTTCCGTCGGCACCCACGGTTCTACTCTCGGAACAATATAGCGTTCCGGAACAGCCGGATAGCAGCAGTAATTCAGCGGCGGGAAATCCACCAGCATTGCAAGCTTCCGTTCTTCCGGTGTGCAATATTCCTCTCCCAGATAATCATATTTATCTCTCATGATTGCCAGACGGTATTCTAACTGCCGCAGATATTCATACTCTTTTACCCAGAAATGTCCGATCTCACCATAGTCATACAGATGTACATCCGTCAGAAGTTCTTCGAAAAATATGGTAACGACTGAATCCCCCTGATGGACCACGAGAATGTATTCTGAATCTTCAAAACTCATCGACGCCGATATCTCGCCTTCATAATCTGCCCTGTATTCCCCCGTCATTTTAGCATTATGAAATACAAGAAAGCTTTCCACTGCATCATTCATCAGATACACCAGGCGGATATCCTTTCCCTGAATCAGTTCAAACTGCTCCTGTTCCAGAAGCTCCTGCAACATTACAAATGCATCCACTATTCTTTCTCTCCTTCATTCGCCTCTTCAACCACAACTTCCGGTTCTGCCTCACCATGATCTTCTACATAATCAAAACGAATCACGGCCTGCGGCCAGTTCAGACTGATTCTTGCATTCTTCTGCTTCTCTTTTCCTGCTTTCTGGATCAGATCCAGAAGTTCATCCAGAACAGCTTTTGTCAGATAACCGCCGCGCCAGTGGAATGTAAACACTCTTCCCTTTTTCGCTGTCTGCAGTGCTCTTTTATATACATCCTCTGTCTTTGTAAATGACAGTTTCTTTTCTTTATAATAAAAATGCTCGCCATCTTCACACTTTGGTGCCGGAGCAATAAGTGGCTCATGATCTCTGAATATGCTTTTATCATTCAGGTTGAAATAATCGTACCGGATCTCTTTTGAAGCCTGCCTGTCACTCATCTTCTCCCCGTTTCCAAGAGTATTGTCAAACGTCGCATCCAGATGATAATATTTCCCGCCGATTCTTACGATATTCCAGGTATGGCGGTATTTGATCCCTTTCTCCGGATTATTCCCGCACACTGCGATCATACACCAGATTCCGAGCGCATCGCACAATACTTTCACAGATTTTGCAATTCCCTCACATACGCCGACACCCTGTCCGAGCGGTCCGATGATCTCATGGGAATATGGCTTTTTTAATTTATCGTAATGCACATTTTCACAGATAAAATCATGTACGTACTTTTCCTTTTCCCATTCGGATTTGTCTTTCACTGGTCTTGTGAGCTTTTCTACTCTGGATTTCAGTGCTTTCTGGTGTTCTTTTATTTTGTTTTTATCAAATAAATATTCCGGGATGAATATGAAATTAGGCGAATCTGGATAATATTTGTACTTATATCCAGTTGCCCAGAAGATTTCCGGATGATCCAGGCGCAGGCGGAAGAACACGTTATAGAGTTCCTCCGCCTCCATTCCCGGTATCTGTATTGAATCTGAGATTTCAAGCAAGCCCTGCCTGATGGCATGATAGGCTGCCTGCTGTACTTTGTTCATTTTACTATAGTAGTATGGTTCCATTCTATCTTCCTCGGTTCCTTTATATATCTGATCCATTTCATTTTTCTCACAGATAGAATTATAACCATAAAACTTTCTACTGGCAATGTTTCTGCACCAGCTTTCTAATAACTAACTCTTTGTTCCAACATTCTTCGTTGCAACAATATCCACACCTGTACCTGCGACATCTTCCAGTAATACATCTCCGATATTCACCGGTGCCGGTACTTCTACTGTCTTCAATGCTTTTACGCACTCAAAGATTTTCCCTTTCGGAATATCTTCTTTTGTCTTCACCGATACCATATCTGCATCTCCTCCGGTTACTCTTACCGTCGAAGTCACAATTCTGGTCGGATTGGTTACTTCTTTTCTTGCATAGATGTCTCCGCGTTTACAGGTATTTCCTGTTACACTGATCACTTCACCGGCTTCCATAGTCACGGTCAGAGGGCAGCCCATCGGACAGCCGATACATGTCAGTTCTCTTGTTGTTACTGTTCCCATCCTCTACGCCTCCTCTATCTTTACTGTAATCGTCTTCAGATCCGGATATTTCATAAGCTGTTCTTTTGTAAGCTTAATCTGTTCCATCTCTCCCGGTGCAACAACCGGACGCTTCTTATGGATTACACGTTCGTCGTCAAAATATGCACTTACATAGCAGTTCTTGTATACACCGCCTACACGGAAACGCACAGTAAGGTTTTCATCCATATGAGCCGGATTAATCGTACTTGGAACTGTATAGCGTACGTCTTCTACCGGATTCAGTGTAATATCTGCTGCATCTTCCTTACTGCTCTTTTCCTCATCGTCTGTATCTGACTGTAAATTCTTCACATATTCTGCTGCATTTCGTCCCGCAGTTTTTGCTTCCTCTGATACAAAATCTACCAGATCATGTACATGCAGTACATTTCCACAGGCGAATACGCCTTCGATATTCGTCTCGAGACTTTCATTGACCTTCGGTCCTGAAGTCACCGGATTCATATCTACGCCCATACCTCTGGAGATCTCATTTTCCGGGATCAGTCCACAGGAAAGTAATAATGTATCACAGGTGTATTCTTCCTCTGTTCCTGGGATCGGTTTTCCTTTGCTGTCTACTTCTGCCAGCGTGATCCCTTCAACTCTTTCTTTTCCTTTGATATCCACAACCGTGTGGCTCAATTTCAATGGAATATCATAATCGTCCAGACACTGTACGATATTACGTTTTAATCCACCGGAATACGGCATCAGTTCTGCCACAACTTTAACCTTCGCACCTTCCAGTGTCATACGTCTTGCCATGATCAGTCCAATGTCACCGGAGCCTAAGATCACGACTTCTCTTCCCGGCATATAACCTTCCATATTGACCAGACGCTGCGCTGTTCCTGCAGAATAGATTCCGGCCGGGCGGTAACCAGGAATGTTCAGTGCTCCTCTGGAACGCTCACGGCATCCCATGGCCAGGATCACTGCCCCTGCCTGTATTTCAAATAATCCTTCTTCACGATTCATTGCGGTTACGATTTTATCCGAACTGATGTCCATTACCATCGTATGTAATTTATATTCAATGCCAAGATCCTTCACCTGTTTGATGAATCTTCCGGCATATTCCGGTCCGGTAAGTTCTTCTTTAAATGTATGAAGGCCGAAACCATTATGAATACACTGATTCAGGATTCCCCCAAGTTCTTTATCTCTTTCCAGGATCAGGATATCCTGGATTCCATTTTCTCTTGCTGATACGGCTGCCGCAAGTCCGGCCGGACCGCCGCCGATGATTACTATATCGTATGTTTTCATAATCAGATGTCCTCCTTATTCACTCCTACAATGATCTTTGATTTCCCGCCAGACTTTGTGATCTCTGACATTGGGATTTCCAGTTCTCTTGCAAGGATTTCCATCGTTCTAGGGGAACAGAAACCGGCCTGGCACCGTCCCATACCTGCTCTTGTTCTGCGTTTTACGCCGTCTAACGACTTTGCTCCGAGTGGTCTATGGATCGCATCGATAATTTCACCTTCCGTGATCATCTCACATCGACAGATAATATTACCGTATGCCGGTTTCTCTTTGATTAATTTCACTCTTTCTTCTTTACTCAGAGTGTTTGGATCCAGGATTCCTTTTCTTGTTGCAATGAAATTTTCTTTTTCTTCCAGATGAAGCTTTTCTTTCAAAATTCCCGCAACCATCTCTCCGATTGCCGGACTGCTGGTAAGTCCAGGAGATTCAATACCTGCACAGTCAATGAATCCCTTCGCATCTTCTAATTCTTCTATGATAAATTCATGTCCGTCTTCATGTGCGCGAAGTCCGGCAAATGATGTAATGACCTGACGCATCGGAATATTTTTTACATTCTGCCCTGCTTTTGTAAGTACCTGTTCAAGTCCCTCTCTTGTTGTATTGGTTCCTTCCTTTTCTTCAATATCGATTGCTGTCGGTCCAAGGAGCAGATTACCATGTGCTGTCGGCGATACAAGAATTCCCTTTCCTAATTCGTTCGGAAGTGCAAAGATTGTTCTCTTTACATGTCCGCCTGCGGTTTTATCCAGCAGACAGTAGTCTCCTCTTCTCGGTGTTATGTGGATTTTCTTTTCACTGACCATATTGTGGAATTTATCCGCATACACACCAGCTGCATTCACCACATATTTTGTCTTGAAAACGCCCTGATTCGTGTGGACTTCCCAGATATCATCCGTCTTTTTCAGTTCTTTTACTTCTGTATCGAACTTAAATTCTACACCATTTTCACAGGCATTTTCTGCCATCGCAATATTTAATCCGAATGGACATACAATTCCGGCTGTCGGTGCATAGAGTGCCGCATATACATTGTCTACAATGTTCGGCTCCATCTCAAGTACTTCTTCTCTGTTAAGAATCTGAAGTCCCGATACACCATTTGCCACACCTCTGTCGTATAATGCCTGTAATTTGCCCATATCCTCTTCACGCAGACAGATTACAAGTGAACCGATTCTTTTGAATGGAAAGTCAAGATCTTTCGATAACTGTTCCATCATTGCATTGCCGCGGACATTTAACTTAGCCATCAGTGAGCCCTCTTTTGCATCATATCCTGCGTGCACAATTCCACTATTGGCTTTTGACGTTCCACAGCAGACATCTTCTTCTTTTTCCAATACACAGATTTTTGCTTTATAGCGTGACAATTCTCTTGCAGCCGCTGAACCGGATACTCCACTTCCGATTATCATCACATCATACATGTTCCATCTCTCCTTCTATATGTCTTCCTTATTCCAGGCATCACTTCTGATACCCATAGGCTTTTGAAAAAAGAGCCTGACAAGTAAACGCATCACGAATATGCGGTTATCCTGCCAGGCTCTCTTCTCTCACGCCTCTTATTCTATTTTTTTATTATTCTACCACGGGATAGCACCATAAAGCAATACCGCAGCGACAGCTCCAATTACCGGTCCTACTAAAGTTACGACACCGTATCCCCAGTTTGAACTTCCTTTTCCTTTGATCGGAAGTACTGCATGAGCCAGACGTGGTCCAAGGTCTCTTGCCGGATTGATTGCATATCCTGTCAGACCACCGAGTGACATACCGATAGAAACGATGATTCCGAATACGATAAATTTGCCAAGTCCGTCTGTAAGTTCCGGCACATTTGCCATTCCTTTGATTGCAAATACAAGTATAAATGTTCCGACTGCCTCACTGAAAATATTCAGGCCAAGATTCGGAATAGATGGTGCGGTACAGAATACCCCAAGTTTTGTTGCCTGATCTTCTGTTGCGTCAAACTGTCCTTTGAACAGAAGATATACAACTGCTGCGCCCACGAACGCACCTGCGAATTGTGCCACAATATATCCAGGAACCATAGACCATGCAAAGCTTCCATCGACCGCCAGTGCCAGTGTCAGCGCCGGGTTAAAGGATGCCCCGGATGCAGCTCCAAATATACATGCCGGCAGCATAACTGCAAGACCCCAGGCAATGGTGATCTGAACCGTTCCTCCGCCTTTCATTCCGGATTTATTCAGGTTCACATTCGCAACCACTCCGTCTCCAAGAATAATCAGTATCATTGTTCCCAAAAATTCAGCTATATAAGGTAACATAGAAATTTCCCCCTTTTTTCTATCTATCTTTATTCAGTTTTTTAATCTTCTTTTGCCCATCCATAAGCGTATTTTACAGCTTTATTCCAGCCTTTGATCATCTTGCTTCTCTGCTCTTCATCGATCTTAGGCTCGAATGTCCTGTCGATTGCCCAGTTCTTAATGACATCTTCTTTGCTTTCCCAGTATCCGACTGCAAGACCTGCAAGATAAGCAGCTCCCATTGCAGTTGTCTCTACACACTGCGGACGGTTTACCGGAGCGTTGATGATATTTGCCTGTGTCTGCATCAGGAAATCGTTAGCACTTGCGCCGCCGTCAACCTTAAGTGCTGCAAGATCAATTCCGGAATCCGCTTTCATTGCTACCAGAACATCATTTACCTGATATGCCAGTGATTCCAGTGTTGCGCGGATAATATGGTATTTGTTTACTCCACGTGTGATTCCTACGATCGTTCCTCTTGCGTACTGATCCCAGTGTGGTGCTCCAAGTCCTGTAAATGCAGGTACTACATAACATCCGTTGGTATCTTTTACTTTCTTTGCCATATATTCAGAATCTGGTGCAGAATCAATAATGCGAAGTTCATCTCTTAACCACTGGATTGCAGCTCCTGCTACGAAGATGGAACCTTCCAGTGCATAATTGACTTTGCCATCTAATCCCCATGCAATGGTTGTAACCAGGCCATTTTTAGAAAATACCGGTTTTTCTCCTGTATTCATCAGAAGGAAGCATCCTGTTCCGTATGTATTCTTTGCTTCTCCTGCGTTAAAACATGTCTGGCCGAATAATGCTGACTGCTGGTCTCCTGCTGCTCCTGCGATCGGAATCGGTCCGCCGAGATAAGATGGATCAGCCTCTCCGTAGATGCAGCTTGATGGTTTTGGTTCCGGTAACATACATTTCGGAATATCCAGTTCTTTAAGGATCTCATCATCCCACTCCAGTGTATTGATGTTAAATAACATTGTACGAGATGCATTCGAATAATCTGTCACATGTGCTGCGCCCTTGGTCAGTTTCCAGATCAGCCATGTCTCAACTGTACCGAATAACAATTCTCCTTTTTCTGCTCTTTCTCTTGCTCCCGGCACATTATCCAGGATCCATTTTACCTTTGTTCCTGAGAAGTATGCATCAATGACCAGTCCTGTTTTTTCACGGAATTTGTCTGTTAATCCTTTTTCTTTTAAGGAATCACAATATTCTGATGTTCTGCGGCACTGCCATACGATCGCATGATGTACCGGTTCTCCTGTCTCTTTGTCCCAGACGATTGTTGTCTCACGCTGGTTTGTGATACCGATTGCTGCAATATCCTCTGCTTCTGCATTGATCATATTCATTGCTTCTACCGCAACACCAAGCATACTTGCCCAAATCTCATCTGCATCATGCTCTACCCAGCCCGGTTTCGGGAAATACTGTGTGAATTCTCTCTGTGCCACACTGCACATCTCACCTTTTTCGTTAAACAGAATACATCTGTTACTGGTAGTTCCTGCATCTAACGCCATTACATATTTTGCCATGTTCATTTCCTCCTGATTTCTCTCTTACTTTTTACTGGTTACTTTTTTTCGCATGCGTTCTATTTGAATTGCTCCCCATAAGCAATTAAATATTCTGTTTCATCATATGCAGCCATTACATCTTCCATACCTGATGATTGGTCGATGATACTGCAATTGCTCCGGCTGATAATGCAGCCATTACATCTTCTTTGTCTGTGATCAGTCCTCCTGCTATGATCGGTGTCTTTACCGAACCGCAGATTCTTTTGATCACTCTTGGCATCACTCCCGGAAGTACTTCTATGAAATCCGGTCTTACTATATGCTGTTGCTGTCTGATATTCTCAAATGCCATGGAATCCAACAGAAAATATCTGAGGATCGTATACATCCCAAGTTCTTTTGCTTTCTTGATCAGTGATGGCTTTGTTGATATAATGCCATCTGCTTCTGTATGTTCTTTCAGATATTCTACCGAAACTTCTTTCGGACTCAGGCCACTGATCAGATCTACATGTACCATCGCAACCTTTCCTGCATCTTTTACTCTCTTTACGATCCGATCTATCGAACAGACATCTCCAAACAATATGAAAATCACCTGTATCTCCTCTATCGTGCAACTTACTTCTATATCCTTCATGTTCTTCACAGCTGCAATAATCGGATTATTGCCGACCGCATCGTAAAATATCTGATTCATCTTATTCCATCCTCATTCCTATTTGCTGAACGTCTATGCTATATATTTATTCTATTATATTCTGAAATAATTTTCAAAAAAAGGAGCGCGACTAAAAGTAATCGTGTGATTACTTGTATTCGCTCTCCTATCTCAGCTCCCTTGTTCAACTATGCTTACTATATCACAGTGCACAATTTTTTTCAATGACATTTGGTCATTTTTTGGCTTTTCATCTATTATACACAATTCTTTTTTCATTTTCTTTCGTTAATATGCATTAATTTTGTGTCGTTTCAACAAAATTATTTAGTTATTTTATTAACATTCTTATTATGATTATTTCTTCACTCCTCTTTTTTCTTTCATTATATAATTAATCTATCATCGTATATGCAATCTATCAATTTATTTTAACTCAAACAATACCTTATTATACATTCTTGTTGAATTCACAAGCATTTACTTATATAATAATATCAGAGCGACAAAAAATTATCCCCGGATATCATTGGAAAGAAGGAATGTATAATGATACGAAATTTGTCCCAAAAACAATTAGACGTCATGAAAATACTCTGGGATGCAGGCACTCCTCTGGTTGCTTCCGACATTGTAAAAGCCGAAAGTTCCATGAACATTAATACGGTACAGGCTTCTCTTCGTGTCCTGTTAAAAGAGAATCTGGTAGAAATAGCCGATATTGTATACAGTGGAACGGTATTAAGCCGCAGTTACCGTCCGCTCATTTCCAGAGACGTATATTTTGATGCGGAATATAAAAATATTATTGGAAATAGTTCTACTTCGGCTATGATCGCTACATTCATTGAACAGGAAGAGGATCTTGCCGAACTGGAACGGATTGAAGAACTGATCAAAAAGAGAATGAAAGAGCTCGCGGAAGCACAATAAGAATGGCATGGAACGATTTCATGCAGTCCGCATTTTTGCAGAACCGGTGGAATACACCACTGGTTCTGCACTTTACACAAAGAATGTTCCTATTCTTTGTTCATTTAAGTTTTCCCCTATCACAATTACGACTTTCTGTCCTTCCGCGATCGGCTCCAGCCGCATCTCCTGATGGGTAGCATTCAGTTCCATCCATTTATCATCATCCCTTAAGAATCCCTTAATACGGAATACTTTTCCACATTCTTTATCAGCAAATATCTTCTCTGCCGCCTCTATTATCTCGTTTTTTGTCTTATCAAGATTCATAAAATACAAAGATTTGAACGTCTCTCCTTCTTCGATATACATCTTACGGTAATTCTCCGGCACATAACCACAGGCTAACAGCTTTTCATAATCTGCACTTTCAAATGTCTCCCAGTCCTTTGCAAAAATCTCATCCCGGAATCTTCTGTTGCACTGTACTTTTTCCATTGCATGATTCAGATGTTCTATCGTATTTTTTATCTCTTCTTCGGTTGCTTCCTGGCTTCTGCTAAGTACGATACATCCCGCATTTGCAGCCTCGGAAGCCAACAGATAGTCTGCCTCATCCGACAAGTCTGATTCCAGCTTCGCATCAACAACTGTGATCACATTGCCGATCTCATACCATCTGTCGATCGGATCATCCCTTAATACATCAAAGAACTCATCCACATCATAGATACCGGACGGTTCCACAATTACCCGGTCATAACCGCACATTCCCATTGCAATCAGCTTCGTACGGAAACGTCTTCTGTGGCAGTCTGCATCGCATCCTCCGGCAATCATCTCCAGTTCGCACTTTTCACCTTCCAGGTCCTTTAATAACATCATATCTACATTAACCGCACCGTAATCATTTTCCAGGATTCCAATATTGGCTCCCTTGTCAATCAGATGCTTTGCATATTTTTTTATAAATGTTGTCTTTCCGGAACCTAAAAATCCGGTGATCAGATCTATCTTTACCATATTTTTTGTAAACCTTTCTTTCGTTCTTAATTTTCTAATGAATATCCTTCCTGCCTGAGACTTTCTGAATATTCTTTCTTGTATAGTGTAACACTTTCTGCACAACTAAGAAAACGCTATTATCAGTAATTTCTATGAATACTTTATTATTGAATACAAAGAAAATGCCGGATGCAATCTTACATCCGGCGCTCTCAATATTTTATATCATTCTTTCAAATATTTTTCTTCTACAATAACTTATTTCTTCCCGCCAAAGATAAATCCCATAAAACGGATATACGTATACACAACCAGAACAACCGCAATGATCGTCTCGATCAATACCACATATTTCAGGAAAGGCATCGGATGTCCCATATTCATTGCACATGCCATCGTCTGCTTTGAAGCGATCGCACTAATGACGAATGGGAAAGTGAATGCCGCATAACTTGGGAAGAATGGCATCTTCAGATAACCGATTGCTTTCACCAGAGCAAAGATATAGATCACCGTTGCAACCACAAACATTCCCATCAGGAATCCGTAAGATTTTGGCATGACAGACTGTACATATCCTGCGATGCAAAGGCTTGTCGGTGCCGCATAGATACAGATCAGTGGTTTTGCCGGATCCGGTACTTCTTTTACCTTCACATAACGGTAGGTAACTAAGATCAGTAAAAGGACCAGCGTTACAAATCCAAACCAGAAAGCTGCACTTCCGATCGCAAGTTTCTCATAAGCAGGTGCTGTAACTGCCGCAACAGCAATTCCTACGTATACAATATAATAACTTGCGAATACCTTTGGCATCTGCAGTTTGAATACGAATTTTACAGTAAAGTAAATGATCAGTACGATATGTAATGCGATCGCGAACAGCCAGATATAATAAGCCGCCTGTCCAATGAATGGTTTTACATAGGTACTTAAGATCATAAGTGCCATTGGAAATGTTCCGGATACGCTTGCCATGATCGGATTCTTCATATCTTCCTTCACGGCCCCCGGGAACATGATCAGTTTCAGAAGTGCCAGGACCAGCAAAAATGCTGCAAATACACCGCACACATAACGGATTCCTTCGGAATAGCTCTGGAGCAGATTTCCAAGAGCCGCTGCTCCAAGCATGACTCCGCAGATTGGAATCGGTACTTTTTTGATTACGTCTTTCATAATTTCTTGTCTTCCTTTCTAGTCTGGATCTTTTTGTTTCTTAGATATCTGCAATTGCACGACGTTCTGCCGGTTCATCAATCTCATCCAGGTTCTTGATGCCCAGCTCTCGACAGACGATCTGCGCTACCTTCCATGCACACAGTCCTGTGAAATAAATGCACTGTTCTTTGTGCTCGCCCTGTCCCATGTTGAATTCTTTTGTCAAGACTCTGCAACAAATGGCATTCTTTCCGTTGGCCTTCTTGAACCAGTCGTGCAGTTCATGCACAAGTTCCATACATTTGATACTCTTTGGATTCGTTGGTCCATCCTGCTCTGTTCTTCCAAAGAACATTCCAAGTGCAAGCAGTCCTCCGTTAAATGCACCACAGGCACATCCTGATTTTCCTGCTCCGACAGCCATACCGGATGACATTGCGATAACTTCTTTCGGTACGTCCAGTTTGAATTCGTCACGAATCGTGCACATCAGTGCCTCACAACAGTAATATCCACTTTTAAAATTCTTCTCTGCTGCTCTTTGCACCGCTCTTGGGCTGATTTCTGTTACTCCGATGTTCATAAATGAATACCTCCTAAAATAAATTAAGAATAAATCTTCTCCGGGCATTCCCCAATGCCCATATATTTATATTATAGCTATACAAAATTTATTTGTTAAAGTGGGATTATCTATAGATTCTCCGACTTATTCAATCTGTCTATTTTAGAAAATTTCTATACAAAAAAGCCATAAATCTTCCACTGTCAATTTGTTGACAATGTAGAATTTATGGCTTATCCTCAACTTTTTGTTACTTTATATCAACTTTTTTCTTATGTGTTATCCACATCCTGTCTGGTTCAGGTTCCTACCGGATAATCTCTTTACTCTTAATTTTCCCAATCCATTCCTGTATAAACTGCCGGAAACACTGTACTGCTTCATTCTCCGTTTCTTCTTTTCTGGTAATCATACATGCCTTCCACTCATACACATCATCCGAAAATGGGATCAGTCTCAGCCCTTGTTCTTTCATATCGTCAAAGACAAAATCCACCGTCACGGATATGCCTTTATTTTCCTTCACCATCTTATGACACAAACTGAACCCACTGGTCTGAAATGCAATGTCTGGCTGGAACCCGGCTTCTTCACATTTACGCATGATCAGATGATAGATTGCAAACTGACTGCTTTCAATATATAGCGGCCTGTTTTTTAAATCTTCAATTGTCACACTTTCCTGTTCACTTAACGGATCCTGTTCATTTACCAGAAGCTTAATCGGAAACGTTTCCAACGGAACTACATGATATAACTCCTCATCAAATTCTCCGATGGAAAACGCAACATTTCCTTCATTTTCCGCAAACAGGCGCTCTACCTGCAGATCCGGGTACTCCCTGTAATGGAATTCTATATCCGGATATTTCTTACAAAATTCCGCAATACAGTCCGGCGTCACCATACGGATGATTCCATATGCCGCCAAAAGATCTACTACTTTGCGCTGTCGTTGTTCTATATGCAGGATATCCTTCTTCACCTGATAATAATCTTCGATATCCTTATCCGCATATTCTAAAAAACGTCTTCCGCTTTCTGTGAGCTGCATGCCGGATTTATTACGTGTAAAGAGACGGCATCCCATCTCTGCCTCCAAGTTTTTTACGATCTTACTGATCCCCTGAGGCGTCATATAGAGAGTACGGGATGCCTTTGCAATACTTTCTTCTTTTGCTATTGTATGAAATACTTTTAAATCTTTAATGTCCATGATTATCTGTCTTTATTCTAACTATCATTCTAACTGTAACTTAAACTAGCCAACCAGATGCATCATATTGATCAGGAAGATCCAGCTCAGTCCGTAATAAGATACAACTGCCACAAGGTCATTGACCGTTGTGATAAGTGGTCCCGAAGCAACCGCCGGGTCTACATGAATCTTCTTAAAGAACAACGGAATCAACGTTCCAACCGCTCCTGAGATCACCATTGCCAACAGCAGTGACACTCCGATACATCCGGATACCGCATATGCAAATACGAATGTCTTGCCTTTAAATAATGCAATATATAGACCAATCAATGCAAACGACAGTATTCCAAGAATCGATCCATTCGAAAATGCGATCTTCATTTCCTTAAATACCAGTTCTGCCTTCTGCTTTCCGGTCAGTGACTCGTCCATCAGTACACGGATCGTTACGGCCAGTGACTGCGTACCTACGTTACCTGCCATATCCAGGATCAGTGACTGGAAACACATGATGATCGTAAGCTGACTTACCACTTCTTCAAACAGACCGACTACGGATGAAACGACCATTCCAAGTCCCAGCAGTACCAGAAGCCACGGAAGTCTCTTCTTGATACTTTCTCTTAATGGTTCTTTCAAATCTTCCTCTGCGGTCAGACCGGCGAACTTCGCATAATCTTCACCCATCTCATCATCGACCAGGTCTACCATGCTCTGGGATGTGATGACTCCGAGAAGCTTGTTGTCATTATCCAGTACCGGGATGGAATCCTCGGAATAATCTTTCAATCTTTCGATACAGTCATCGATCAGCTCATTTCCATATACATATGGATACGATGTCGCGATCAGATCTTCTAACGGAGACTCTCTTCTTGCGATGATCAGATCTTTCAGATCCATTGCTCCGTAAAATGTATTATCTTCCGTTACCATAAATAACGTAGAAATGTTATCGTTCTTTGCTGCCTGTTCTACCAGACTGCTCATTGCCTGCTTCACCGTCAGATTCTCACGGATCATGATGCAGTTCGTTGTCATTCTGCTTCCGATCTCTTCCTCATCAAAGGAAGCGATGATTGCCATATCTTTTCTGGCATCGTCATCCATTAATTCGATCAGCAGATTTTTCTTCTCTTTCGGAATCATCTGCAGAACATCCACAACTGCATCCGTCTCCATTGCCGAAAGGATCGCCGCTGCTTTTTTGATATCCATCTCATCCAGATATTCTGCTGCTTCCTGTTCGTCGATATGCTCGAAGATATCAGAAAGCATGTCCAGATCCAGGATTCTGCAGATTTTTCTTCTCTCTAATACTTTCAGCTGTGGAAATACTTCTGCAAGGTCATTTGCATGATAATCTTCCAGTCTGCTTCTCATAATACCTGGTGATGTATTACTTCTGATGATTTCCAGTATCTCGACTGTGTAATCTTTGTTTTCCATATCTTTACCTCCTATCCTTTTCCTAGTGCACTATAACCGGACATACATTTTCCGGTTTTCTTCACCATAAACACACTGCAGGATATGTAACGATCATATCCTCCATGAAACGACTGCTATTATTCACTTGTAATACTCATTGGGAAATAGGATAAGAAATAAAAGAAATCTATGATGCCTGTACCGAGAACCTACCGCTTGGAGCTTCTCTTAAATGTACAGCAATTAACTCAAACAGAATCGACTGTTGCTTAATAAACTTTTTAATTTCCATCCTATGCTGCAACTTCGCCCATGACTATCGCAACCGTCCATTCTGTTCACCTGCCTTTTTTGTTGAATTTTATCATTGATTTTCTAACTATCGTGTGCAGTATCATAACTGCCCGCAACATATTATAGACTTTCGTACCATGAATTTCAAGCTTTTTTCCGCGTACAACTCTATATATTTCCCACAAGATTGTATATAAATGCAAACACGTCCCCTTCGGCTTTCTTCCTATGATATACTTTTAAAGTTGTTTTTATAGATTAGAGGAATAAAACAAAAGAGAGAGGGTAAATTTACACATGAATTCATTGAAACCAATGTTACTGACTTCACTGAAATCTTACAACCGTACCCAGTTTGTAAAAGATGTGACCGCCGGAATCATCGTTGCGATCATCGCACTTCCGCTGTCCATTGCACTTGCACTGGCCTCCGGTGTCGGACCGGAAGCCGGAATCTTCACGGCCATCGTTGCGGGATTTGTTATCTCTGCACTTGGCGGAAGCAGTGTACAGATTGCCGGACCGACTGCCGCATTTGCAACCATCGTTGCGGGTATTGTCGCCAAAGACGGACTGGACGGGCTCGTGATTTCAACCATCCTTGCAGGTATCTTCCTGATCCTGATGGGCCTTTGTCACTTCGGAAGCCTGATCAAATTCATTCCGTATACGATCACAACCGGCTTCACATCCGGAATTGCCGTTACGATCGTCATCGGACAGTTAAAAGATTTCTTCGGAGTCACTTATCCGGACGGCGTAAAGCCAATTGAAACCACAGAAAAATTCAAAGCATTTATTGAAAATATTTCTACCATGAATACCGCTACTTTGATCGTCGGTATCGTAAGCCTTGCGATCCTGATCATCTCACCGGTGATCTTCAAAAAGATCCCGGGTTCCCTGATCGCCGTTATCATCGGAATCCTGATGGTAAAGTTCCTGCCGCTTAAGGTATCTACAATTGAAAATCTTTACACGATCAGTAATTCGCTTCCGGCATTTTATCTGCCGGCTGTGAATCTGCACATTATAGAAAATGCGCTTCCAAATGCATTTACCATTGCTGTGCTTGCTGCGATCGAATCACTTCTTTCCTGCGTCGTCGCAGACGGAATGATCAACGGAAAGCACCGTTCCGACATGGAACTGGTTGCCCAGGGTGCCGGTAATATCGCCTCTGCCTTATTCGGAGGTATCCCTGCCACAGGAGCGATTGCAAGAACCGCTGCCAACATCAAAAATGGCGGACGCACACCGGTTGCCGGAATGGTTCACTCCATCACACTGGTCATCGTACTCGTCGTACTGATGCCATTCGCCGGAATGATCCCAATGCCGACCATCGCAGCAATCCTGTTTATCGTAGCATACAATATGTGCCAGTGGCGTACATTCGTACACTTAATCCGCACTGCACCGAAAAGTGATATCATCGTGTTATTTGCAACTTTCATTCTCACGATCCTGTTCGATCTTGTAGTTGCGATCGAGATCGGCATGGTGCTTGCATGTCTTCTCTTCATCAAGCGTATGAGTGAGGAAACGCATGTCGATGGCTGGACTTACGTGGACGATGATACACCGGATGTGGATGCACATCTGAAGAAGCTTCCACTGCAGATCCGTGTCTATGAGATCACCGGGCCATTGTTCTTTGGTGCTGCAGATGCGATCGAGCACATCGTTGTCAAAGACTTTACGACCTGCCTGGTTCTTCGTATGCGAAGTGTTCCGGCAATCGACAGTACCGCGATGAACGCATTATTTAACCTGACAAAAGCATGTGAAAATAAAGGAATTACGCTGGTATTCTCGCATGTGAATGAACAGCCGATGAAGGTTATGGAGAAGGCCGGATTCGTGGAGCTGGTTGGACGGGAGAATTTCTGTCCGAATATATCGGCGGCGCTTGCGCATGCGGAGGAAATTTCTATTTAGTTCATCATCGTGGCTTACCCCGGTCCATGAGAAAGACTTGGTATCCTGTTGCGGGCTAAGATTCCGCGATGAAGAAGTTATAAGGGCGTCAG